>JBJTJO010000064.1:0-17594 GCA_046095965.1 Planctomycetaceae bacterium
CGCGTGCTGGCGTTCACCATCACCACGGCCGTGTCGACCCGTGCCGCGAACCGCTCCGCGGCGGCCCGGTCGGCCGTGTTGATCGCGTCGGTGTGCCGCGAGCCGTGGCGGTTCACGTGGTCGATCGCAGCGTCGAGCGAATCGACGACGGCCACGGAGATCTTGGGGCCGAGGTACTCGGTCGCCCAGTCGGCCTCCGTGGCGGCGCCCGCCGTGGGCACGAGGCCCCGCGTGGCGGCGTCGCCCACGATTTCCACGCCGTGGGTCGCGAGGGCCGCGGCGATCCGCGGCAGGAACGCGGCGGCCACGTCGCGGTGGACGAGCAGCGACTCGGCGGCGTTGCAGACCCCCATCCGCTGGCACTTGGCGTTGACCGTGACTCGCTCGGCCATGTCGAGGTCGGCGGCCCGATCGACGTAGACGTGGCAGTTGCCGGTGAAGTGCTTGAGGACCGGCATCCGGGCCTCGGAGCAGACGCGGCGGATGAGCGCCTCGCCGCCGCGCGGGATGGCGATGTCGATGAGGTCGTCGAGCTTCAGGAACTCGCCCACGGCCTCGCGGTCGGGCGTGTCCACGAGCTGCACGCAGTCGGCCGGCAGGCTGCTCGCGGTGAGGGCCCGCCGCACGCTCTCGACGATCCGCGCGCTCGAGTGGGCCGCCTCCTTGCCGCCGCGGAGGATGATCGCGTTGCCGGCGGCCACGGCCACGGCGGCCGCGTCGGCCGTCACGTTGGGCCGCGACTCGTAGACGAAGAACACGACGCCGAGCGGCACGCGGACCTTCTCGACCACGAGCCCGTTCGGCCGCGTCGCCGCCTCGATCACCTCGCCGACGGGGTCGGGGAGACCGGCCACCGCCTCGACGCCGGCGGCGATGCCCTCCACCCGCTTCGGGTCGAGCAGCAGGCGATCGACCGCCGCCGCCGCGAGGCCGTAGCCGGGCGCGGCGGCGACGTCGCGGGCGTTCGCGGCGAGGATGTCGGCGGTGTCGGCGCGGATCGCGGCCGCGGCGGCCCGCAGCGCCGCCGACTTGCGGGGGCCGGGGATCGACGCCAGATCGATCGCCGCCCGGCGGGCCCGCTCGGCCATGCGGCGGCAGTGGTCGTGGAGCGAGCGGACGGACGTCGTCATGGTTCGGCGAGACTCCCGGTCGGAACTGACGCTGCGAAGGATATCCTACGGTGACACCAGAGCGCTTTCATCCGCCGGCGGAGTCGCGGCGGCCGACGACACGAGGGGCCGCGGGATGCAGCCGACGGAACGAGTCTCCGCCGCCGAAGTGGCCGCGATGCGGCGGGCGCTCGAGATCGCGCGCCGGGGCGAGGGCCGCGTCGAGCCGAACCCGATGGTCGCGGCCGTGGTCCTCGGGGCCGACGGCAGCGTCGTCGCCGAGGGATGGCACGACCGCTTCGGCGGCCCGCATGCCGAGGCCATGGCGCTCGCGGCCGCCGGTGACCGGGCCCGCGGGGCGACGCTCGTGGTCACGCTCGAGCCCTGCTGCCACCACGGCAAGACGCCCCCCTGTGCCGACGCCATCGTCGCGGCGGGGATCGCCCGCGTCGTGGTCGCGGCCGGCGACCCGTTTCCCGCCGTGGCCGGCGGCGGGATCGCGACGCTCCGCGCGGCCGGAATCGACGTCGAGACGGGCCTGCTCGAGGCCGAGGCCCGGCGGCTCACCGCGCCCTTCCGCAAGCTCGTGACCACGGGCACGCCCTGGGTGATCGCCAAGTGGGCCGTCACCCGCGACGGCCGCGTCGCGCTGCCGCCGGGCGGCGACCGCTGGATCTCGTCGCCGGAGTCGCGGGCGCTCGTGCACGCGCTCCGCGCGCGGGTGGACGCGATCGCCGTCGGGAGCGGCACCGTCCTCGCCGACGATCCGCTGCTCACGGCCCGGCCCGAGCCCGGCGCGGTCACCGAAACCGCGTTGCGGCCGCTCGTGCGGATCGTGCTCGACGGCCGGGCCCGGCTGCCGGTCTCGAGCCGCCTCGTGCGGACGGCCCGCGAGTCGCCCGTGCTCGTGGCGGTGGGGCCCGACGCACCGACGGACCGGATCGCCGCGCTCCGCGCCGCGGGCTGCGAGGTGTGGCGCTCGCCGGCCGCCGCGCCCGCCGGGCGGCTGCGCGACCTGCTCGCGGAACTGGGCCGCCGCCAGCTCACGAACCTCCTGGTCGAGGGCGGCCCGCAGGTCTTCCGCACGCTGTTCAACGCCGGGCTCGCCGACGAGACGTGGGCCTTCGTGGCGCCCCGCGAGGCGGGCGGGGTCCCCGATCCGTCCGCGACGCTGCCCCCGCCGCCGCCTGTGGACGTCGTCGAGGTCGGCCATCCCGGCGGTGACACGCTCACCCGCGGCCTCGTGCGCCGCGCGGCGGGCTGATCCCGGGCGTCAGGGTTTCTGCGGCAGGTCGCGGATGGTGTTCCGCCAACTGGTCACGAGCACGCCGTCGCGGACCGCGGTCTCGGACACGGCGGCCCGCAGGCACTTGGCGACCTCGAGCACGACATCGACGGCCTGCAGCGCGTCCCGCGCCTGCTCCGTCTCGTCGGCCGCCCGCAGTTCGGCGTCGGCCTCGACGTCACCGTCGCGTTCCCTCGCGCAGCCGTAGCGCGTCAGGTACACGATCCACGGCCTCAGGGCGTCCACGATGCCCGCGACGTCGGCGGCCGCCGCGGCCGCGAGCGGCTCCTCGCACGTCGGCAAAGGGGCGCCGGTCTCGATCCGCGCGGCCGACAGCAGGCGCCCGGCCTGCTTGGGGGCGAGGGCGAACACGGCGACCTGGTCGCCCACGCCGATCGCCGGGCGGACCTGCTCGTCGAGCCCGGACTCGGGCAGCGGGAACGACCACACCGTGCCGCCGGCGACCTTGGCCTTCTCGGGATCGGGCAGCAGGGAGTCACGCGGCACCGCGTCGGGATCGATCTCGCGCAGGGCCGCGACCGCGTCGTCGCCGAGCGCGAACAGGTCGCTCAGCCCCTCGCGGAAGAGCTTCGCGTCCTTCAGCGGCAGCACGATCGCCAGTTCGGGCAGCGGCAGCGCCTCGGCGGAGGCCGGCAGGTCGGCGTGCGGCTTCTTCGTGCGCGACTTGTCGTCGAACACGAGGCCCACCTGGCCGTCGGCGAGAGACGCGAGGAGCTTGTCGCGGAGCAACTCGGCCAGCCGGCCGGCGAGCGTCTCGAGTCGGTCCGCGAACGCCTCTGCCTTGTCGCGCTCCTCCTCCCCGAGCGCCGGCAGCGCATGCTCCTCGACGAGCGACCACAGGCCGCCGGCGAAGTCCGACAGGTCGCCGACGAGCCGCGGGTCGGACTTCAGCCGGGAGACGACGACCGCCAGCGGCGCGCCGCCGGCATGCTCGACCAGGTCGAGCCGCCGCGAGCCGTCCACCGGCTGATTGCGGGACCGGTTCCAGACCCGGCCCTCGTAGCCCGAGTCGGCCATCCAGGCGCAGGAGGTCCACGCCCCCGGCTCCGGCATCCGCGCCGCCATGGCCGCCGCGAACCGCTCGACGACCGTCCGGCACGCCGCGATGGCCTCCACCGGCATGCCGGCGATCCCGAGTCCCTGCTCGAGCACGTCGAGTTGCCGTTCCAGGTCGTCCGGCGAATCCGCGATCGCCCCGACCATCTCGGTGCTCAGGTGCCCGATGCCGGTGAGCGGCCGGTCGTGGAGCGCGAGGAGCGGCGCGAGTGACGGCTGGTCCAGGAGCCGCTTGCCGGCGGCGGCGGCGAGCTTCACGAGGTGGTCCGTCGAGTCGCCGAAGGAGAGGATCACGCGGTCACCGACGACGCCCAGGGCCACGCAGATGTCGAGCCGGCGGAGCGTGGCGAGCAGATCCTCGAACCCGTCGAGGTCGTCGGCCTCGTCGCGCAGCGCGGGCTCGATCTCGTCCCACGGCAGCGACGCGCCCCGCACCGTGAACACGAGGAAGTCGCCCCCGCCCACCTTTGCGCGGACGATCGCCTGCGCCAGGTCTGGATTCTGCTCCGTGGCCATCCGCGCGAGCACCTCGAGCCGTCCCAACTGGGCCTTCGCGGCCTCGGGCATCGTGGTCCGGAATCCCCAGACGACGTCGGGCATCACGAGCAGGTCGAGGTTGTCGATGAGCGTCTCGATGACCAGCCGCTTTCCGGCCGAAGCCGGGGACGTGGCCACGGCGTCGTCCCCGAACTGGATCTGGAAGCGCGGCCCCCGTGCGGCCGCTGGCGCCGCCGCCTCGCCACCGTCGTCGTCCTCGTCCGGGAAAATGTCCATCTCCTCCTCGATGATCCAGCCACCGTCAGCCCCCATGGCCCCGGCGGCCTGGGCCGCCGCCGAGAGCCGGCGGGCGAGCTTCATGAACGCCGCGCACGACGGCTCGCCGTAGACGAACGTGTCGGTGGCGACCAGGTCGGCGAGCAGTTCCGCTGCCTGGGCGTTCTCGGGGAGTTGCAGGAACGCATCGACCATCGACAGCGGGTTGCCGGGCATGGTCCGCTGCTCCTCGAAGGAGTCGAGCGCGCGCTTGACCGCTGGGATGCCGCGCAAGGCCGCCCAGGCGTTGCTCTTCATGAAGCGGTCGTACTGCTCGCGGACCCGGAGCGTGGCGGAGAAGAACGCGGCGTCGGCCGGGACGAGCGCCGCGCCGCTCCCCGCGAGCCCGGCCGGAAGGTCGGCGGCCGGCGTCGGCACGGCGAGCAGCGCGGCCGAGACTGCGAGAGTCGCAAGCAGCATGCGTCGGGGCAGGATGCGGACAGGGAGGAACTTCATGCGAGGCTTCCTTCCGGGCGGATCGGTCCGGCGTCGATCCCCCGCGGGCGCCGCGGAGGCTTCATGGTGGCCGGACCGGAAGACCGGTTAGCATACGCGCAGGCGCCGCCGGCGCGAACCGGACCGCGCGGCGTTTTCAGGACGGCGACCGTCGCCGGCAGGCATGCGCATCGGTCCCACCGAGATCGTCGCCACCTACGCCGAGGCGTTCACGCTGCGGTTCTGCCGGCTCGTCGTCACGGCCCACGACGCGCACTGGCTGGATGCGGCGGCCGCGAGTTTCTGCGGCTACGGCACGAGCGTGATCGGCTGCGATGCGGAAGTGGGCGTCGATCAACGCCTGGGCCCGGACGAGACTCCCGACGGCCGCCCGGGGGTCGTTCTCCTGGCCTTCGCGTTCTCGGCCGGAGGCGTCGCCAAGGCCGTGGCCAACCGCACGGCCCAGTGCCTGCTGACCTGCCCCACGACGGCCGTGTTCGACGGGTTGCCCGAGGCCGCGGACCGGGCGCCGCTGGGGGGGCACGTGCGCTTCTTCGGCGACGGATTCGAGAAGTCCAACGTGGTCGGCGGCCGGCGGTTCTGGCGGGTGCCGGTCATGGATGGCGAGTTCCTCGTCGAGGAGTCCACGGGCATCGGCACCGGCGTCGGCGGCGGCAACGTCATCCTCCAGGGGGAGTCGCTGGAGGCGGGCCTCGACGCGGCGCGGCGGGCGGTCGCGGCCAGCGCCGCGGTGCCCGGCACGATCACGCCGTTTCCCGGGGGCGTGGTCCGGTCGGGGAGCAAGGTCGGTTCCCGCTACGCGGCCCTGCGGGCGAGCACGAACAACGCCTTCTGTCCGGCGCTCGTGGGGCGGGTGGAGACGCACCTCGCGGCCGCCGCGGCGTGTGCCCTCGAGATCGTGATCGACGGCGTCGATCCGCCGGCGGTGGCGGCCGCGATGGCCGCGGGCATCCGGGCCGCCGCCGGGCCCGGCATTCCGGCCATTTCCGCCGGCAACTACGGTGGAAAACTGGGCAAACACCACTTCCACCTTCGCGATCTTCTCACCGCGACCTGAACCGCCCCGGCCGCCGGGACCGGGCTTCTCCCGCCGGGCGCCATCTGCTACCTCCCCGGCCCCGGCAGGCGCCGTCGCGCCCCGGTGACGGCACCGCGGGCCATTCCCGATGACCCGCGGCCGCCCTTTAGCCCCAGGAAGGGATTCGCCATGTCGGCACCGCAGCGAGCCTCTCGCCAGGATCTGGTCGTGCCCCCGCGCCACGGCGGCTTGCCGGTCGTGCTCGGCGCGTTCGTCTGCGGGTGCCTGGGCTTCGGCCTGGTGTGGACCCTCGGCGTCGGCCGCACGCGCGTCCCGGACAGTTCCTCCGCCGCTCCTGCCGTGACGGAGGCGGCGACTGCCGACGGGCAGGGCTGGGAGCCTCGGGGTCGCGATCACGTCGAACCGCGCGTGACCGTCCCCGATGACGTGGCGGCGCCGGCGCGGCCGCCGGTCTCCGATCCCGCGGTCGCCCCGGCGTCACTCGAGGCACCGGCGGCGGTGCAGCCGGATTTCGGGCGGCCCCTTTCGCGGTTCTCGAGTGATCGGGCACCCGTCGGCCCCGCGGTGGACACCGTGGGACGCGATCCGGCGCCCGAGCGAGGTCCGCCGGCGCGGCTCGAGCTGCCGCCGGAGGACGAGATCGTTCCGGCCATCGCCGCGCCCGCCGCCGAGGCGGAGCCGGTCGCGGTGGAGACGCCGCTCGGCGATCCGGAACCGCTCGAACTGCGAATCGCCGGCGACGCGGAACCCGCGCGCGACACGGCCGCTCCCGAATCACCGGTCGCGGCGGCGCCGACCGGTCCTCCCGCGCATGCTCCCGCCGTCCCCGCGCCGCTCGTCGAACCGGATTGCGCCGCGCCGGCGCCGTTCGCCGCGACGCCGTTCGCCGTGGCGGCGCCGGCGCCGTTCGTGCCTCCTGCCACGCTCGGGCCCGCGGTCGCGAGTCCCGCGAAGCCGCCGGCGGCCATGCCCGCCGCGAACGCGGCCGACGTGCCGTTCGCCTCCGCGCCGGCGGTCGTGCCGGGGGGCGCGCCGGACCGCGCGGCGGCCCCCGTCGCCGCCAACACCTCCGGCCAGGGCCGCCCGGGACCGATCCAGCTCGAGGGCGTGCAGTCGCCGCAGCTCACCGTCGAGAAGCGCGGCCCCCGCGAGGTGCAGGTGGGCAAGCCGGCCCGCTACGAGATTCTCGTCCGCAACGTGGGCAGCGCCACGGCCCACGACGTCACGCTCCGCGACACGGTCCCGTTCGGCACGGCGCTCGTGACCACGACGCCCCCCGCCGCGCCCGGCCGGGCCGCCCCCGGCGTGCCCAGCGACGAGCTCGTCTGGTCCCTCGGGGAGCTCGCCCCGGGCGGCCAGGCCCGCGCGATCGTCGAGCTCATGCCGCAGGCCGAGGGGGAGATCGGCAGCGTGGCGAGCGTCAGCTTCCGCGCCGACGCCTCGGTGCGGTCGAAGGCCACGAAGCCGGCGCTGGCGATCCAGTGCTCCGAACCGAAGCCGGTGCTCATCGGCCGCGACGCCGGCCTCACGATCACCGTCACCAATCCTGGCAGCGGCGTGGCCACCGGCGTCGTGCTCGAGGGCTTCCTGCCGGAGCACGTGTCGCACCGCTCGGGCAGCGAGCTCGAGTTCGACGTCGGCCAGCTCAAGCCGGGGGAGTCGCGGACGATCGAGCTCGTGCTCGGCACCCGCGGACCCGGCGTGCACACCGCGCGGCTCGAGGCCCGGGCCGACGGCGGCATCGAGGTGGAGCAGGCGGTGCGGCTGGAGGTCACGGCGCCCACGCTCGCGATCGATGTGGACATGCCGCTGCGGCGGTTCCTCCAGCGCCCCGCCACGTGCGCGATCGCGATGGTCAACGCGGGCACGGCGCCGGCCCGCTCCGTCGAACTGGCGGCCCAGCTGCCCCCGGGCATGAAGTTCGTGCGGGCCAACAACGCCGGCTGGCACGACGAGCGGACCCACCGCGTGCTCTGGAGCCTCGAGGAACTGCCGCCGGGCGAAACCGGGAACGTCGAGGTCGTCGTCATGCCCGTGGAGCTCGGCCCGCAGAAGATCGTGGCCGCGGCCCGCAGCGTTGACGGGCTCGCCGCCCAGGTGGCTCACGTGTGCGACGTCGAGGGGCTTGCGGCGCTCGTGTTCGAGGTCGCCGACAGCGAGGATCCGATCGAGGTCGCGGGGCTGACGGAGTACATCGTCCGCGTGGGCAACCAGGGGACGAAGGCCGCGACGGGCGTCCGCCTCACGGCCACGCTGCTGGGCGACCTCGAGCCGGTGGAGGCCCGCGGCCCGACCGGCCATCGTGTCGAGAACCTGAGCGTGGCCTTCGAGCCGCTGGCCAAGCTCGCCCCGTCCGAGGAGGCGGTCTACCGCGTCCGCGCCAAGGGCCGCAGCGCCGGTGACCAGCGCGTGCAGGTGCAGGTGACGAGCGAGGACCACCCCGCGCCGATCACGAAGGAAGAGACCACCCGCGTGTACGCCGATCGGTAGGCGGCGTTCACGTGCGCAGCGTCGCGTTCGTGCGGCGGTGGCACTCGGCCACGATGCGCTCCACGGCCGCCGCCGCCTCGTCCCCCGAGAGCGTGCCGGTCGCGCTCCGCAGCCGGAGCGCGACGACGAGGCTCTTCCGGCCGGCCCCGAGCCGTTCGGCGTCCTGCCACACCTGCACGAGCCGCGCGCGTTCGAGGAGCGCGCCGCCCCCGGCGCGGATCGCCGCCTCGACCGCGGCCCATGGCACGTCGTCCGCGACGACGAGGTTCACGTCGCGCTCCACGGCGGGAAAGTCGCTGGGGCGGTCGAGCGGGCGTTCGCGGGAGACCGCGACGTCGAGCAGGTCGAGCCGCAGCTCGACCGCCGCCACCGGTCCGGTGAGCCCGAGGCCGCCAAGCGCGGCGGCCGTCACCTCGCCGACCACGCCGACCCGCGCCGTCCCGCCGCCGTGGTGGAGCACGATCTCGGCCGTCCGGCCGCGGACGAGCAGGTCGATCTCGAGCGGCCGCCACTCGAGCCCGGCGCCGGCAGCCGTGACGCCGAGCCGCGCGAGCACCGCCTCGGCGAGGCCCTTGGCCCGGAAGTAGTCGCCACCCACGACGCAGGTCGCCAGCAGCGGTTCCTCGACGGGCGCCGCCGCGGCGTGTCCGGGTGGCCAGGCCACGTAGGCCCGCGCGATCTCGAAGAGGTCGGCGTCGTCCGTCCCCGAGCCGGCGTTGCCGGCACGCGCCTCGAGGAGGCTCGGGAGCAGCGAACGCCGCAGCCGGTCCGCGCCCCGCACGAGCGGGGGCGCGATCACGAGCGGCGGCGCCGCGCCCCACGGGCTCGCCGTCGCCTCGAGGGTCGCGCTCACGACGCTCCGCGTCATGGCTTCGCACAGTCCGGCGCCCACGAACACCTCGCCCGCGCGGCGGATCGCCTTCTCGCGGGCCGACCATTCCACCGGCCGGGCCGCGATCGACACGGTTTCGGGCACGTGGTCGTAGCCCTCGATCCGCGCGATCTCCTCGACGAGGTCGATCTCCCGCCAGCAGTCGCGGCGCCACGTGGGGGCCCGCCAGGTCGTCGCCCCCGCGGCCGTGCCCGCCTCGACGAATCCGAGGCCGACGAGGATCTCGCGCTGCCGCGCCGCGGGCACGTCGCAGCCGAGCACCTCGACCACGCGGCCGGCCCGCAGCGTGATCTCCGCGGGCGAGCAGGCGAGCCGGCCCGCCTCGACGACGCCCCGCTCGAGCGTGCCACCGGCGAGGTCGAGGATCAGCGCCGCGGCCCGGCGGCCCGCCCACTCCACCATCGCGGGATCGGGGCCGCGCTCGAACCGGTAGCTCGACGCGCTCGCCAGCACGAGGCCGCGGGCCGCGGCGCGGACCGGCAGCGGCGCGAACTGCGCCGACTCGAGCAGCACGTCGGTCGTCGTCGCCGAGATCTCCGTGTCGGCGCCCCCCATGACGCCCGCCAGCGCCACCGGCCGCTCGGCGTCGGCGATCACGCACATCCGCTCGTCGAGCGTGTAGGTCTTGTGGTTGATCGCCTCGAAGGGCTCGTTCGCCCGGGCCCGCCGCACGATGACGCGGCCGCCACGGATGCGGGCCAGGTCGAAGGCGTGCAGGGGCTGGCCGGTCTCGAACATCACGTAGTTCGTCGCGTCCACGACGTTATTGACGCTCGCCACGCCCACGGTCCGCAACCGCTCGACGAGCCAGGCGGGGCTCGGGCCGATCCGCACGCCGCGGAGCACGCGGGCCGAGTAGAAGGGGCAGATGTCGCCGGCCGCGATCTCGACCGCGACACTGTTCCGCGCCTCGTCGGTGCCCTCGGCGGGCCGCGGATCGGGGAGCCGCAGCGGCCGGCCCTCGAGCACGCCGATCTCGCGGGCCACGCCGACGTGCCCGAGGCAGTCGGGGCGGTTGCTCGTGACCTCGATCTCGATCGCGCTGTCGCCCCCCACCTCGGCGGTCGATTCGTGGTTGAGCCCCGCGAGCGCGAGCCGCTCCGTGAGCGCCGCCGTGGACGACGGCAGGTCCACGTAGTCGGCGAGCCACTGCTTCGAGAGGATCATGCGCGGGCCTCGCCGTCAGAACAGCCTGAGGAACCGCACGTCGTTGCGGTAGAAGTCACGGATGTCGGCCACACCGTACCGCCGGGCGGCGATCCGCTCCACGCCCAGCCCGAAGGCGAAGCCCGACACCTCGTGCGGGTCGTAGCCCACGGCCTCGAGCACGGCGGGATCGACCATGCCGGCGCCCCCCATCTCCACCCAGCGGCCGCCCCACTCCATGTCCACTTCAACGCTCGGCTCGGTGAAGGGGAAGAACGACGGCCGGAAGCGGACGTGGACGTCGCCGCCGAGGAAGCTCGACGCGAACAGCCGCAGGACACTCTTGAGGTGGGCCATGGTGGTGCCCGGCTCCACGAGCAGGCCCTCGACCTGGTGGAACATCGGGTAGTGCGTGGCGTCGGCGGTGTCGGGACGGTAGACGCGGCCCAGCGACACGATCCGCAGCGGCGGCTTCCGGGCCTCCATCACGCGGATCTGCACCGTGCTCGTCTGCGACCGCAACAGCAGCGGGTCGGACCCGCGGGCCACGGCGAGGTAGAAGTTGTCGAGCGGGTCGCGGGCGGGATGTGCGGCGGGAATCGCCAGGGCTTCGAAGTTGTGCCACTGGTCCTCGATCTCGGGACCGTCCACGCTCTCGAAGCCGAGGCGGCCCATGATCTCCTGCACGCGGCGGATCGTCTGCGTGATCGGGTGGAGGTGGCCGAGCGGCACGGGCGTGCCCGGGAGGGTGACGTCGAGCGGCGGCGGGCCGGCCGTCCCGCCGCCGCCGAGGCGGGCCTGGGCCGCGGCCAGCAACTCCGTGACGGCGGCCTTCGTCTCGTTGAAGTGCCGGCCGCCGGCCGGCTTGTCGGCAGTGCCGAGGCCGCCGAGCGCCTTCTGGATCGCCTTGAGCCGGCCGCTGCGGGCGCCGGCGAATTCCACGCGGGCGGCTTCCACGGCGGCGGCGTCCGTCGCCGCGGCGAGCGCCGCGGCGGCATCGGCGCGGAGCCGCTCCAGGTCGGCGAGGAACGACTCGAGCGGGACGGCGGTCACGGCGTCACGCGACGGCTGCCGGCTCCGGCAGGCCGAGCGCCCCGCGGACCGCGGCCGCGACCGCGTCGAAGCCGGTCGGGTCGAGCACGGCCATCTCGGCCAGCGTCCGCCGGTCGAGCTCGCAGGAGATCTTCTCGAGGCCGGCGATGAGCTGGCTGTAGCGCAGCCCCCGCTCGCGGCACGCCGCGTTGATCCGCACGATCCACAGGCGGCGGAAATCCCGCTTCTTGCGGCGGCGGTCGCGCCGGGCGTAGACGCCCGCGCGGATGATCGACTCCTTGGCGGTGCGGAGCAGCTTGCGGCGGCCGCCCACCGAACCCTTCACCCGCTTGAACAGCCGCTTCTTGGCCCGGAGGCGGGGAACGACGCTTTTGGTACGCATGACTCGGTCTCGTGATCCCTGACGGAAACCCTCAAATGTCGCCCGACGCCCGAAAAATGCAAGCGGAGCCGGTTTTCAGCCCGTCATCCGGCAGGCCGCCCGGGGCGTCGGCCCACCGCGGCGCCCCGACCGCTCAGGAGCTGTACCGGCCGAGGGCCTCGTGGATCTTGGTGGTCTCGGCCTTGGCGAGCACCCCCGTGCCGCGCAGTGTGCGCTTCCGCTTGCTCGTGAGGCGGACCTGGAGGTGGCTCGTGCCGGCGCGGCGGTGCTTGACCTTGCCGTTGGCCGTGATGCGGAACCGCTTCTTCACGCCCTTGTGGGTCTTCTGCTTGGGCATCGGACTGTCTTCTCCGGGGAAACGTGTGGGGGGAACGTGCCGGCCCTACTTCGGTGCCAGCGTGCAGACGAGCCGGCGGCCCATCTGCTGCGGTGCGCCTTCGACCTTCGACACGGCCTCGAGCTGCGTGAGGATTGTTTTCATGACCCGCTGCCCTTCCTCGACGTGGGCCATCTCTCGGCCGCGAAACACGACCGACACGACGACCTTGTCCTTGTGCTCGAGGAAGCCGCGGGCCTGGTTCACCTTGAACTCGATGTCGTGCTCGCCCGTCTTGGGCCGCAGCCGGATCTCCTTGATCTTCGCGTGGTGGACGTGGGTCTTGTGATGCTTCTTCTTCTGCTGATATTTGAACTTGCCGAAATCCATGATCCGGCAGACGGGCGGCTTCTCGTTCGGCGCAACCTCGACGAGGTCGAGTCCCGCCTCGCGGGCGATGCCGAGCGCCTCCTCGGTCGGGATGATCCCGAGTTGCCCGCCGTCGGCGGCGATCACGCGGATGGGCGTGATCCGGATCTGGTCGTTGATGCGATGCTGTTTTTCGATGGCTTGCGCCTCCTGACGCCGAAGCCCGCCCGGGCGGCGCCGGAAACCGGCGGCGGGGTGCGGTGAAACGCCGTGTCGACGTCCCGCTCGAACCCGTGGGGGCGTCACGAGGTTCCGGGCACGGCGAAGCCCCGATGATCCCCGCGGGCGGCGGTACCGTCAAGGCAGCGCGGGTTTTGCGGGCGGTCCCGCAGCGCGGCCGGGACCGCCCCGTCCGACTCCTCCCAACGCCGACGAATCGCGGCCCGACACCAACTGTCCACCTCGCCAGCCTGCCCAGTGTGACGGCCATTTGTGGGCTCGGCGGACACTCTGGACCGCGGTCAAGGAGTCCGCGACAGACGCGGAACTCGTTGTGGCCTCTGGCCTTGCGGCGCGCGGGGCACGGGGTGCACGGGCCGCCGACACTCGGTCGCGGCGAGAACCGGCGAACCACCTCCGGGCGGGCGGCGTATAACCGTTGCGTCTGCGGACGAGACGCGGGGTTACGGATGACCCCGAGCAGTGTCGCCGGGCGATCGCGTCCGGCGAGGTGACCGATCCAGTTTTCGGGGTTTCGGTGGCGGGCCGGGTCAGGGGTGGCCGGCCAGCGAATCCTCGACCAACACCCGGCAGGGAATGGCCGGCAGGAGGAGCGTCATGCGTTCGACTACGTCTGGTCCCTTGGTGCACCTGTTCTCGGGTGACGAGTCGGCCCTCGGCCCGGATGCCGGGCTGCGGGTGGCGCCGGCCGCGGAGGCGGTCGTGCGGTCGGCCGAGTACGGCTGCGAGCCGCCGGCGGGAGACTCCGTCCTCTCGATCGAGGAGTTGGCCCGCCGGTTCAACGTCTCCACGAAGACGATCTCGCGCTGGCGGGAGCACGGTCTCGTCGCGCAGCGGTTCACCGTGAGCGGGCGGCGCCGGGTCGGCTTCCTGGCCAGCGCCGTGGACGCGTTCGTGCGTTCCAACCCCCTGCGCATCGAGCGGGGCAGCCGCTTCAGCCAGCTCTCCGACGACGAGCACGGACGCATCATCTCGTGGGCCCGCCGCCTGGCGCTCGCGGGCGCCTGCCCGGCCGATGTCCACCGCCGCATCGCCGGCCGGCTCGGTCGGTCGGTCGAGACGATCCGCTACACGATCAAGCGGCACGACCAGGAACATCCGGACGACGCCGTGTTCCCGGCCGCGGACGGCCGGCTGCGGCCCGAGAGCTGCGCCCGGATCTTCCAGCATCACCTCCGCGGCGAGCCGGTCGAGTCGATCGCCCGGCGCTACCACCGCTCGAAGGCGAGCATCTACCGGATCATCCTCGCGCAGCGGGCGGAGCACGTGCTCCAGCTGCCGCTCGACCACATCCCCAACGCGTTGTTCGCCCGCACGAGCGCGGAGAAGGTCGTCGAGCAGCCCTTCCCGGGCGAGACCGAGGCCAAGCGCGTGCGTCGCCCCGGCGGCCTGCCCGCCTACCTGGCCAGCCTCTACGAGGTGCCGCTGCTCACCCGCGAGCAGGAGGTCTGGCTGTTCCGGAAGTTCAACTACCTGAAGTACAAGGCGGGGAAGCTCCGCGAGCAGCTCGATCCCGAGCGGCCGAGCGCCCGGCTCATGGACCAGATCGAGCGGCTCTACGACGACATCGTCGCGCTCAAGAACCGGATCGTGCGGGCCAACCTGCGGCTCGTGGTCTCGATCGCGAAGCGGCGCGTGTCGCCGGGGGACAGCTTCTTCGACCTGGTCAGCGACGGCAACATGTCGCTGATCCGCGCGGTGGAGAAGTTCGACTACGCCCGCGGCAACAAGTTCAGCACCTACGCCTCGTGGGCGATCATGAAGAACTACGCCCGCACGATTCCGGACGAGCACAAGCGGCGGGACCGGTTCCGCGCGGCCGACATGGAGATGCTCCAGGCGGCGGCCGACCGGCGGGCCGACGAGAACCAGCAGCGGCTCGCGGCGAGCGACCGGCTCGCGCAGGTGGGGAAGTTCCTCGACCGGCTCGACCCCCGAGAGCAGACGATCATCATCCGCCGCTACGGCCTCGACCATGAGCGGGAGCCGCAGACCCTCAAGGAGGTCGGCTCTGCCCTGGGCGTGACGAAGGAGCGGGTGCGACAGATCGAGGCCAAGGCCCTGGAGAAGCTCCGCGAGGCGGCGGCGACGGAGTCGATGCTGCCGGAACTCGAGTAGCGGTCCGCGCGATCGGCCTCCACGACCCCCGCTCGCTCGGGGAGAGGGGGCTGGGTGAGAGCGCTTCGGGAGTATGCTGCGGCCGGGCTCCCTCACCCGGCCTGCGGCCGGCCTCTCCCCGAGTGAGAGGCACGGATGCGGCCTCCTCGTAGCGCGGCACGTCATGATCACTCGTGCGGTTCGGGTTCTCGGCTGGCTCGCCCTGTTCGTCGCGCCGGGCGTGGCCCGAGCCGACGAGCCGCGGCCGCACCGGCTGACGCCGGCGGAGGTCGCCGACGGCTGGATCGCGCTCTGCGACGGCGCGAAGCTCTTCGGCTGGCGGCCGGGCGGCGTCGAGGATGCCGCGGCGGCCTGGCGGGTCGAGGACGGGACGATCGTCCGCGACGGCGGGCCGCCCGGTCTCCTCCTCACGACGAGCGAGTTCGCCGACTTCGAACTGCGGTGCGGCGTGCGAGTGGAGGCGGGGGGCAACAGCGGGCTCTTCCTGCGCACGCTCGCCGAGCCCGCCGATCCGGCGCGCGACTGCTACGAGTTCAACGTGTGCGACACGCACGGGGCGTTCCCGACCGGGAGCCTCGTGGGGATCGCGAAGCCGACCGTCGCCGTGGCCGGCGACGGTCGCTGGCTCGCGTGCCGCGTGCGGTGCGAGGGGCGCTCGATCCGGGCGTGGCTCGACGACCGCGAGGTGCTCGACTTCACCGACGATCGCCCCGCCGCCCGACGCCGGGGATACATCGGTCTGCAGTTCAAGGAGGGGGCCGTCGCCTTTCGGGACGTGTTGCTCCGGCCGCTCGGGGCGGCGCCGCTCGTCAACGGGCGCGACCTGGCCGGCTGGCACGAGGTGCCCGGGGGTGCCGGCCGATTCACGGTGGTCGATGGCGCCATCCACGTGACCGGGGGACGGGGGTTCCTGGAGACCGATGGGACGTGGGGCGACTTCATCCTCCAGGCCCGTGCCCGCACGAACGCGCCGGGCCTCAACAGCGGGATCTTCTTCCGCGCGATCCGCGGCACGGCCGCCGAGCCTGCCAACGGCTACGAGGTGCAGATCCACAATGGATTCAGCGACGGTGACCGCACGCGGCCCGCGGACTTCGGCACCGGCGGCATCTACCGCCGCGTGCCGGCCCGACGGGTGGTCGGCGACGACGGCGCGTGGCAGACGCTCACGCTCGTGGCCTGCGGCAGGCACGTCGCCACGTGGGTGGACGGAGAGCAGGTCGTGGACTGGACCGATGACCGCGCCGCCGCCGACAACCCGCGGAAGGGCGCCCGCACCGCGGCCGGCCACGTGAGCCTGCAGGGCCACGATCCCACCACCGACCTCGATTTTCGTGACCTCACGATCGCGGAGTTGCCGGCCGAGGTTGATGGCGTTTCCGAACCCGTCGGGGTATCCTCTCCGCGATGACAACGCTGCCATTTCAGCACCGCGGCCGGGCCTTGGTCGGAGCCCTGGCGACCATCGTGTGGGGCGTTGCAGCTTCGGTGACCGCGGCCGAGTTCGCCGGCTGGCAGGGGATGCGGGTGATCCCGCTCGACGGCCGCGCCGAGCGGCTCGCCGTCGCCGACCTGGGGAATGACGGCCGCGACGACGTGATCGTCGTCAATCCGCGGCAGGCCCGCATCGACCTCTACCGCTGGCTGCCCCCCCCCGAGCGGACTCGCGAGGACAGAAAGGATCCGGAGCGGCCCAACGAATTGCCGCTGGCGCCCGAGTGGGCGCACGGCGAGGTGTCGATCGACGAGATGCCGGTCGATGCCGTGCCCCACGATCTCGACGGCGACAAGCGGCCCGAGCTGCTCGTGCTCACGAATCCCTCGAACCGCGTCTCGATCTACACGCAGGCGGCCGACAAGCCCGCCGACGCGAAGGGAGCGTGGAAGAAGACGGGGTCCTGGGACCTGCTGGCCGGCACGCCGACCGGGAAGGGGGGCTGTCTCCTCGTCCGCGACCTGCCCGGCGGCAAGCACGAGTTGCTCGTGAGCTGCGAGCAGGGCATCCAGCAGGTGCCGCTCGTCCGTGGCAGCCGCGCGGCCTGGCTGTCGCCACGCGAGAACCGCGGGCGGCTCGATTGGCACCTCGCCGATCTCGACGCCGACGGCGACGACGACCTCGTCGAATGGTCGAGCGTGGCCCGACAGGTGGTGCGGTGGTATCCGTGCGCCGCCGACGGCAGCCTGCTGCCGGCCCAGACCATCCACGACCAGCCGGTCGAAGGCCTGCGGACGGCGAGCCCAGCCACGGGCAGGGCCGACCTCCTGCTGCTCGGGGGCAGCGACAAGGGCGTCCTGCGGCGCTACCAGCTCGCGAAGGGCGAGGCCACCGCCGTCGGCCGCCAGGACGCGTTGCCGATGGCCGGCGCGGCCAAGCGCGGCTGGTGTGGCCTCACCATCGGCGCGGGCGCCGAGGCTGCCCCGGCGATCGTCGCCGTGGACTCCGCGCAGCCCCGGCTCCGCGTGCAGCGGCTCGGCGCCGACGGCTGGCTGGCCGAGGAGACGTTTCCGACGCTCGGCGGCATCAAGGCGCTCGCCGCACCGGCCGGGTCGCCCGGCACCCAGCTTGTGTGGGTCAAGGACGCCCCCGATCTCAACCGCTGCCGCTGGGAGAACGGGCGTCTCACCTATCCGCAGCCCTGGCCACAGGAGGGCAAGGATCGCAAGATCCTCGCCCTCGACTCGGTCGGCTCGACGACCTGGTGGGCCCAGCGGGTGGGTGACGACGTCGATCTCTGGGTCTGGCCGGCCGGCAAGGCCGAGCCGATGAAGACGCGGTTCGCGGGCCTCGGCCCGAAGGTGGAGCAGGTCG
>JBJTJO010000065.1:0-10391 GCA_046095965.1 Planctomycetaceae bacterium
GCCGCGCGGTCCGAGCGGGGCGCGATGTACGGCCTGGACACGGCGGCGTTGGCGGAGTCGTTCGCGCCCCGCGCGGCCGGAGTCGCGTATCCGCGGCGGTTTCTCTACGCCGGCCGCTACGTCCGCGAGAAGCGGATCGACGTGCTCGTGGCGGCCTACCGCCGCTACCGGTCGCTCGTCGGCTCCCCGTGGGAGCTCACGTGCTGCGGCATGGGCCCCGACGCGCGGCGTCTCGTCGGCGTCGAGGGCGTCCGCGACCTCGGCTTCGTGCAGCCCACGGAGATGCCGAGGATCCGCGCCGAGCACGGGGCCTTCGTGATCGCGAGCGACTACGAGCCGTGGGGCCACGTGATCGCCGAGGCGGTGGCGTCGGGCCTGCCCGTCGTCTGCACGACGGCCTGCGGCGCGGGGCTGGAACTCGTGAGGCCCGAGTTCAACGGCCGGGTCGTGGCGCCCGGCGACGTCGTGGCCTTCGCCGACGCCCTCCGCTGGATCCACGACCGCGAAGCCGATCTCCGCTGGATCGGCGAGCGTGGCATGCCGCTGGTCGCGCCCTATGCCAAGGAAGTCTGGGCTGACCGGATCCTGGCGATCTGCGGGCGCAGCTGAGTGACGCCGTTTCGTCGACGAATCTGGCTGGCTGCAGGGACGGAATGACGTTCACTCATCCACCCAGTCTGCATCAAGCTGCCGACGTCCGAGTTCGGTGATCCGAAACCACGTGCTTTGGAGCCCCGATGGTACGGCTTGGAGGGGCACGTAGCGGCTCGTCACCTCGTCAAACCGGCAAGGCTCCGCCAGCCCATCGCGAACAAGTTCAACGAGGCAGGCGGCTATCTCGTCGGCATTGACATTGCCGTGGCTGGATCGCCGAACATCGTCGATGACCGAATCGACGGTCTCGTAGTCATCGGCGATCGCATTCAGGCAGTGAAGATTCAGGATCGACACTCTCATCGGAAGCCTCCTGGACGGAAGTGCGGCCCATGAATGACCCGACCGTTTTCATCATAAACCGTGTGTTTCGTCACGGCACGCCCAATCCGGTCGACGTAGCTCTCCTGCACGCTCATGCCGCCGGCGTTACCCTTGCGGGTCGATGGCGAGCGCCGGACCATGCCGGTTGCGGCCAAGTCAGCGGCGAGGCAGGGCCGGCCGGCTCCGTCGATGGCTTGAATGTCTCTTGGCATCAGAGTGGCCCGGCCACGCGGTTGGCGTCCCAGAGACCGATAAGTCGATACTTAGACCCGACCTGCGATACATGACGGCGATGCTGTCAATGACGCGGTTGAGAAATATACGAACGTACACTTCTTTATGATGGCGTCAAGTGCTGCCCGTAGCGGCGGTGTTGCGACGTGAATGTTCAATGATCACCTGGGACGTCTGCCTGACGCACGATCCGGTGTATGGCGGCATCCACCGCTCGGTGTGCAACTTCGCGCGGGCGTTCGAGGGGCGGATCCTGTCGTTCGATGACGGGGCGGTGGATCGGTCCGGCTCCCGCGAGGAGCGGCCGGTGGTCCGCGTGGCCTGCCGGCCGCGGGCGCTGAACGCGGCCTGTCATTGGGTGACGCCCCGGATGGCCGCGGAGGCGGCACGGGCCGTCGCGGGGGCCGACCTGCTCGTCGTGCACTCGATGTTCCGCGGCCACGCGCCGTGGGCGGCGCGCTGGTGCCGCGCCCATCGGAAGCCCTGGCTCTCCGTTCTGGAGGGCTGCCTCGATCCCTGGGGTCTGCAGAAAAACGCGGCGGCCAAGCGGCTCTGGCTGGCGACGCGCGGCCGGCCGTTCTTCGCGGGGGCGTCGCGGGTGATCGCGGCCACGCACCGGGAGCGGGCGAAGGCGGCGGCCTGGGTGCCGGCGGACCGGATGGCCGTCGTTCACTGGCCGGTGGAACTGCCGTCCGCCACGGGCCGCGAGGCGGACCGGTCGGCGTTTCGGAACGCCCACGGGATTCCCGAGAGCGGCCGCGTGCTCCTCTTCGTCGGCCGGTTGCACCCGATGAAACGGCCCGCGCACACCGTCGAGGCGTTCGTGCGCGCGGGGCCGGCCGCCGGCCACCTCGTGATGGCGGGCATGGAGGAGGGGGTGTCGATCGCGAGCCTGCGGGCGCTCGTGCCGCCCGAGGCGGCGGGGCGCGTGCACGTCGTCGGCCCGCTCGCCGGCGCCGACCTCGCCGCCGCCTTCCACGCGGCCGACGGCTTCGTCTCGCTCTCGCACCGCGAGAACTTCGGCTATTCCCTCGCGGAGGCCCTCGCCGCCGGCCTGCCAGTGCTCGTCACGCCCGGCCACGACCTGGCCCACGACGTCGCGGCTGCCGAGCGGACAGGCTTTCCCTGCGGCTGGCTGCTGCCCGATGACGGGCTCGAGACCGCCGTCGCGGCGATCCGCGACTTCGCCGCGGCGCCTGCCGCGCGCCTCGCGTCGCTCGGCGCCGCGGGCCGGGCATGGGCCGCGGACCATCTGGCCTTCGACCGCTTCCGCGACGCGCTCCGCGGCATCGCGGCCGATGCCGTGCCAGCGACCGGGAGGCGGCCGTGAGCGATACGGGTGTGGAACACGTCGGCACGAAGTCCGCCACGGGCCGCCGCGTCGCGCTCATCGTCATCTGGCAGGGACCGTTTCCCGCGTACTTCGACCTCACGCTCGCCTCGTGCGCGGCGAACCCGGACTACACCTGGCTGATCCTCAGCGACCAGGCGCGGCCGCGGGGAGCCCCCGACAACGTCCGCTTCCTGCCGCTGGACCCCGCCGACATCAACCGCCGCATCGGCGACGCGCTCGGTGTGAACACCACGATCGAGCGCGTCTACAAGTTCTGCGACCTGCGGCCGATGTACGGCCTCGTGTTCGCCGACCTGCTCGCGGGCTTCACCCACTGGGGCCACACCGATCTCGACGTCATCTGGGGCCGCCTCGGCGCCTTCCTCACCGACGACCTCTTCGCGGGCCATCCCCGCGTGCAGGAGAGCGGCCACCTCGCGATCTACCGCAACGACGAGGAGGCCAACCGGTTCTTCATGCTCGAGGCACCGGGGATCACGCCGTGGCGGACCGTGCTCGCGCACGAGAACCACAGCTACTATTTCGACGAGTGGCCGGGCATCAATCGGGTGCTCCAGCACCACGGCATCCCGCGGGCCCCGGTCGCGGCGGTCGCCGACATCGTCGCCGTGCCGGGCCGCTACACGCTCCTCCTGCAGCGGAACCACCGCCTCCAGGCATTCTTCTGGCACGCCGGCCGCGTGTGCCGCGACTTCGTGGACGACGCGACGGGCCGCTCTGGCCGCGACGAGTTTCTCTACATCCACCTCCAGAAGCGGCGCCTGCCGCCGCCGTCCTTCCGTGAGATCCCCGCACTCGGCTACTGGATCACGCCCCACGGCTTCGTGCCGCGGACGTCGGCCGAACCGGATCGCGACACCATCCGCCGCATGAACCGGCCATCCTGGCGGCACCGGGCGTTCGTGGTGAGGTGGCGGGCCCGGAACCTGTGGCGCAAGCTCACCGGCGCGAACCGCCCGCCGGTGTAGGCCGGTTGGCCGAAGACCCGTGGCCGTCGCTCCGGCGGGTTCAGGTTGCCAACCTGCACCTACACAGGACGTTGGCCGCCCCTGCCCGGTGTAGCTGCAGGTTGTTCAACCTGCAGCAGAAGAGGCACGCGTCGCTTTCACCGGTCCGTCATCGACTTGTGCAGGAATCGCTTCACGGACAGCGGCACAAACTTCTTCCAGTCCACGTACCGCGGGCCGCGAAACCATTCGGGGTGGTCGAAGGGCGAGCCCGCGGGTGCCGTTCCGGCTTGCACCCGCTCGTACCAGTCGCGGCGCATCGGGAGCGTGATCGGCCGGCCGTTCGCGAACGTGCCGAAGCCGTAGGGCCACGTGCGGCTCTGTTCATGGCCCGCCGCGGCGAGGGCGTCGCGATACGTGTGCCCGATCTCGGCGACGATCGTGGCATCGGAGCCCGGGGCGAGCGGCCGGCCGAGCGTCCAGTCCTCGGGGGCCTCGAATCGCCAGTTGCTCATGTGGGCGAAGAGGAGCGGCCGGCCGTTGGCCGTGAAGCCGTCGCCATCCCGCGCCAGGGCCCGCTCGTAGAGGTTCCAGTTGCCGACGTTGGCCCCGGGGTGCCGCCAGTCCTTCACGCCCTCGAAATAGACCGGCGCCAGGTTCAGCCAGAGCTGGTCCACGAAGACGTCCTGCCAGCCCCGGAACGAGAGCGTCGCCAGCCGGTCGGCGAACCAGTCCACGAAGCGGGTCGCCTCCGCGCAGCGCCGCAGGCCGAGGCAGCCGCTGTTGTAGACGCCGTATTTGAGGTTGATCGTCTCGAGCGACTTCACATGCTCCGAGGCCGGCGGTGCGAGCGCGTGCGGCGTGAGCAGCAGGCTCGCGAACTCGAGTTGCTCGAAGGCCTCGCCGAGCGGCCTGAAGGGAAAGATGTCGGCGTCGAGGTAGAGCCAGCGGTCGTGCGTCGTGTTGGCGAGCAGCCAGCGGTGGACGAGCGGCCGCACGGCGTTGCAGAGCTCGAACGCCGTGTAGAAGAACGTCATCGCCCGCTGCGCGGCGGGCAGGACGTCGTCGAGCGTGACCACGCGGAACGGCAGGCCCGAGACGTCGGCGTGTGCCGCGAGGTCGTCGATGCAGAGCACGTACAGCGGCTCGTCGTGAAACCGCCGCAGCCGCTCGGCCAGCACCCGGGCCTGGGCGAGGTGGTCACAGGTGACGACGGTGCAGAAAGCCGGCGAACTCATGGTCCGTTGCGTGTCGCCCGCGCGGGCCTCGCCTCGGCCACGAGAATCCGCGCCTTGAGTTGCGCGGCTTCCTCATCAATGTCGCGTCGAACCTTTTGCACCCGCGCCGCTTCCACGGCGTCAAGTTTCCGGCCGCGGCTCACGCGCACGATTTTTCTCATGTCATCAGCCCTTGATCTCGAAAACCACCAGCACGGCCCGTCCCGTCGATGCTTTGCCGCTGGCGCTGCCCGCGACCCCTTTTCATCGCGTGGTCATGCACTTTCGCGTTGCGACACGGGCGAAAGCTCGAACACTCGCGCCAGAGCAGTCGCGTCAGACAGCCGGCCTGCCTTCAGGGCTGCACGAACCGCATCAAGTTTTCGCGCATCGGCGACACTGAGATACGGAGACCAGCCGGTTTCGTCGTCGATCAACTCGACCTCGACTTCCGCTGCGTAGCGCCCCTCGTGGATCAGCTTGATTTTTTTCTTGTCGATCACGGGTGAATTCTCCGAGTGAACGTCGAATCCCAACGTTCTGGATCCGGTCGATAGGCGGTTACGAGCACAACAGGGCGATTGTATCCACGGGGCACACCCCAGACTGCATGAACCCGGCTGCCGTCGGCAAGAACCTGGAGAACGAGGACCGCCGCACCTTTGGGATATTCAGGGTATTCCTCGACGACGACGGCGGCAGCCGCTCCCGCAAGGACGTCATCCACAGTGAGCCCATCGTCCACCAGAGCGTCATAGCCGTGCTCGGAGACTCGGACATCACCGGCGGCTATCAGAGTCGTGAACCGCTGCCAGAGTTGAGACACCGCACATTTCCCAGGTCGGCGCGGCCGAAGGGCTACTCGTCAATCAAGACGATGCCCGCGAGTCCATTGCATCGCGTGGTTCCATGTGCCGTTTGACCAGCCCCAAGGGCTGGCAGCAAATCCGCATTTGCGATGTGCTTGCAGCTCGCGGAATCTGTCGGGCAATTCGGAGGAAATCGTGGCCATGGCGGTCGTGCCTCCGAGTCTGGATCGACTCAAAAAGTGTACGGACGTTTATGTCCTTGTCAAAGGGGGGCGGGAGCGAAAACGCGACGGGCTCACGATGCGTGAGTGCCGTCGAGGTTCCGGATCTCCGGCAGGTGCCGCACGGAGAGGATTTCGTCGGCCGACAGCGGCTCGATGAATGACTCGGGCACCGTCAAAATAGCGATCGACTCGCCAAGGGCATTGAAGACCTCGAGGACGCAACCCGGCTCGCTACCATCGGGGTGCGGCACATGGTCGATGAGATAGGCGATATCGCCGGCGCAGAGATGCTGTCCTTCGACATCGCGGGTGAGCGCCACTCGCTGAAACAACTCGCGACTCATGAACGCTGCTCCTTGAGCGGTTTCAGGGTGACGAAGTGAAAGGTGCCGGATTTGCTGGCCCCATCTTCCTTTGCGTCGTGACTTGCGGCTACCTGATAGACAATGGAGTCAAAAGCCGACCCCGACTGCGGCTCAGCCTTGTCCCAGGATTTCCTGGAGCACGGCGCCGATCGGGGTGGCGGCGCGCCAGCCCCAGAGGCGGTCGGCGCGGCCGGAGTCGAGGACGACCCATGGGAGGTCGAACGGGCGGGGCTGGGCCACGCTGGCGATGTCCTTGGGGCCGATCCGCTCGCGGCACCAGGCGCTCAGTTGCGCGAGCGACATCGCGTTCGCCGCGCCGCCGGAGAAGTTGCAGATCCGCGGGTCGAGGCTATCGGCGGCAGTTCCGTTTGCCACGACGCTTGCGCTCTCTCCCTCTCCCTCTGGGAGAGGGCCGGGGTGAGGGTGCTTGGTTGGCGTCGCTCCTGCACCCTCACCCGGCCTTCGGCCGGCCTCTCCCAGGGGGAGAGGCGAAGAAGTCATGGTGCGGCCCCGAAGGCTTTTGTCGTGCAGGACACGATTGTCGGTGTTAGCGGCCGCCGCGGGGGAGCCGCCGTCGAGCTGCCGGAGGATGACGGGGAGCAGATCACGCGGGTGCAGGCAGTCGCGGACCTGCGATCCACGGCCGTCGAAGCCGATGTAGGCGAGCGGACGGCCCGCCTGCCACGACCGGATCCAGAACGTGAAAATCCCCTGGTCCGCCTTGCCGAACTGGCCCGTGCCGGCGAGCACGCCGCAGCGGTTGATCCACACGGGGAACCCGAAGGCGTCGGCGTATTCGAGGGCCACGAGTTCCGAGCAGCGCTTCGACGTGCCGTAGAGCGAGAGCGGCGGGGTCGTGGGGAATCGCTCGTCGATCCCGGCGGCCGTGAGGCCGATGTCGGGCCGGAACTCGCGGGGCCGGTAGGCCCCGTCCACGACCTCGACCGGCAGGGCCGCCAGCGGCGCGATCGAATAGACGCGGCTCGTGCTCAGGAGGATCAAACCGGCCCCGTGCCGCTTGCAGTATTCGAGCACCCGGATCGTGCCCACGAGGTTGTGGTCCATCACGTCGAACGACGACACGCCTCCCGTCACCCCGGCGAGCACGCTCGGCTCCGCGGCACAGTCGAGCACCCAGTCGGCCTGGGGAAGGGCCTCGAGGTGCGCGGGGTTGCGGATGTCGCCCTCGACGATCGTCGCGCCGAGCTTCCGCAGCGGCTCCACGTTCGCGCGGCTGCCGTCGCGGACGAAGTTGTCGAGCCCGGTGATGGCGATGTCGGGCCGGGCCGCGCGGAGCGCCCGCACGAGCGTCGAGCCCACGAAGCCGCAGGCGCCGGTGACGAGGAGGTTGCGGCAGGTCATGGTGGGGAGTCCGGGGTCAAACGAGTGGTGGCAGAAAAAAGGTGGCTGGCACCTTTTTCACGCGCGAGGCTCATGCTGAACCGCTATGGGATGGCAGAGAGGGCCGGGCGGGTCGTCGGGCCTTTGCCTGCGCGAGATAGTTGCCGAGCACCACGAGCGCGAGCGTCCGCGAGCCGTGGGCCGACTGCCGCTTCGCCACGTGGTCGTCCCACGCCCGTCGCACGCGGGCCGCGTCGATGCCGCCCCAGCCGGCCAGCGTGTCGATCGCCGACTCGCACTGCTCGCGGAGGGGGCCGCGCATCCACTCCCCGAACGGGAGCGAAAAACCGGCCTTGGGCCGGGTGAAGACGCTCGGCGGCAGGCGGTCGGAGATGGCCTTGCGCAGCAGGTGCTTGGGCTGCGACTTCCGCGGCGCCCGCGTGCGGCCCGGCAGGCCCGCGACGTAGTCCACCAGCTCCTGCCCGAGGAATGGCACGCGGATCTCGAGCGAATGGGCCATGCTGTTGACGTCGGTGTCGCGAAGGAGCGTGTTGCCCATGTAGAGCGAGAGTTCGGCCTGCCCGACGCGCTCGAACGTGCCGGTGCGGGCCGTCGGAAAGGCGTCGAAGGCCTCGGGGGGCAGGAACTCGGGCGTGAGCCCCAGTCGATCGGCCCGGAAGCCGAGGCCGGCCAGGGCCTCGTCGCTGAGCACGCGACGCGAGAGGGCCGTGAGCGCCACCGCCGAGCCGCGGCTCGAGAGCAGATCGACTGCCTTGGCCCGCTTCTCCGCGGGCAGGCGGCCGAAAACGCGGCTGGCGACGGCCCGCCGCATCCCCGCCGGCAGCCAGGCGAGACCCGCGAGGGCCGCGCGGGCGCGGGGCACCCGCCAGCACGACGGGTAGCCGCCGAAGAGTTCGTCGCCGCCGAGCCCCGAGAGGGCGACCGTGATGCCGCGGTCCTTGACGGCGCCGCTGACGATGTAGGTGTTGAGGCCGTCGATGCTCGGCCGGTCCACGACCTTCAGCCACTCGTACCACTGCATGATGGCCCAGTCGTCGTCCACGATCGTTTGGAAGTGTCGCGTGCCGAGGAAGTGCGCCGTCTCCGCGGCCGCCGCGGTCTCGTCGGCGACGCCGGCCACCTCGTAGCCCACGGCGAAGGTGTCCACGCGGCCCTGGGTCGCCGTGGCCAGGGCCGCCATGGTCGCGGAGTCGATGCCGCCGGAGAGGAACACCCCGAGCGGCACGTCGGCCACGCACTGCCGCCGGACCGACTCGGTCAGATCGCGGCGCACGCGGTCCACCGCCGCCGCCTGGGACGGTGCCGGCGCCGTCCCGGGAAAACTCCAGTAGCGGCGCAGCCGTTCCGGGGCTCCGGCCGCGGCCGTGCCGTCGAGCCCCGTGCAGGTGCCGGCCGGCATCGACCGCACGTGGCGGTGGACCGTGAGCGGATCCTGCGGGGCGCCGTAGGCGAGCATCCCGGCGATACCGGCCGCGTCGAGGTCGTCGGGCACGAGGCCCGAGGCGAGCACGGCCCGCACCTCGCTCGCGAACACCACGGCCCCCGGCACACGGGCCACGTAGAGCGGCTTGATGCCCAGGGGGTCGCGGGCCAGGAGCAGCCGCCGGCTGGCGGCGTGGTAGAAGGCGAAGGCGAACATGCCGTCGAGCTCGTCGAGGGCCCGCTCGCCCCAGAGCGTGAGGGCCCGCAGGAGCACCTCGGTGTCGCCGCTCGAGCGGAACGTCGCCCCCTGCGCCGCGAGCCGCCGCCGCAGGTCGGGGGCGTTGTAGATCTCGCCGTTGAAGATGATGGCATCGCCGCTGGCTGGATCGACCATCGGCTGGTGGCCGAGCGGCGAGAGATCCATGATCGCCAGGCGGCGGAAGCCGAGGCCGCCGGTGGCCGGCTCGCCCGCCGCCCCGCCCGCGAGGGCCACCCGCTCGTAGCCCTCGTCGTCGGGGCCGCGGTGGACCATGGCCTGCATCATGGCGCGCACGGCGGTCTCGACTGCCGCCGCGTTCGCGCAGACCACGCCCGCTATGCCACACATGCCCGAAAGGCCCCTAAAAGCCCCGAGTTTACCAGGGCTGGGAGCCGAGCACCACGAGCGACAGCGGCCGCGACCAGTAGGACGAGCCGGGGTTCGCCATGAATCCGTTCCAGAGCCGGCGGACGGCCGTCCCGTCGAGGAAGGGCATCGTGGCGAGCCGGTCGATGGCCGCCTCGCAGGAGTCGCGCATCTCGTTCTGCATCCACGCGCCGATCGGCAGCGTGAAGCCGGTCTTCTCCCGGTTCGCGACCTCGTCGCTGAGCACCGTCTGGCAGGCATGCCGCAGGAGGTGCTTGCCGTGCCCGCGGCCGTGGTCCTTGACCCGGCCGGGAAGCGACGAGACGTATTCGACGAGCGGCAGATCGAGGAAGGGCACGCGGACCTCGAGCGAGTGCCGCATGCTGTTGGCGTCGGTGTCGCGGAGCAGCGTGTCGCGCATGTAGTGCGCCATCTCGATCCGCGACACGGTGTTGAAGGCGTCGCCGTCGAGGGTGGGATCCTCGCGATCGTCGCCCGTCTCGAGGAAGTCGGCCGCCAGGCCCAGGCGGCGGGCTCGCAGGCCGAGGGTATCGAGCGTCTTGTCCGAGAGCAGCCGCCGCGCCGCCCGCGTGACGCCGGCCACGCTGGAATCGCCGGCCACGGCATCGGCCAACTTCTCGACCGCCGCGCGATTATCGACGCAGAGCCCGACGGACTGGATCACCCCGGACCGAATGCTGCGGGGGATGAACGCGAGCGTCCGCAGCAACCCGGAGAGTTGCGGCGCTCGGGAGAACTGCTGGTAGCCGCCGAAGAGTTCGTCGGCGCCGAGCCCGGAGAGACCGACGGTCACGCCCTCTTCCGCCAGCCGCCGGCTGATCACGTAGCTGTTG
>JBJTJO010000066.1:0-3235 GCA_046095965.1 Planctomycetaceae bacterium
GCCGCAGCGGGCCGCAGCGCCGGTCGCGCCGCAGCCAGACCGGCAGCCAGCGCCGCGCCCGGTGATTCCGGCCGGCAAACGCCGACGCGAGCGCCGCGCCGCCCTCCGTCGCGAGGTCTCCGCTCCCGCCGAGCCGCCCGCGCTCGGCACGTCCGCCACCACGGCGCTCGCCTTTCTCTCCGGCTTCGGGGCCCTCGCCCTCCAGGTGCTCTGGACGCGAATGTTGTCCCAGGTGCTCGAAAACTCCGTCTATACGTTCGCCGCAATCCTCGTGATCGTGCTCGTCTGCCTGGCGGCCGGGGCCGCGGCGAGCACGCGGCTGGCCCGCCTGGCGGTGCCGCCGGCCGCCGTGCTCGTGGGCGTGCTCGTGGCCGGGGGCCTCGCCGTGGCCGTCACGCCGTTCACGTTCGCGTGGCTCACCGACTCGATGCGGATCGTCACCTCCGCGGGCTCGTGGCCCGCCTACGTCGCGGTCGTCTTTCGCACCGGCTTCCTCGCGATCGGCGTGCCGGCCACGCTGCTGGGGATCGTGTTCCCGTTTCTCCTCGAGGTGGAGGCGCGGCTCGGCACGCCGCCGGCCTCGAGCCTCGGGCGGCTCTCCGCGGTCAACACCGCCGGCGCGATCGTCGGCGCGCTCGCGGGCGGCTTCGTCATGCTCGGCACGTTCGGGATGTGGCGGTCGATGCAGGTGGTCGCCGTGCTGTTCCTCGCGGCCGGCCTCGCCGTGGCCCTGCGGGCCGGCCGGCTGCGGGTGGCCGCCGGCCTGGCGCTCGGGCTGGCCGTCGGGCTGCTCGATCCCGCGCGGCTGCCGGTCACGAGCACCGACCCCGACGCGCTGCCCCGGCAGATCGTCGAGACCCGGGAGGGAAGCGACTGCACGGTGAGCGTGGCCCGCGACCCCTTCGGCCTCGCGCTCGTGATCAACTCCCACTACGGCCTCGGCTCGACCGGGGCCCGCATGCAGGAGCAGCTCCAGGCCGACATCCCGCTCCTGGTCTTTCCGCGCACGCGGAGCGTCTTCTTCCTCGGGCTCGGCACGGGCATCACGGCCGGCAGCGCCCTCGACCGGCGGCATCCCGCCGTCTCCCGTGTCGTCGCCTGCGAACTGGTGCCGGAGGTGGTGGCGGCGGCGCGGAAGTACATGACGAACGTGGACGGCATCGACGTCACCGGCGGCCTGTTCACCGACCCGCGGGCCACCGTGCTCGTCGCCGACGGCCGGCACCACCTCGCGGCCGCCCGCGACCGCTACGACATGATCAACGCCGACCTGTTCGTGCCCTATCGCTCCGGGGCCGGCAGCCTCTATGCCCGCGAACACTTCGCGACCGCGAAGGCCCGGCTCGAGCCGGGGGGCGTGTTCGTCCAGTGGCTGCCGCTCTACCAGCTCACGGAGACGGAGTTCGCGATCATCGCCAGGACCATGCTCGACGTGTTCGACCGCGTGTCGCTCTGGCGGAGCACGTTCCAGCCGGGCGAGGACGTGGTGGCCCTCGCCGGCCACGTGGGCGACGCGCCCCTGCCCGCGGCCGACGGCGACGGCACGGCCGCCCGCCGCCAGGCGATCGCGGGCATGGACCACCGCGATCTCGACCGGCTCCTGCTCCCGTTCGACCCGGGCACGATGCCCTTCTTCTACTGCGGCAACCTCTCGGCGGCCCGCGATCTCTTCGCGGCCGCGCAGCTCAACACCGACGACATGCCGCTCATCGAGTACCTCGCCCCGCGCACCTACCGGCGCTCACCCGGCGGGCCGGGGCCGTGGTTCGTCGGCCCGCGACTGGCCGACCTCGTGGACACTGTGCTCGCGCGGTGCCCGCCGGACCGCGATCCGCTGCTCGCGAACCGCTCCGCGGCCGAGCGGCTCCTGCCCCTCGCCGGCGCCGCCTTCCACCGCGCCCGGCTCGCGCAGGCGATCGGCGACGAAGCGGCCTGCCGCGAGGCCTGGAAGCGGTTCACCGCCGCGTGGGCGCCGCCGGAAACACCGACCGCCCCGTGACCGCTCGCGGACCACAGCCGGCGCGCCGGTCGTCACTGCACGACGGACTTGCTGCCGTCGGTCGAGCCGCCGATGGGGGCGCCCTCGGGCAGCGGGCGGCCGGCCGTCGGGATGCCGAGGCGATGGAGTTCCTCGCGGACCCGGCGGTAGGCGGCGAAGCTGTCGGGGTAGCACCAGATCGTGATCGTCGTGTCGGGACGGGCCGATGCGAGCGCGCCGCGGAACCGCGACGAGCCCGCGAGCGCGGCATCGACCGGCTCGCCGACCTCCGCGGCGCAGGGCCGTACCACCCACTCCCGCGACCGCACGAGCACCTGCCCGCGCGCCTGGTCCACCCGCGTCTCGATCACGTAGTCGAGCGTGAAGTCCTGCGCCGGCCCCACCGTCTCGATCCGGGACTGCAGGTCGGCGAGCGAGCCGGAGTGCCGCTGCGTCCGCTGCTTGGCCATGCCGAACAGCTCCTCGAGCGGCACGTAGGCGATGCGGCCCGCGGCGAGACGGAAGTGGATCTCCTCGCCGTTGACGGTGCGGCCGATCGGCGTGGGGTAGGCGAGCACCTCCTGGGTGGTCGCGGGGGCGTACCGCGCGGCCTCGGCCTCGCGGTCGGCGGCCGCGATCTCCCGTTCGATCCCCTCGCGCCGGACGGCGGCACGGGCGGCGGCCACCCGCTTCGCGTCGGCGTCGCGCTCCAGTTCGGCGAGCCCCACCTTCGCCGCCGCCACCGCGGTCGCCAGCTGCAGGCGTCCCTCGGCCGCGAGGCCGGCGGCCTGGGCCACGGTGCGGGTCTGCTGCTGCAGGTCCTCGATCTCGCTCTCGGCCGAGGCGACGGTCGTCACGAGGTCGGCCACCTCCCGGTCGAGGTCGGCGGTCGGGCGTGCCGGGGCGGTCACGACGATGTGCTGGATGCGGCCGCCCACGACCATCACGAGGATGATCATGATCCCCACGATGTTGGAGACGACGTCGAGGAAGGAGTCCTGGCCGGCCTCGTTCGTCTCGCTCGGGATGGGTCTGGGCATCGCGATTCTCCTCGGGGCGTCGCGCTCAGTGCGGCCGGGTCACGGCGCTCGTCCGCGTGACCGGGGGCAGCAGGCGCACCTCCGTGTCGGCCTTGCCGCGCCGCGTGTCGAGGCCGCTGTCGGCGAGCAGGCGCTCGAGATCCGCGCGGCGCGACCCGCCGTCATCGGTCTCGGAGAGGACGAGTTCGGGCCGCCAGTACATCCGCTCGCCGGCCAG
>JBJTJO010000067.1:0-18094 GCA_046095965.1 Planctomycetaceae bacterium
GCGTCGCTCGCGATCGTGCCGATGTTCATGCGGTGGCGGCGGGCCATGGCCCGGCTCGTCACGTACCAGCGGCCGAAGCGTTCCGCGATCCGCGCGTGGTCGGGATAGGCCGCCAGCGCCGGCCCGCCCCGCGCGGCGAAGTCGAGCGCCCAGCGCCACGAGGCGTCGTCGAGGCCGGCGAAGGCGTGCGTGCCCGCAACCTCGCGGCGGAGGTCGTCGGCGCGGAACCCGCCGCTGCACGCGACCGTGACGAGATGCTGCGCGAGGCAGTCGAGGGCGCCGGTGAGCGGCCGGCGGGCCTCGACCTCGCCCGCCTCGACGGCGCCGCGGGCGGCGGCGCACTCGACGAGTTCGAGCGCGTGGGTCGGCACGCACACGAGCCGGCCCGTGGCGCCGGGCGCGTGGCCGCTGCGGCCGGCCCGCTGCAGGAGCCGGGCGATGCCCTTGGGACTGCCCACCTGGAGCACCTGCTCGACCGGCCCGAAGTCCACGCCGAGATCGAGGCTCGACGTGGCCACGACGCACTTCAATGTTCCGCGGCGGAGTCCGTCCTCCGCGCGGCTCCGCAGGTCGCGGTCCACCGAGCCGTGGTGGAGCGCGAGCGACCGCTTCCAGTCGGGCCGGGCCAGGCGGAGGGCGTCGAACCAGCGCTCGGCCTGCGACCGGGTGTTCGTGAACACGAGCGTGGTCGAGGCACGATCGATCGCGGCCACGACCTGCGGCAGGAGCCGCATGCCCATGTGCCCCGCCCACGGGAACCGCTCCATCGGCTCGGGGATCAGCGTCTCGATCTCGAGGTTCCGCGGGATCCGTGCCGACACGAGCCGCGCCGCGCCCGACCCCGCCGGACCGACGAGGGCCGACACCGCCTCGCCGAGGTTCGCGAGCGTGGCGGAGAGTCCCCAGGTGACCAGGCCGGGCCGCAGGGCACGCAGCCGCGCGAGCGCGAGCTCGGTCTGCACGCCGCGCTTCGTCGCGAGCAGTTCGTGCCACTCGTCCACGATCACCGTGTCGAGCGCGGAAAATATCTCGTGCGCGTCCTCGAGCGAGAGCAGCACCGAGAGCGACTCGGGCGTGGTGACGAGCCCGGTCGGCCAGCGATCACGGAGCCGCCTGCGATCTGCGGCCGACGTGTCTCCCGTGCGCGCGGCCACGGTCCAGCCGTGCACCACGGCGTCGCGGCCCGTGAGCGGCTCGGCGAGCGCGCGAACGGTGTCAGCGGCGAGCGCCCGGAGCGGCGTGATCCACACGACCCGCGGGCCGGCAGGCACATCCCGTTCGTCTCCCTTCGCATTCATCGACCGCGCAACAGCGCCGAGCCATGCGGCCAGCGTCTTGCCAGTGCCGGTCGGCGCGTGGAGGAGGCCGCTCGTGCCAGCGGCGGCAGCCGCCCACGTCTCCTCCTGGAACGCGAAGGGCTGCCAGCCGCGGGCCGTGAACCAGGCGCGGAAGCGGGCGGCGGAGCCGGAAGGGCAAGCCGACTCCTGCGGTGGCCGGGAGCGCGCCGTCGTCCGTGATCTGCGCGTCGTCGCCACGCCACTGGTCCCGAGGTCAGTCATCGTCCTCAGTGTAGGCGCGACTCGGTCGCCACGGGTCATGGAGCCGGTGGGCGCGGTTCCCGGCACTCGTCAGCGGCCATCGGACTTTGATTCGGCGTCGTCGCCAGCGGAGCGTTTGCCGGTCGCCACCCCCTTGATGGCGTTCCACGTGGACCAGTCGATCGACCCGAAGAACAGCCAGATCGTGGACATGGCCAGCCCGGCGATGCCGACAACAACGAGCCCTTCACGCTGATCCTTCGCTCCGGCCGGCGGTGCCGAGCCGAGCAGGCCGAACAGGATGGCGCCGATACAGACGGCCAGTTGGAACACGTAGAACCCGAGTTTCTGGTTCCACTGCGGATCGCTCGCGTGCGCGAGTTCGCGGTCCACGGTCGCGTGCGGAGGTCCACCGGCCGCCGCCTGAGCCCATGCGTCGGCCGGCCGACGATGCAGGACGTTGGCCCGAAAGAACAGCCAGCCCGAGAGCACACAGGCGACGGCGGCCATCGCCAGCACCCGCCACCGGCCGCGTTGCCACTCGTAGGCAGCGCGGGCGATCTGCTCCCGGCGCCCGGCGTCGCCGCGTTGTTTTTTGTCCTGCCACTCGGCGTTCTTGGCGGCGAGGAGCCGGTTCGTCGTCTTCAGTTCCGCCAGCGACTCCTGGCGGAGCCGCCGCAACTCGTCGTCAAGCGCGGCTCCGTCCGGGCTTGCCGCACGCCGGGCCTCGAGCGCCTTGACCTGTTCGTCGATCGCGTCGGTGATCTGCCGCCGCTCACGAGACAACCTGATGAACTCCTCGGAAAAACGGCTGAGGTCAGCGGACTCTTCCAGCAACGCCCTGCCGCTTGTGGGCTCTTCCGGCGGGGTCGTGAACGGCCGGAACGCCCCCCAGAGCAGTATCGCCGCGACGACGGCGAACATCGCTCCCGCCGCGCAGGGTTCCTTCCATGCATCGGCGGCCGCAGGCCCGGCGTCGGCTCGTCCGCCACTCGGCTCTTCCATGGCTTCGAACGCCCCAAAACTGGCCGATTGAACGCCCGGCGTCAGCGTATCATGCTGCGCAGGTCGGCGAGCGTGCCGGCGTCGGCGGGCTCCTTGTCCGTGCGCCAGCGGACAAGCCGCGGGAAGCGGACCGCCACGCCCGACTTGTGCCGCGTGGACGCGCTCACGCCCTCGAACGCCATCTGGAACACGAGCGTGGGCGTGCAGATCCGCACGGGCCCGTGCTTCTCCACGGTCGTGGCCCGCACGATGCGGTCGATCTCCACGATCTCGGCGTCGGTGAGGCCCGAGTAGGCCTTGGCCACCGTGACGAGTTTGCCCTCGTGCCAGACGCCCAGTGTGTAGTCGCTGTGGAGCCCGGCGCGGCGGCCGTGGCCGGCCTGGGCATAGAGGAGCACGACGTCGATCTCGAGCGGCTCGATCTTCCACTTCCACCAGTCGCCCCGCGTGCGGCCCGTGGCATACACGCTCGAGCGACGCTTGAGCATGAGTCCCTCGACACCGCGGACCCGCGACTCGGCGCGGAGCGCGGCGAGGGCGTCCCACGAGCCGCCGGCGACGAGCGGCGAGAGGAAGGGGCCGGCGCCGGCTGACCGACCGCCGAGCGCGTCGTTGAACGACAGGGGCACGAGCCGCTCGAGCGCGGCGCGGCGTTCCGCGAGCGGGCGGTCGCGCAGATCGACGCCCTCGGCCTCGAGCAGGTCGTAGGCCACGAACGCGCAGGGCACGTCGGCGAGCGCCTGTTTCGTCACCCGCTTCCGGCCCGCCCGCTTCGAGAGCGCGGAGAAGCCGAGCAGCCGGCCGTCACGGATGGCGAGCAACTCGCCGTCGAGCACGCTGCCCGCGGGCAGCGCAAGGCCGGCCGCCACGATCTCGGGAAACGCCTCGTTGACGAGTTCCTCGCCGCGGCTCCAGACGGCGACGTCGGCGCCGCGGCGGACGAGTTGCGCCCGCATGCCGTCCCACTTCCACTCGGCCTGCCAGTCGGCGACGGGCCCGAGATCCTCAGCCACCGCGGCGGGCTCCGGGCGGTCGAGCGCGGAGGCGAGGAAGAACGGATACGGCCGCCGGTCGTCGCCGGCCGTGGAGTCCGGCGCGAGCAGCCGCGCGAAGCCGGCGGCGTCGGTGGCGGAGTCTCCCATCAGGCGATGCGCCATCACGGCCTGGTCCACGCCCGCGACCTCGGCCAGCGCGCGGGCCACGAGCGTCCGCGACACGCCCACCCGGAGGCCCCCGGTGAGCAGCTTGTGCCACACGATCCGCTCGCGGGGCGCGAGCCGCCGCCACACGGCCTGCACGACCTCCCGCTTGCGGTCCTCGGGGGCGTCGCGAAGCCCGACGACGGTCTCCCGCATCACGGCCGCGAGACCGGTTCCGGCATCGATCCCGGTGGCGTCCGCGTCATCCGGCTCGGGCAGCAGCAGCGCGAGCGTCTCGGCGAGGTCGCCCACGTGCGCGTAGCACTCCTCGACGAGCCACGCCGGATACCCGGCCGCCGCCGCCGCCCACTCCCGGAGCTGCACGGTGGACACGGCGCGCAGCTGGCGGTCGCCGCGGAGCACCGCGAGCGCACAGGCCGCGTCGTCATGCGGCGCCGCGGCGAAATACTCGCGCAACGCCACCACTTTTTCATTGGTGCTCGTCGTGGCGTCGAGTCGCCAGTAGAGGTTTGTGAAAGCGCGCATGTCGGTTGTGTTCACCTCGCACTATGCGGATCGACGAATGCGTTGTCCATCGTGCCTCTCCCTCTGGGAGAGGCCGGCCGCAGGCCGGGTGAGGGTGCAGGTGCTGGAGCGCGGATTCCCTGCACCCTCACCCCGACCCTCTCCCAGAGGGAGAGGGAGTGGAGGTTCACCCCGACCCTCTCCCAGAGGGAGAGATCGGTGTGGCCGTGCCGAACAGGATTGCATGCGTGTGTCAGGCGATTTCGTCGTCGGCATCGACGTTCGTGGCGTCGTCGCTCGTCGCTGCGTCGGGCGCCGCCTCTCCCACGAAGCGCGTCGGCAGGACGCCCGCGTCGAGGCCGCGCTCCCGCAGGAGCCGCGCGAGGGCGTCGGCGAAGCCGTGCGTCACGAGCACGCGGCGCGCGCCCGAGGCGCCGATCGCCGCCATGAGACCGGGGAAGTCGGCGTGGTCGCTGACCACGAAGCCGCGGTCGAGCCCGCGGCGGCGGCGGACGCCGCGCACGAGCATCCAGCCGCTCGCGGAGGCCACGGCCGACTCGCCGAAGAGCTTCAGCCACGAGCCCCCCATCACGCTCGGCGGCGCGATCACGAGCGCCCGGCCGTCGCCCACCCGCCGGGCCCGCGGCGGCACGCGGTCGATCGGCGGCAGGCGGACACCGCTGGCGCGGTAGGCCTCCACCATCCGCATCACCGCGCCGTGGCCCACGATCGGGCCGATCGTGGGATCGACGAGCGCCGCGATCCGCTGCGCCTTGCCGAGCGAGTAGGCGAGGATCACGCTCGTGCGGCCGGCGTCGCGGTTGGCCCGCCACCAGGCGTCGATCTCGGCCGCGACGGTCGCGGGGTCGGGCCAGCGGTAGACCGGCAGGCCGAACGTGCTCTCGGTGACGAAGACGTCACAGCGGACCGGCTCGAACGGGGCGCAGGTCGGGTCGGCCTGGAGCTTGTAGTCTCCGGTCACGACCCAGGTGACGCCGCGGTGCTCGAGCCGCACCTGGGCCGAGCCGAGCACGTGGCCGGCCGGGTGGAGCGACACGGTCACGCCGTTGATCGAGAGCGACTCGCCGGGGCGCAGGACGTCGATCGGCGCGCCCCCGCCGATCCGCTCACGGAGCACCGTCTTGCCCGGGGCCGCGCAGAGGTAGCGGTCGCTGCCGCCACGGGCATGGTCGGCGTGGGCGTGGGTGATGATCGCCCGCGACACCCGCCGCCAGGGATCGATGTGAAAGTCGCCCTGCGCGCAGTACAGGCCCGACTCGGTGACCTGGAGGAGATCGGCGGCCGACATCGCGCGACCCGGGGCGTCGCGGCGGGCCCGGGCCGCCGGCCCGGCTCAGCGATAGGCCTGTGCGCCGACGGCCGGGAAGCGGTACCCGCCGAATCCGAGTGGAGCATAGGTGGGCCAGTCGCCCGGGACGACCCCCGGGGGCGTGCCGTACATCTTCCAGGTCGGCGTCCGTGGGTTCGTGGGGGGCACGAAGTACTTCGGCCGCGTGCCGCCGCCGGTGACGTAGGGGCTCGCGCCGGGCGCGTAGGGCGCCTGCCGCTGCGGCGTGCCGGTCGATATCGGCGACCGCGGGCCGGTGAACCAGCGGCGGCCGCCGGCGGCCGAGGCGCCGGTGCAGGGCAGGGCGGCGACGAGCGCCGCGACGACGAGCACGGTGCGGAGCCTCAGAACGACGAACATGAACACGTTTCTCCGGACTTCCACGCGATCGCCAGCTGTCCCCTCTCCCTCGGGGGGAGGGGTCGGGGTGAACCTCCACTCCCTCTCCCTCTGGGAGAGGGTCGGGGTGAGGGTGCAGGGAATCCGCGCTCCAGCACCCTCACCCGGCCTGCGGCCGGCCTCTCCCGGAGGGAGAGGCACGGACCGCCGATCCTTCGCTCATCGGCCTGCGGACCGGCCACAGTTCGGTTGACGGGCGACCGCGCCACGCGGGCGGGTTGGGTGGGTTGTGACGCGCGGCGTCGCATCACCCGGCGGCCCCCTCGGCCGCGCCCGCCCAGCGGATCGTCGCCGGCACCCCGAAGATCTTCTCGAACAGGTCGCTCCGCCGCTCGGCGCCCCAGATATCGACCTCGGGATCGTCGGCGGCCACCACGTCGAACGCCACGCCGCCGTCCTCGACCGCGACGACCACGTCGCGCACCTGCTGCGTCCGACTGCGGTCGAGGCCGCCGGCGAGCCGGAGGATCGCGGCCAGGCGCCGCACCCGGACCTGGTCGTCGGCGGAGAGCCGGGCCATGTTCTCGTGCTTCCGCTTCGGGTGGGCGCCGCGGTGGTAGCGGGCCACGTTGGCGACGAGCTCCTGGTCGTGGGCCCGGATGCCCGGCAGCCGCGCGTTGCGGATGAGGTGGTAACTGTGCTTGTGGTGCTGGTCGTAGTTGATGACGTAGCCCACGTCCTGCAGCCGCGCGGCGCACTCGAGGAGCGCGCGGTCGCCCGGAGGCAGCTCGAAGCGCTCGGCGAGCTGCTCGAAGATCCGGCCCGCGAGGGCCGCCACGCGGCGGCCGTGCTCGGCCTCGCCGGAGCAGGCGACGGCGAGCCGCTCGATCGCCCGGTCGCGTTCCGCCGGGTCGTCGGCCGGGCCGCCGACCGCCTCGTCGATCATCTCGCGGACGAGGCCGTCGCGCACGCCCCGCGTGTGGACGACCACCGTGTTCACGCGGAACCGCTTCATGAGCGCGTCCACGATCGCGAGGCCCGCGAGGATGATGTCGGCGCGGTCGGGCGTCATGCCGGGCAGGGCCCGGCGGGCGCGGAGCGGGAGCTTCGCCAGCCGGTCGAGGAGGTGCCGGAGCTCGGCCTGCGACACCCGGTAGCCGGCCACCGGCACCTCGGGCTCGCGCTTCGCCGCCTTCACGAGCTCCGCGAGCGTCGTGAACGTGCCGCCGCAGCCGACGAGGAAGTGCGGGGCGAAGTGGGGCCGCGTCGTGCGCTTGCGGAGCACCGTGGCCACCTCGTCCTCGAGCCGCTCCAGGCCCCGTTCGAGGTCGGGCCCCTCGCAGCCCTCGCCGAGACCGATCTTCTCGGTGAGTCGCACGGCGCCGAGCGGGGTCGAGAAGATCGATTCGATGAGGTCGCCGGTGGCGAACACGATCTCCGTGCTGCCGCCGCCGATGTCGGCCACGACCACGTTCTTGCCCGCGAGGTCGAAGGCGTGCTGCACGCTCGCGAAGGCGAGCCGGGCCTCCCGCTCCCCGGAGATCACCTCCACCTCCAGCCCCGTCTCCGCGCGGATCCGGCGGCAGAACTCGGCCCCGTTGCGGGCCTCGCGGACCGCGCAGGTGGCGATCGTGCGGAGGCGCGTGACCTGGAAGCCGGCCGCGATCCGCCTGAAGTTGCGGAGCGCCGCGATGGTGCGCTCCATCGACTCGTCGTCGAGCCGGCCCGCGGTCGAGACGCTGCGGCCGAGCCGGGTGGGCTCCCGCTCCTCGTCGAGGATGCGGTACATGCCGCCGCGGAGCGCCTCGGCGACGAGGAGCCGCACGCTGTTGGAGCCGATGTCGATGGCCCCCAGCCGGCAGGCCAGGTCGGCCGACAGCCAGATCTGCTTGTCCTCGACGACGTCCGCCATGCGTGGCCCCGGTGGGAACTCCGCCATGATAGCGTGTTCGCGGATACACTCGTGCGATGCGCAGCCGTGGTCCCACGGCGCCGAGGCGCACGACACAGACTTCCCTCCCGCACCCTCGCCGCGCCGTGCAGGTGATCGCCCCTCCGACCGTGTTCGCCGCCGCCGCGAGCCGCTGGCCGAATGCCCCGGATCGGGACGGGCCGGCGGTGTCGGGCTGCGCCGTCGCGGTGGGGAACTTCGACGGCGTGCACCTGGGCCACGCGGCCCTCGCGGCGCGGCTGCGCGGGGCCGCGGACCGCGCGGGCGTGCCGGCCGTGGCGCTCACGTTCGACCCGCATCCCGCGAGCCTCGTCCGCCCCGGCGGCGCGCCGGTGCCGCTGACGACGCCGGCGCGGCGTGCCGAACTCCTGCTCGCGCTCGGTCTCGACGCGGTGCTCGTGCAGCCCGTGGACCGCGCGCTCCTCGGCCTGTCGGCCGAGGCGTTCTACCGCGACGTGCTCCGCGGCCGGCTGCGGGCCGCCGCGCTCGTCGAGGGGCCCGACTTCCGGTTCGGCGCCGGCCGCGCCGGCGACGTCGCCCTGCTCGGCCGCCTCTGCGCCGCCGACGGCGTGACGCTCGAGGTGGTCGATCCCGTGGCCGCGGCCGGCGGCACCGTGTCGAGCTCGCGGATCCGCGCGCTCGTCGCCGCGGGCGACGTGGCGGCGGCCAACGCGCTGCTCACGGCCCCGTTCCGCGCGAGTGGAACCGTGGTCCCGGGCGCACGGCGCGGCGCCGCGCTCGGCTTCCCCACCGCGAACCTCGCGGACATCGCCACGCTCGTGCCCGGCGCGGGCGTGTACGCCGCGCGGGCGGCGGTGCGGGGCCGTGCGGCGTCGCACGCCGCCGCGGTCCACGTCGGCTGCAACGTCACGTTCGGCGCGACCGTGCCCACCGTCGAGGTCCACCTCGTCGGCTTCGCCGGGGATCTCTACGGCAGCGTGCTCGACGTTGACTTCCTCCGGCGGCTGCGCGACACTCGTCGCTTCGATTCGGCCGGCGACCTCACGGAGCAACTGGCCCGGGACGTGGAGGCCGCCGCGGTGGTCGCACGGCCGGACGGGCCCGGTGGAACCACCTGATGCGACTTGACTGGGCGACTCTCCTCGACGTCCTGCGGCGCTCGGAGCGCGTGGTGCTCACGAGCCACGTGCGTCCCGACTGCGACGCGCTCGGCAGCGAGCTGGGGCTGGCCGGGATCCTCGGGGCCCTCGGCAAGGACGTGCGGATCGTCAACGCCCAGGCCACGCCCGCGAACCTCACGTGGATCGATCCCGAGGGCCGGCTCGAGTCGCTGGCCGAGCGGGTCAAGCCCGCCGACCTCGCCGACCGCGACCTCGCGATCGTGCTCGACACGAGCGCGTGGGCGCAGCTCGGGGCGATGGGCGACGTCCTCAAGGGGATGCGCGACCGGGTGCTCGTCATCGACCACCACGTGAGCGAGGACGACATCTGCGACCGCTGGTTCAAGGACACCTCCGCCGAGGCGACGGCCCGGATCGTCTCCGAGATCGGCCTGCGGCTGCGGGTGCCGCTCACCGAGCGGATCGCCACGCCGCTCTACGCCGGCCTCTCGACCGACACCGGCGGCTTCCGCTTCCCGTCGGTCTCCGGCGAGTCGTTCCGCATCGCCGCCCGGCTCGTGGACGCCGGGGCGAATCCGTCGGCCATCTACCGGGAGCTCTTCGAGCAGGACTCGCTCGCCCGGCTCCACCTCGTGGGGCGCACGATCGCCGGCGCGACGACCACCCGCGAGGGCCGCGTGATCACGTCGCAGGTGCTGCAGCGCGACATCAAGGAGGTGGGTGCCCAGCCCGCCGACACCGAGGACCTGATCAACCTCACGCTCGCGGTGAAGGGGACCGAACTGGCCGCGATCCTCATCGAGCAGCCCGACGGCCGGATCAAGACGAGCTTCCGCAGCCGCGGACCGGTGGACTGCAACCTGCTCGCCGCGCGGTTCGGCGGCGGCGGCCACAAGGCGGCGGCCGGGGCGATCCTGCCGGGGCCGTTCGCCGACGCGAAGGCGAAGGTGGACGCCGCCGTGGACGAGGCCTGGCTCGCGTCCGCCGGGCCGCGTTCGTAGGGAGCGACGCACGACCTGAACCCGGGTGGACCGAACCGGAAACGACGGGATCGGCGCACGGCACGCGTGACGAGTCGGTGGAACGAGGCATCCCGAGGAACCCAGCCGTGAAACCAGGCCCGCCAGCCGCGCCGCCCGCCGCCGATCGCCGCGGCTTCCTCGCCCGGGCGCTCGCCATCGTGTGCGGCGGCCTGGCCACGCTCGCGCCCGTGGGCGCCGGGGTGTGGGCGTTCCTTGACCCGCTGCGCCGCCGTTCGGCCGCGGCGCGGTTCATCCCGGTCGCGGAGCTCTCGGCGATCCCGGCCGACGGCGTGCCGCGGCGGTTCGCCGTGGTCGCCGACCGCAAGGACGCCTGGACCGGGTTCGCCGCGGAGCCGATCGGCGCCGTCTGGCTGCGGCGCGAGGCGGGCAGCGACGCCGTCGAGGCCCTCTCCGCCACCTGCCCCCACGCCGGCTGCTCGGTGGAGATGGGGCCCGGCGGCGGCTGCTTCCGCTGCCCCTGCCACAACAGCCAGTTCACGTTCGACGGCGGCATCGTGGCGCCGAGCCCGAGTCCGCGGGCCATGGACGCGCTCGACTGCGAGGTGGGCAAGGACGGCACCGTCGCGGTCAAGTGGCAGGTCTTCCTCGCCGGCGTCGCCGACAAGGTGGCCAAGCGATGAGCACACGCCCGGAGTCCCGCCGCGGCCCCCTCGGCCGGCTCGCCGACTTCCTCGACGACCGCACCGGCTGGCGCGGCCTCGTCCACGAGGCGCTCTTCGAGCGCGTGCCCGGGGGCGCGCGGTGGCGCTACGTGTGGGGCAGCACGCTCGTGTTCGCCTTCATGACGCAGGTCGTCACGGGGCTCTTCCTCTGGGCCAACTACGCGCCCAGCGCCCAGACCGCCTGGGAGAGCGTCTTCTTCATCCAGCACGAGCTGGCCGGCGGCTGGCTGCTCCGCGGCATCCACCACGTCATGGCCCAGGCGATGGTGGTGCTCCTCGCGCTCCACCTGCTCCAGGTGGTCATCGACGGCGCCTACAAGGCGCCCCGCGTGGTCAACTTCTGGCTGGGCCTGGTGCTCATGCTGCTCGTGCTGGGCATGGCGCTCACCGGCTACCTGCTCCCCTGGGACCAGAAGGGCTACTGGGCCACGATCGTGGCCACGAACCTGGCCGGGATCGTGCCGGTCGTGGGGCCGTCGCTCCAGCAGCTCGTCGAGGTGGGCAGCGACTACGGCCACCACACGCTGACGCGGTTCTTCGCCCTCCACGCCGGGTTCCTGCCGGCGACGCTCGTCCTGTTCCTCGTCGTCCATCTCGCGCTCTTCCGCAAGCACGGCCTCCATGCGAAGCAGCCGATCACGCGGCCCGATGCGATGTTCTGGCCCGACCAGGTGCTCAAGGACGCCGTCGCCATGCTCGCCGTGCTGGCCGTCGTGCTCGGGGTGATCCTCGTGCCGGCGGTGAAGACGATGCTCGCCGGCGGCGCCGTGGACTGGGGCCACGTGGGGGCCGAGCTCGGCGCGCCCGCCGACCCGGCCGAGGCCTATGCCGCCGCGCGGCCGGAGTGGTACTTCCTCTTCCTGTTCCAGTTCCTCAAGGTCTTCGAGGGCTGGGGGGCCACCGGCGAGTTCTTCGGCGCGATCGTGGTGCCCGGACTCGTCATGGGGGTGATGTTCCTGATGCCGATCGTCGGGAACTGGAAGCTCGGCCACCGGTTCAACGTGGCCTTCACGCTCGGCGTCATCGCGGGCGCGGGGCTGCTCACGGCGCTCGCCCTGAACGAGGACTACTGCTCGCTGTGGATCGACAAGGCGGCCCTCGCCGACGCCGAGAGGCTCCACGACGAGACCGGCGGCGACGAGCAGAAGATCGCCGCGGCCCTCGGCCACGACGCGGGGAAGATCGCGGCCATGCGGAAGAAGCTCGCCAAGCTCGAGGCCTGGCGGAACTCCGATGCCTTCCTCGCCGCCGCGCGACGGGCGGAGGCGGAGGCCGGGCGGGCCGTCGAACTCGCCGGCCGCCCGGAGCGGATCCCGCCCACCGGCGCGCTCGACCTCGTCCGCCACGATCCGTTCCTCCGCGGTCCGAAGCTCTTCGGTCTCGCCGACGGCAAGGACTGCGCGAGCTGCCACGCCCACGTCGATCCCGCCGCGGCCGACGCCGCCGCGAGGTTCGCCGCCGCGTCCGCGGCCAACCTCCACGGCTTCGGCACCGCCGCCTGGGTCCGCGGGCTCCTCGACCCCGAGCGGGTCGCGGGGCCGGAGTATTTCGGCGGCACGGCGCACAAGGACGGCGACATGGTGAACTACGTCCGCGACGAGCTGACCGATCGCGAGAAATGGAAGCCCGACGAGATCGAGGCGGTCATCGTGGCGCTCGCCGCCGAGGCCGGCCTGCCCGACGCGGCCGCGAAGCCGGCGGAGGTCGAGCGGGGCCGGACGCTGATCGCCGACGGCGACCGCTGCGGCGCCTGCCACGAGTTCGGCGGCAACGGCACCGGCCTCGGCACGGCCCCCGACCTCACCGGCTGGGGCTCGCGGGAGTGGCTCGTGGGGATCATCGCCGATCCGACACACGAGCGGTTCTACGGCGACTCGAACGATCGGATGCCGGCCTTCGAGAAGGCGATGTCGCGCGAGCAGATCGGCATACTCGCCGACTGGTTGCGCGGGGACTGGTATCGGCCTGCGCGCGGGGCGCACGAATGACGAGCCTGTTCGGCAACAGGATTGCAACACGCCCTCTCCCTCTGGGAGAGGGCCGGGGTGAGGGTGCAGGGAATCTGCGCAGCTTCGTCAGCACCCTCACCCGGCCTGCGGCCGGCCTCTCCCAGAGGGAGAGGCGAGATGGGCAGCGATCTCGTCAATCCGCACAGATCGTGGTGAACGGGATTGCCATCCTGGGCTCCGCTCGCTCGATGCTGGCTGGGCTGCGCCATCCTGGCTGCGCTGGCCAGCAACGCCGGCTCGATGGCACGGGCAACCCCTCCCTGAGCGTTCGCCCATTTTTTCGTGCCCGCCGTTTTGCGACCTGCGACATGCGGCTGACGTCTGTCGTGGCGCTGGCTGTCGTGGTGATGGCGGTGGGCTCCGCTCGCGCGGAGGGGAAAAACGAGGTTGAGGTGGCGCGGCGGCGGGCGTCGCCGGCGGGGGTGGTGTCGGTCGCGTTCGTCGGCGACATCATGCTCGACAACGGGCCGGGGAACGTGGTGGCGGCGGGACGCGATCCGTTCGCGGCGTGCCAGGAACTGCTGCTCGACGCCGACTTCACGGTCGGCAACCTGGAGTGCGTGCTGGGGACGGGGGGCAAGCAGCTGCTCAAGGCCTACACGTTCCGCGGCGCCGCCGAGTCGCCCCGGGTGCTCAAGCCCTACTTCTCCGTGCTCGGCGTGGCCAACAACCACGCCCTCGACTTCGGTCCCGAGGGGCTCGTCGAATGCCTCGCGGTCCTCGACCGGGCCGGCATCCCGCACGTCGGCGGCGGGGATCTCGCCGCCGCCCGGCGGCCGTTCCTCCTCGAGAAGGACGGCTTCAGGGTGGCGATCCTCGCCTGCAACGACTTCCAGCGGGAGCAGTGGGCGGCCAAGGCCGACGCGCCGGGCGTGAACCCGCTCCGGGAGGCCGACCTGCTCGCCGACATCGCGGCGGCCCGGAAGGAGGCCGACGCGGTCGTGCCGTTCGTGCACTGGGGTCCCGAGCTCGTCGCCGAGCCCTACGCGGAGCACCGGGCGATCGCCCGGCGGATGATCGACGCGGGGGCCGCCGCCGTGATCGGCGCGCATCCCCACGTCACGCAGACGGTGGACACCCACGCGGGCGCCCCGATCGTCTACAGCCTCGGCAACTTCGTGTTCGACTACTATCCCGTCGATCCCCCGGAGTGGACCGGCTGGGTGGCGAAACTCACGTTCGCGAAGGGCCGGCCGGTGGACCTCGAGACCCGCTCCGTCGTCCTCGACGCCGCGGGCATCCCCAGGCCCGTGGTGCCCGAGTAGGGGCCGCGCGTCGGGCCGGCCCGCAGACGCTAGGATCGGGGGGCGGAGCCTGCCGATGGCGCGGATCACGCCCGACGAATTGTGGAAGCTGGTCGTCACGACCGGGCTGAGCTCCCGGTCCGCCGCGGCCGCGCTCCGGGCGGAGCACGACGCGGCGGCCGGCGCCTCCGGCGACGCGAAGGCCGTGGCCGCCTGGCTCGTGGACCGGGGGGTGCTCACCCGCTGGCAGGCCAAGCGGCTCGCGACCGGCGACGAGGGTCCGTTCCTCCACGGCGACTACCGGTTCCTCGAGCGGCACGACCACGACGGCGAGGCCTTCGAGTTCACGGCGCGGCACGAGCCGTCGGGGCGGATCGTCTGCGTCGTGCTCATGGGCAAGAAGCCATGGCGCAACGCGACGACGCGTGCCGCCATCGTCCGCCGCACGACGATCGCCACGCAGGCCGCCGACCCGCTCTTCGTGCGGACGTGGGCCCTCGAGGAGTCCGACGGCCGGCCGTTCGCCGTCTGCGAGGAGGTGCGGGGCGAGCCGCTGGCCGACGAACTCGCGCGGCGCGGGCCGTTGCCGCTGGCCGAGGCGGGCGAGCTCGCGCTCGCCGTCGCGCGGGCGCTGGCGGAACTCCATGCAGCCGGCGAGGTGCACGGCGGCCTGTCGCTCGACGCGCTCGTGCGCGAGCCCCCGGAGGCGGGGGGACGGCTGCGGCTGCGGCAGTTTCCGCTCGCGACCGATCCCCACGGGGTGCCGCCGCGGGCGCCGGTGGCCGGCGATCGCGAGCTCATGGTGCTCGGCCGGCGGGTCGCGTTCGTCGCGCCCGAACTCGCGGCCGGCGGGGAGTGCGATGCCCGCTCCGACGTCTACGCGCTGGGGTGCGTCCTCCACGCCCTGATCACGGGCGCGGCGCCGCACTGGCACGGTGACCCGCGCGACACGCTCGACCGCACGGCCGCGGCCGGTCCCGGGCCGCTCGATCCGGCGCGGGTGCCGGCGGCGCTCGCGACGCTCGTGGAGTACCTGACGGCCCGCGACCCGCGCGACCGCTATCCCGACGCGGCCGAGGCCGCGCGGGCCATCGCGACCTGCTTCGGCTTCCCGCAGCCCGAGCTCGCCGCCGTTCCGGCGCCCGCCGCGCCGGAACACCCCGTCGTGTTCGACGGGGCGCCAGAGGCCGGTGCGGCAGTGAAGCCCGCGGCTCGCGGGATCGACCGCGATGCCGCCCGTGCGGCGGCCACGGAGGCGGCCCGGCGACGCGGACGCCGGCTGCGGTTCATCGGCGGCGTGGTCGCCGGTGCCATCGTCGCGGCCACGGCCGCGCTCGTGGTCGTCATGTCGATGCCGCCGCGTCGGCCGCTGTCCGTCGATCCCCCGCCACGCGTCGCGTCCCGGCGGGCTGCGCCGCCGCGAAATTCCAGCCGCCCCGCGCCGCGCGCGGTCGCCCCGGCGCCCGAGTCCATCGCCTCGCCGCCGGCCGATGCCGCCGCGGCCCCAGCTCCGGCCCCCGCGCCGCCGCGGCAGACGATCGTGGACGACCGCTCGCTGCCCTGGGCGTCACCGACCGAGGGACCGCCGCCGGCGCTCGCCTACCTGCCCGCGGGTTCGCAACTGGTGGTCGTGGCCCGTCCCGCCGACATGCTCGCCGACGACGAGGGGCGTCTCCTCGTGCGGGCGCTGGGGCCCGGCGTCGAGGCGGCGCTGGCCGCGGTCGCGGCCGCCTGCGGGTGCGCGCCGGGTGACATCGAGACGCTGGCGGCCGCCTGGCAGACGGAGGGGGCGGACGAGCTGGTCGTCGGCTGGACCGCGCGGCTCGTGGCCGGACGCACGCTGCCGGCGGACGAGGCGTTCCGGGCCCGCGCCTGGGGTGCCGTGGCGAAGTCGCCGCGCGAGGGGGAGACGATCCACGCCGGACCGAGGCTTTCCTACTGGGCCCCGACCTCGGCGGAGGGGCGGGTGCTCGTGGCGGCGCCCGCCGCCCGGCTCGGCGAGATCGTCGAGGCGTCCGCCGCCGCCGACCCGCCGCCGCTCGCGCTGCCGGGCGACCTCGAGCGGCTCGCCGGCGTGCTCGACGGCGCGCGGCATCTCACGGTGCTTGGGTCGCCCGCGTATCTCCTCAACCGAGGCCGGGCCCTGCTCGCCGGGCCGCTCGCGCCGCTGGCCGCGGGCGTCGAGGACCTGCTCGGCGACGCCGTGCAGGCGGCGGCGCTCTCGGTCCACTGCGGGGCCGACTTCTACGTGGAGCTCGATGCGATCGCGGCCCTCGACCTCAAGCCCGGCGAATTCGCCACGCGGCTCGAGGAGAAGATCGCGGCCTACCCCACCGCCGCGAAGGCGTTCTGCGCGGCGCGCGACCTGCATCCCTACGGACGGTCGATCGTGATCGAGCTGCCGACGATGGTGCGGGTGCTCGCCGCCAACGCCCGTGGCGGGCCGGAGGGGAAGGTGGCCGTGGTCAACGCCTACCTGCCGCGGCATGCGGGGCACAACCTGGCGCTGGCCGCCGAACTCGCGCTCGCGCAGGCGACGGGCGGGGGCGGCGCCGTGGCGGCGGCTGCGGCGGCCCCCGCAGGCCCCGCCGCGCCGCCGGGCGCGCTCGGCGCGCTGGGGCGGAAGATGACGCTCGTGTTCGCCAAGGACACGCTCGAGAAGTCGATCCAGATGATCTCCGAGGAGATCGGCGTGCCGATGGAGATCCGCGGCCCCGACCTGCAGCTGGAGGGGATCACGAAGAACCAGTCGTTCGCGCTCGACGAGCACGACAAGCCCGCCGCCGAGATCCTCAAGGCGATCCTTGCCAAGGCCAATCCGGACGGCAAACTGGTCTACGTCGTGAGGAAGCAGGACGGCGCGGAGTCGATCGAGATCACCACGCGGGCCGCGGTGGCCAAGCGGGGTGACGTCCTGCCCCCCGCGTTTCAGGAGGCCGGCGACAAGCCGGGCAGGGGCACGAAATGATCATCGTCATGCGGGCCGGGGCGACACGGGCCGATCTCGACCACGTGGTCGCGCGGGTCGAAGGGCTGGGCTTGAGGCCCCACGTCATCGTGGGCACGGAGCGGACCGTCGTGGCCGTCGTCGGCGACGAGCGCGATGCCGTCTCCGGCATGGAGATGCTGCCGGGCGTGGCGGAGGTGCTGCCGATCCTCGCCCCCTACAAGGTGGCCAGCCGCGAGGTGCAGGCGGAGCCGACCGTGGTCCGCGCCGGGCCGCTGGCGGTCGGGGGCGGGCGGATCGGGGTCATCGCGGGGCCGTGCTCGGTGGAGAGCCGTGAGCAGATCGTGGCCACCGCCCGCGCGGTCAAGGAGGCCGGCGCGACCGGTCTCCGCGGCGGCGCCTTCAAGCCGCGGACGAGCCCCTACGCCTTCCAGGGCCTCAAGGAGCAGGGGCTCGAGCTGCTCGCGGAGGCCCGCGAGGCGACGGGCCTCGCGGTGGTCACGGAGGTGGTGGCGCCGGAGGACGTGCCGCTCGTGGCCCGCTACGCCGACGTCCTCCAGGTGGGCGCCCGCAACATGCAGAACTACCGGCTCCTCGAGGCCGTCGGCCGCACGAAGACGCCCGTGCTCCTCAAGCGCGGTCCCGCCGCGACGGTGGAGGAGATGCTGCTGGCCGCCGAGTACATCCTCGACGCCGGCAACCGGCAGGTGATGCTCTGCGAGCGCGGCATCCGCACGTTCGAGTCGCACACCCGGTTCACGCTCCCCCTGGCGACCGTGCCCTGGCTCCACCAGCGGACGCACCTGCCGGTCGTCGTCGATCCGAGCCACGGCACGGGCCACGCGAGCCTCGTCGAGAGCATGGCGGCGGCGAGTGTGGCCGCGGGCGCCGACGGCCTGATCGTGGAGGTGCATCCCGACCCGAAGGCCGCGTGCAGCGACGCCGCGCAGACGATCGACCTCCCGGCCTTCACCCGCATGATGGACGTCTGCCGCCGCGTGGCCGTGGCCCTGGGCCGCGAGATCGGGTGACGCCGGCGGGATCTCGCCTTCTCTCCCTCTCCCTCCGAGAGAGGTCCGTTCTCATTTTCTCTCCCTCTCCCTCTGGGAGAGGGTGGCCGAAGGCCGGGTGAGGGTGCAGGGATCCAGCGGTCGGCCACCGAAGCGCCCGCACCCCGGCCCGCGCCCCGAGGGGGGGGGGGAGAAAATGAGGACGGGCCAGGCTCGGAGGGGGGGGGGGGGCTGGCGAGGTACCGCCGGCGG
>JBJTJO010000068.1:0-5998 GCA_046095965.1 Planctomycetaceae bacterium
CGGTGCCACGACCCGCGCCTCGAGCATGGCGTCGGCCGGCGCGGTGCCATCGGCCGCCCGCAGTCCGGCATCGAACTCGAGCGGCGTTCCGGGCTGGATCCGCCGCTGGGCCAGGGTGATCCACAGCGAGTCCCGTTCCGCGTCGTCCTGCCTGGCCAGCCAGAGCACGAACTGCCGCCAGAACCGCCGGTGCTGCTCCCCGGCGCCCTGCATCACCCACCGCCAGGTCGAGTCGGCCGCGAAGGCGAGCACGCGACCGGCGCCGTACTCCCGCGCCACGAGCAGCGGCGTGCCGTCCGGCGTGACGGCGAGCGTCTTCGCGGCGGGAACGAGGCGGCCGAGCCGGTTGGCGCCGTCGAGCGGCGGCAGGGCCGCCCAGGCGGCCCGCTGATCGCCGTCGGTGCCGAGCTTCAGGATCGACACGCCGCCGAACTGCGGATCAGGGACCATCTTCACGGGCCCGGGCACGTGGAGGCCCTCGCGGACCGGCTGGTCGAACGGCTGCCGCGCGAGTGCGTCGGGCTCGAACGGGACGAGCGGGCCGAGCTTCGACTCGGCCCAGCCGCCAGCCTCGAAGGCGTGCATCCCGCCGAGGAAGCCGATCCCGGCCCCCTCGTTCACCTTGCCGAGAACGGTCTCGAGATCGAGCGGCCGCAGCGCCTTGGCGTCGAGGTCGCCGACCAGGAACACGTCGTAGTCTCCGCCGACTGCCCGCGAGAGGTCCACGGGCCAGCGGTCCCGCTTCGTGGAGTCGATCCACTGGAAGTCCACCTGCATGTCGGGGCTGCCGGCGAGCACGCGGCGCAGGAACCGCTGCTCCACGCGGAGCGCCCCCTCGAGGTAGAGCACCCGCAGTCCCCCCTCGATCACCTCCACGAACGTCGAGATCTCGTTGTTCGCGACCACGACCTCGCCGTCCTGGGCCGCGGCGACGAGCGTGAGCTTGCGCTCGCCGACGGCCCGCGGCGTCCACGTGAGCCGCACGGTCTCCTCCCCCGACTCGGCCGTCGTCCTCACCTTCGTGGCGGCCACCTGCTCCGGCTTCCCCGCCTCGTCCTCCGCGAGCAGCCGGACCTCGACCTCGCGGTCCGCGAGGCCATCCAGCCGCACGCGGCCCGACACCTCGATCGCGTTCTTCACGTACACGGTCTCGGCGACCGACAGGTTGACGACCGCCACGTCCCGCCCCTGCCCCTCGGCCCGCTGCTGGCCGAACGTCACGCTCCACAGCGGCACGCCGGCGTCGGCGAGCCGCCGCGCGGCCGCCTGCGGTGGCAGGTCGCGCGGGGCGTAGGCGTGCTGGGCCCCGTCGCTGAGCACGATCACGCCGGCCACGGTCGTGCCCCCCGCGTCCCGCACCGCGTCGTCGATCGCGGCGCCGATCGCGGTCTCGTCGGCGCCCGGTGCGTCGGCCCGTTCGCCGAGCGGCAGCGGGTCTCCCGGCACGACCGCGACCGCGGCGACGTCGCGGCCGAAGCGCGACAGCGCCACGTCGAAGTCGCCGCCCGCGGTGAGCGTCCGCGCGGCGGGCCGCGCCGCGTCGAGGGCCGCGCGCAGTTCTTCCCACCGCGTGCGGCCGTTCGGGCCGTCCGCCACCGTCATGCTCTCCGAGGCGTCGGCGAGCACGATCACCGTCCCCTGCTGACGCGCCTTCTGCGTGGCGGTGAGCGCCGGCCGCAGCATGCAGGCCACGAGCGCGAGGAAGGCCGCGAGCCGCAGGGCGACGAGCACCCAGCGCCGGCGGCCCCCGGCCCGCGTGCGGTCGGGGGGCACGGCCACGAGCACGGCGGCCAGCGCCACCGTCACGAGCGCGAGGAACGTCCACGACCCCACCGGGTCGAAGTGGATCGCGAGGTCATCGACCGTCGTCGCCGCGAGGATCATGCGCGGGCCTCCGGCAAGGGAGGCACGGGCGGCGGGCCGCGGCGGCCGGTGGCGGCCTGCGGCCCGGCAGGCGGAGCCGGCGGCGGCGGCACGGGGGGCGGCACGACCGGGCCGCCTTGCGCCGTGGCGGCGGGGCCCGCGGCGAACGCGGCGGCGGCCGTCGGCCCGGCCTCGGCATCGTCGCGCGGCGCGTAGAAGCGGTTGGCGACGATCCAGTCGGCGGCCATCGCGAGCGCCGCCAGCACGATCACCCAGCCGTAGAGCTCGGTGCCGACGCGCTCGAGGTTCACGTCGCGAACGAGCTCCGGCTCCGTCCGCGCGAGGCGGTGGCCGGCGCCGAGCACGGTCGCGAGGTCGGCGGGCGTCACCCGGCGGTAGTCCGTGGCCGCCGGCGCGAGGTTCGCGCTGAAGCCGGTCGCGATGCCGCCCACGTCGCCGCCGGAGCGGATCGTGTAGTTGCCCGGCTGCTCGGTGGCGGTGACGGTGATCGTGCCGCGTTTCTGGTCCACGGCCGCGGGAAAATCATCCCCGCCCGGCGTCCGCACGAATGCCGCCGCCACGTCGCGGCGGTCGATCCGCAGGACGGCGGGCCGGCCCGCGACGACGTTGCGCTCGTCGGCCGTGTCGATCGCGTGGAGGAGCGTCTCGTTGGCGAGGATCACGAACGGCCAGGGCTCGAAGCCCGTGGCGAGCGTGTTCCAGGCGTCGGGATCGCCGGCGGCCTGCGACGCGGGCGTCGTCACGATCACCACCGTGCCGGTGCCGAGGCGGTGCTCGAGGATCGCCGGCACCCCGTCGCGATAGGCGGCCACGGGGGTGGCGCCGCGCGGCCCCGCCTCCCCCTCGGGCGCGACCGCCGGCGCGTCGCCGGCCGGCTCCGGGGCGAACTCCCAGTGCCGCAGCACCGGAAAATCCTGCCACGGCACCGCGTCGCCGACGCGGCGGAAGGCCGCGAGGATCGGGTGGTCGAGCGCCGCCGGCGCGAGGTGGTTGCCGCCCCCCGGCTCGCGCCACACGCGGACGAGCCGGCCGCCGAGCACGCGCCGCGACGCCTCCGAGTCGAACCGCTCCGGCGTGCCGGCCCGCGGCCCGAGCCAGACGACGAGGCCGTGCCCCGCGGCCACCCACTCGCCGAGCGCCTCCCACGTCGGCGATGGCAGCGGCGGCGGGTCCACGAGCACGATGCCCCGCGCGGACCGCCAGTCGGTGGCGCCGAGGTCCTCGACGGCGATCGTCGTAGGGGCGAACCGCGCCGTGCCGGCGCGGCGCAGGGCCGCCGGCGCGAGCGCCTCGGCCACGAACATCCCGGTTCGTCCCGCGGGCGCCGGCGCCGCCACGATCACCGGCGCCGCGGCACCCACCGCGACCGTGAACGACCGCGCGTCGTCGGCCTCGAGGTCGTCCGCGCCGTCGATGACGACGCGGCCCTGGCGGACGCCCGCCTCGAGCCCGGTGATCTCGAAATCCACCTGCGTGGCCACCCCCTCCTTCCAGGCGACGGGCTTCACGGCCCGCCGCGCGTAGCGCCGGTCGGGCGTGAGCAGCTCCACCGCGACCGCGCGATTGGCGTCGGGCCCCGAGCGGGCGAGCGACACCGAGAGGGAGAGGGGCGTGCCCGCGGCGAGCTGCTCCCCGCCGAGCTCGAGCGACTCGATGGCGAAGTTCTGCGGGGCGTTCGCGCCGACGTCCACGTAGAGCACGCTCGTGTCGGCGCCGACCTCGACCGGCGCCGCGCCGTCCCACGCCCCGTGCGAGCAGTCGGTGAACACGTAGAGTTCACGCCGGGCCTTGTCGCTCTCCGCGAGCAGCCGCGCGCCCGCCGGGATCGCCGCGGCGAGCGGCAGGGCCGGCGTGGCCACGGCCAGCCGCTCCACCCGGGCCTGCGCCGCGGCCAGCGAGGGGGCGAAGGCCGCCCCACTCCCCCCCGTGTCGAGCACCGCCACGCTGCTGCCGGGGGGCAGCTTCCCGAACAGCACCTGCGCCATCGCCGCCGCCTGCTCGAGCCGCGTGCGATTGCCCTCGCGGAGGAGCATCCGCGGCGCCGTGTCGAACACGAACGCGGCGGCCACCGGGGCCTCGCGATCGACGAGCCACGACGCGCCGCGGAGCACCGGCCGCGCGAAGGCCAGCGCCAACAGCGCGAGCGCCGCCACCCGCAGGAGCAGGAGCAGCAGATGGCTCAGCTGCAGCCGCCGGCGGTTGGCGACGGCCCGCTGCACGAGGAACCGCAGCGCCGGAAAGGGGTGTGGCACCGGCTTCCGCCGCATCACGAGGTGCAGCGCGATCGGCACGGCGACGAGCGCCGCGGCCCCGAGGAGCAGTGGCGCGAGGAACGAGATGCCCATGAGTCGATCGCCCGGCCGCGGCTCCCGGTCAGAACCGGTTCCGGCGGCTGATGAGGTACTCCATCAGGGCCTTGTCGAACTGCATGCTCGTGTCGAGCGGCACGTAGTCCACGCCCGCCTGGAAGCAGGTCTTCCGGTAGTCGTCGCGGAAGGCCTGCACGGCGGCCACGTAGGCCTTGCGGGCCGCGTCGGCGTCCACGACGAGCTTGTCGCGGGCCTCGGGCTCGGTGAGCTCCACCATGCCGGAGAACGGGAAGCTCACCTCCGCCTCGTCGAGCACGTGGAACAGGATGACATCGTGGCCGCGGTGCCGCAGCCGCAGGAGGGCGTCCTTCACCGGGGCGGGATCGGTGAGCAGGTCGCTGAACACCATCACGAGCGAGCGGTGGCGGAGCATCGCCGCCACCTGCACGAGGCTGCGGGCCACGTCGGTCTTCCCGGAGGGCTCGATCTTCGCGAGCACCGAGAGCACCTGCGCGATCTGCGACCGCCGCGAGCGGGCCGGCAGCGACGCGTGGAGCTTGTCGTCGAACACCATCAGGCCGCAGGGATCCTGCTGGTGCACCATGAGCCAGCACAGCGCCGCGGCCAGCGACACCGAGTAGTCGAGCTTCGTGAGCTGCTGGCGATAGGTGTAGGCCATCGAGGCACTCGTATCGACCACGAGGTAGCCGGTGATGTTGGTCTCGGCCTCGAACTTCTTGACGTAGTGCTTGTCGGTCTTGGCGTAGACGAGCCAGTCGATGTCCTTGGGATCGTCGCCGGGGGCGTACTTGCGGTGCTCGCTGAACTCCACGGAGAAGCCCTGGTAGGGGCTGGCGTGGAGCCCCTGGAGGAAGCCCTTGACGATGAACTGCGCGCGGAGGTCGAGCCGCGCGATCTGGCGCACGACCTCCGGCTTCAGGTATTCCTCGACCGCGCGCACCACGGTGCCGGCCCTCCGGGCGGTCTCACTTCACGAGCTTGGGGATCTCGGGCTCGGGCGTCTCGCGCACGAGCCGCTCGATGATCGACTCGCTCGTGAGCCCCTCCGCCTGCGCCTGGAAGTTGGTGGCGATGCGGTGCCGCAGCACCGGCACGGCGATCCGCCGCACGTCCTCGAGCGACACGCTGAAGCGGCCGTCCATCGCCGCCATCGCCTTGCCCCCCTGGATGAGGAACTGGCCGGCCCGCGGCCCGGCGCCCCAGTCCACGAGTTCCTGCACGTACTTCGGCGCCTGCTCGTCCTTGGGCCGGGTGGCCCGCACGAGCCGGGCGACGTACTTCACGACGTACTCGCTCACCGCCACGCTGCCCACGAGCTTCTGGATGTTCGTGATCGCCCGCGCGGAGAGCACCTTCCGCACCTCGGGCTTCTCCGACCGCGTGGTCGAGAGCAGGATCTGCTCCTCCTCGCTCGCCGTCGGGTAGCCGACCTTGATGTTGAACATGAAGCGGTCGAGCTGGGCCTCGGGCAGCGGGTAGGTGCCCTCCTGCTCGATCGGGTTCTGCGTGGCGATCGTGAAGAAGGGATCGGGCAGGACGTGGGTCTCCTGCCCCACCGACACCTCCCGCTCCTGCATCGCCTGGAGGAGCGCCGCCTGGGTCTTGGGCGGCGTGCGGTTGATCTCGTCGGCGAGGAGGATGTTCGTGAAGATCGGCCCCTCGACGAAGCGGAAGTGCCGCTTGCCCGCCTCGTCCTCCTCGAGCACGTTCGTGCCGGTGATGTCGGAGGGCATGAGGTCGGGCGTGAACTGCACCCGCTTGAAGCCCACGTCGAGGATCCGCGC
>JBJTJO010000069.1:0-21813 GCA_046095965.1 Planctomycetaceae bacterium
GTACATCTGCTTGGGCACCATGAACTCCGCCTTCGAGGCGGCGATGAAGTCGCGGTAGCGATCCGGGCTTCACGCAGATCTGGCACGCCGATCCGGAGATCCCCTACGCCGTGCCGCGGCACGACCACTATTTCACGATCGGCGAAAATATCGGCACTCCCGGCTGCCCGATCCCCACCGGCGGCCTGCCCTGGAAGCCCACCCGTCAGCCCCTGCTGCTCGACCACTGGCCGGCCGTCTGCTCGGGCGGGCTCCCAGCCGACGCCAGCCGCCGGTTCACCACCATCGCCGGGTGGCGCTGTGGCTTCGGTCCGGTCGCATGGGACGGCGTCACCTACGGCCTCAAACTTCACGAGTTCCGCAGGATGCTCGACGTGCCCGGGCGGGTCGCAGCCACGTTCGAGATCGCGCTCGACATCCACGACGGCGACGCCCGGGATCGCGAGTCGCTCACGGCGCACGGCTGGCGGCTCGTCCCGCCGGCTACGGCCGCTGGCAACCCGGACGCGTTCCGGCGCTACATCCAGGGCTCAGCGGCGGAGTTCTCCGTGGCTCAGGGTGTCTATGCCCACGCCCGGAGCGGCTGGTTCAGCGACCGTAGCACGCGGTATCTGGCCAGCGGCCGGCCGGTGCTCGTGCAGGACACCGGCCTCGTCACGATTCGCGCCGGCGAGGGCATCGTCACCTTCCGCTCGCTCGACGAGGCGGTGGCCGGCGCCGAGGACATCCTGGCCCACTACCCGCGGCACGCCGCCGCGGCCCGCGACCTCGCGGCCTGCCACTTCGACTCCAACATTGTGCTCGGGAAGCTGCTCGACGACGTCGGCCTCGGTTCACGCCCTCCCCACGGGCCAACCACATGAGCGGAAAAGAGTTCCTCTTCGTCTGCGGCTGCCCACGGAGCGGCATGTGCTTCCTGCACGGCCTGCTCGCGCAGCATCCGGCGATCGAATCGGCCCGGGCGGATGAGTAAGCCATGTCACTTCAATCCCGGCCCTGCCCCACGTGGCTCCGCTGGCCCGACGACGAAGCGGCGATCTGCGCTCGGATCGCGGCCACGCGGGCCGAGTTGAAGTTTGTCCTCGTGACCCGCGACGAACGGGAGTTGCTGGAGCGGTGGATCCTGCACCACCTATCGCTCACCGGGCCCAACGGGCTCGTCATCTTCGACAACGGATCGACCGACCCCGAGGTGATCGCCCTCTATGCCCGATATGCGGACGTCATCGAGGTCTTCGGCTGGAATCTCAGGCACACCATGGTCTTCAACACCACACGGCACCGACCGCTGTTCCTGTCGCTCCGCTTGTCGTGCCGAAACTACGCCCTCATCGACACCGATGAGTTCGCCTGCTGGACCGACGGCGACAGGCTGTACCAGGACAACCTTGTCGCACGCCTGTCCGAGGCGGACGCCGCGACGGTCCATCCCGGGATGTGGTGGGAGACGTACCACGAGCCGGCGGAGATCTACTGGCCCCGCATGCCCCTCACCTGGGGCAAGCCGCTCCTGGGCGCCTCGGTCGAGGTGCAGGGCTCTGTGAACCACAATGTGTTCCTCGTCAGGAACAATCCTGATGTGCGGATGCGGGGCGGCTTCGTGGTGCTCCACCATCCGTTTGCGGCCCGAGAGCGCCGCATCCGCTCGAACGTGCAGAAGTGCGTGGCGCACGGGTGGGCCGACGGCCCGGAGCAGATCGACACGATCATCGCCGCCGGAAATTTCGAGCGTTTGCCGGAGAAATTTCGTGTGTACCTGCGGGAGATCGTCCACTGCCGCGCCCCAGCCCCGCACCCGGCCCCAAGACTGTTGCCCGGAACGCTGGCTGTCGGCGAAGACGGCCGGCTCGACCACGGCTCGCCCGAGATCGCACGACAACTGAGGCAGTTCGCCACCGCTGCCGAGATCCCCGCCCACGCGATCGACCCGTAGCCGGGAGAACCGGCCGACTTGCGAGTGATAACAGCTACTGTTATTTTGTTATCATGATTCGCACCCAGATCAGCCTGCGTGAGGACGAGTACGCCGCCGCCAAGCGGGAGGCCGAGCGGCAGGGTATTTCGCTCGCCGAACTCCTGCGCCGGTCACTGCGCGGTCTGCTCCCGGTCAGCGGCCAGCCGCCGTGGATGCGGTTCGCGGGCGCGGTTGAAACCGGCGATCCGGCGGCGAGCCGGCGGATCGACGAGGTGGTGTATGGCCAAAAGCCCTGAGGCCTACGTCGATACGTCGGCCTTCATCGCCTTCATGGATCGTTCCGACAGCCACCATCCGTTGTTTCGGCGGCTATTTTCTGAGCCGCCGAAGCTCTGCACGACCGCGCTCGTGGTCGCCGAGGGTCACGGGTGGTTCCTACGTCGCTACGACCGAACGCGTGCCGCCGAGTTTCTCTCGCTCGTCGAAATGCTCTCCCCGCTCACGATCCTGCCTGTGGGCTCCGCGGAAACCGGTGCCGCGGCGAGGCTCATACGACGATATCGCGACCAGGACCTCACGCTCGCCGACGCCGTGGGGCTCCACGTGATGCAAGCCCGCCGCACGCGGATCTGCTGGTCCACCGATTTTCATCTGCGGCTCACGGGCGTGCCCTTGGCGATCGACGCGTGAGCCTGCCGCCGGCCATCTGGTTGCGATGCCTCCCATGATCTTCTGGATCCTCACCACGCCGCGCTCCGGCAGCAATTATGTGACCGGCGAGATCTGGCGGCGGCTCGGGGGGGAACCGAAGTCGATGGAGTATTTCAACCGTGAAGCGGTGGCCTCCTGGCCAGGGTTCGCTCCCGACCGCGAGTCGCCGGTGCGCAGTTACCTCGACTTCCTCGCGGCCCGACAATCGATGCACGGCATCCTGGCCGTGAAGATGCTCTGGATCCAGGTGCAGGCCTGTTGCGGATATCCCGACTTCATCCCGGAACTCGAGGGGCGAAAGATCATCTGCCTGCGACGACGCGACGTCATCCGCCAGGGAATCTCGCTATTCATCATGATGCAGACGGGTGTCTGGGCCTCCGGCGTCGCTCCGCGGCGACTGCGGCTCGACGAGGTCACGTACGACTACGACGCGATCGCCTCCAAGGTGGCCCGCATGGAACTCCACAACGCGCTGCTCGACCGGTTCCTCACCGCCTTCGACCTCCCGCACCTCTCGGTGTGGTACGAGGACTTCGTGGCAACGCCTGACGTGGAATCCGAACGCGTGCTCGCACATCTCGGCCTCGAGCCGGCCGCCGGACCACTCCCAGCGGCCGAGGTCTTCACGCGTCAATCCACCGGCCTCAACGAGGAGTTCTACGAGCGGTTCCTCGCCGACGAGCGAAAGCGGCTTAGCGGCGACGGCACGTTCCGCGGACCGCCGCTCTTTCCCGCGGCCGCCCCGACGGCACCGCCATCCACCGACGCGCCGTCAGGGTGACGATCGCGGTCGCGCGAGGCACGCGTCGATGGCCGCGACGATGTCGTCGCGGCCGGCCGCGGCCGCGTGGGCTCTGAGCTGCTCGTACATGCGGACGAAGAGCGGCCGGTCTTTCCAGACTGCGGCGAGCCGGCCGAGGTCGAGCGGCTCCCGTGGAAATGTCACGGCCCGGTCGCGGACGCCGAGGATGTCGAGCGCCACGAGCGTGCGAAAGCACTTCTCGCACCGGCCGCAGTTGCCGGCTGACCGCTCCTCCCAGCAGACGTGGAGCGTGTCGAGCACCAGCGGAAACCTCGCGAGATGCGCGAGCTTCTCGAACCGGTCGTGTCCCGCGCCGTGCGGCCGCGTGCGGGTGGCCGAAGTGGACAAGAGCGGGTCAGTGATCGCGGTCGAGCCCCACGGGTCGGTGTCGCCGTGCGTGAACCAGGAGGAGAGCAGGACGGTGTTCCAGCGATGGCCGAGCAGCAGCCCGACCCCGCCGAGCGCCGGCCCGTGCATCACCGCCCCCCACGGCTGCCGCACGCCGGTCTCGCGGAGGTTCGTCGCGAGCGCCACGAACGTCTTGCCCGTCTCGGCGGCGATGCGGGCCAGCGTCGCCCGCTTCACCACGAAGGCGGCGGACTCGGCGAGCGGGATGTCGAAGCCCCACACGTAGATCAGGTCATCGATCAGCCGTTCTTCCGACTGGGGATGCTCGCGAGCCGTCGCGTCGTGGTGAAAGAGCGTGAAGAAGGAATCGACGCCGGCCGTGAAGAAGAGGCCGGTGCGCTCGGGACCACGCCCCGCGGGTCCCGCAGGACGGTCGGCCACCTCCGCCCGCACCACGATCGGCCGGCGGTCGGGCCGCCAGCGGGACCAGATGGCCATGAGCTCCTCGGCATTGCGGAGCAACTCCGAATCGACCGGACCATCGAGCACGAGGTCCTGCTGCGTCTCGAAGGCGTGCGGCAGAAGCCAGAGCAGCCAGGCGTCGAGGCGATCAACGACCCCGCCGGCGACCGCCTCCGGCACGTCGACCCAGACCGGCCCATCGGCCGGCCCCGCCTCGCTCACGAGGCCCGCGAAGCGGACGTGCTCCGGAAGCAGGCCGTGCCCCCGAGGCATGAGCGTCAGTCGCATGCGCGGTGGCTCCTCTGCGTCACGATGGCAGTTCCCCGAGCCAGCCGGAGAGCCGCGTGAGCAGCGGCCGATACCGTCCGAAATCACCCACGAGCCGGCGGTCGGTCTCCTTCCGCAGGACGGCCAGTTTTCCCTTGCGGCCGACGACTGCGTATCCCAGCCCCGGCTGGAGCAGCAGCTCGCACAGCAGGCGGCACGAGCCGAGTTGGAGATCATCGATCGCCAGAAGCCCGTCCGGCTTGAGCAGGTAATTGAGATACACGAAGTCGTTGAATACCGTGTCGAGGCCGTGTCCGCCGTCGATCAGGCAGAAGTCGGCCAGCTCGGTCGCCGCCGCGATCGCCACGGGCGGCAGCGTGAGTTCCGACGGCCCGACGTGGCAGTGCCACCGCTCCCGTTCCTCCGGGTAGGGTCCGAGATACGCGCGGATCCGCTCGCAGACATCGGCGTCCTTGCAGAACGAGTGCACCTCCCGGAGGCCGAGCGCGAGGAGCCACACCGACGACAGTCCGGCTCCCGTCTCGTAGGCGGCGCCCGCTGTCAGACCGGCGTCGGCGAGCGTCCGCTCGACGAACTCCAACATCGATGCGTCAAAGCCACCGGTCTGCGGCGCCCCCTTCCAGACATGGAATGCCGGCGGCGCGGTGAGCAACTCGGTTCGCAGTCGCGCGTTCATGGCCGCTCCGCCGGTGCGTCGAAGAGGAGCCCGGCATCCTCGGGCGTGCGAATCCCGGGAAAGAATCGCTCGAGCAACGGGCCGCAGTGCCGCCGGACCTCGGCTTCCAGATGATCCCGCGGGATCTGCTGCACGATCGGCCGCTTCGCGGGATTGCGATATTCGTTGACGCGCGCAAGATCGACGCTGTCGGCCGGCAGCCCGGCGAAGGCCGCGATCCGCGCCGCCTCGGCCACGATCCGCTTGACGGGCACGACGAGGAGCCGGTCGGCCGGCACAGCGGCGAGCGCCTTCTCCATGTGCGCCCGCCAGTAGGAACAATAGCCGGCGAGCGGATGGAGCCCGTGCTCCGCGAGCACACGTTCCGCGGCGGGATGGGCGACGCCCCCCGCACCGAAGCGGTGCTCCGCGAACGTCCGCCACTCCGCCGTCGGCGGCCGCCGCACGTACTGGTTCACGATCGAGTCGAGCCACGACCAGGGATCGCGGATCGTGAGCACGAACCGCGCGTCAGAAGCGAGATCGACAAGCAGGTCCACGAGGAAGATGTTGAGGTTCGACACATCCACGGAGAGCCCCAGCCGCCGGTCGCGATCCACGACCAAGTCACGAAGAGCCCGCCAGTCGCGGCGGCCGGCATCGTAGTCGAGCAGGGCCTCGATCACGTCGCCGGCCTCGGCTTCGTGCGCCGCGGGCACCCCCGCGAACAGGCTGGCGAGCACGTTCGTGCCCGTCTTGCCCATGCCGATCCCGTAGAGCCGCGGCCGCGGCTCGAGCCGAACGCCGTCCGCCGCGGCGCGGCAGGCCGTGAGGTCGTCGGGGCGGAGGCCGATGCGCATGGGGCGAACTGCGGATGGAGCGGGCGAACTGCGGTCGCGACCGCATGATCGCCCCGGACCTTTTGTATCCTCTTCACGGAGCCGGTGACAGCGGCCTCCCCTGCCGACCGCATCCAAAGGAACCCCGTGCTCGACGAGTCACGTGCCACGCTGACGCAGGTCTGGCGGGAGCTTCTCGCCCCCGGCGAGCGGTGCGCGCTGGCGCTCTATCCCGACCACTGGAACGTCGGCGACGCCGCGATCTGGTGGGGGACGCGGAGACTGCTCGCCGGGCTCGACGTGAGCATCGACTATGCCTGCGACCCGTGGAGCTACGAGCCGCAGGCCCTGCGGGCGGCGCTGCCCGAGGGTCCGATCCTCGTGCTCGGGGGTGGCAACTTCGGCGACGTCTACCCGCGGGAGCAGTCCCTGCGAACGCGGATCCTGTCCGACTTCGCCGACCGCCGGATCATCCAGTTGCCGCAGAGCATCTGGTTCCGCTCCGCCGCGGCGGCCAACGCGATGGCCCCCCTGCTCGCCCGGCAGCGCGACGTCACGCTCCTCGTCCGCGACGAGGCCAGCCTCGCCGTGGCGCGGGAGCATTTCCCGACGGTCACGACGCGACTCTGCCCCGACGCGGCGCTGGCCCTCGACCTGCCACGACTCGGCAATCCCGACGTGCCCGTCGTCGCACTGTGGCGCAACGATGCCGAGGCGTTCGGGCCCCTGCCGGCGGTGCCCGCCGACTGGATCGTCCGCGACTGGACCGTGCCCGGCGGCGTCCTGCCCGCCGCCGAGGCCGCCGAACTTTCGACCGCGGCCCGCCGGTTCAAGGAATGGTTGGGGCCGCTGCCGCCGTGGCCGCCGCCGGCCGACGAGCCGTGCCCGCCCCGCCGCCGCATCGCCTGGCAGGATCTGCCCTGGCTCTGGGACCACCTCGCCGAGGAACGCACGCTCCGGGGGCTGAGGATGCTGTCGCGGGGCCGCGTCGTGATCACCAACCGGCTCCACGCGCATCTCATCTGCTTGCTGGCCGGGATCCCGCACGTCGTCTGCGACACGGCGAACGGCAAGATTTTCAATTGGCGCGACACGTGGTTCGTGGGGCCGAAGGCCCTCGACCCTGCGCGGGTGCGGTTCGCGGCAAGCCCCGACGAGGCCGTCGAGCACGCGCAGTCGCTCCTCGCCGAGTCGCGATCCTGACGCATCCATGAGCCCACCATGAGCCGCCTCTCGATCCTCGTCGCCGGGATGGTCGCCGCGCAGCCCGGCCAGGGGGGCGCGGCGTGGGGCATCCTGCAATACGTGCTCGGCCTGCGAGCCCTCGGCCACGAGGTCACGCTCGTCGATCCGGCCACCGTGCCCGCAGGCACGAGCGACCCGACCTTCGTGGCGTCGGAAGCGGCCGCGTATTTTCGCAGGCTGGTCGCCGACTTCGGCCTCGCCGATTCCGCTGCCCTCCTGCGGGCCGGCACGACGGTGACCGTCGGGCTTCCACACGACGCGCTCGTCGCGCGGGCCCGCCGCGCCGACCTGCTCCTCAACGTCTCGGGGATGCTCCGTGATGCCTCGCTCGTCGAGCCGATCCCGCGCCGTGCATTCCTCGATCTCGACCCGGCCTTCAACCAAATGTGGCACGCCCAGGGGATCGACATGGGGTTCGACCGCCACACCCACCTCGTCACGATCGGCTGGAACATCGGCCAGCCGGGCTGCTCCGTGCCCACCTGCGGCCGCGCGTGGATCACGACGCCGCAGCCGGTGGTGCTCGACCACTGGCCGGTCGCCGACCGCATCGAGCACGCCGGCCTCACGACCGTGGCGAACTGGCGGAGCTACGGCTCGGTCACCCACGAGGGCGTCTTCCACGGCCAGAAGGCCCACGCCTGGCGGGCCCTCTTCGACCTGCCGCGCCGCACGGCGGAGCCCTGCCTGCCGGCGCTCGCGATCCATCCCGACGAGGCGGCCGACCTCGCCGCGCTCCGCGACCACGGCTGGCGGCTGCTCGACCCCGCCGCGCTCTGCGCGACGCCCCATGACTACCGACGCTTCGTGCAGGGCTCGAAGGCGGAACTCGCGATCGCGAAGCAGGGCTACGTGCTCTCGCGTTGCGGCTGGTTCAGCGACCGCAGCGTCTGCTACCTCGCCTCGGGCCGCCCCGTGATCGCCCACGACACGGGCTTCACGTCGCGGCTCCCGATCGGCACGGGGCTCTTCGCGTTCACGAGTGTCGATGACGCGGCCGCCGCCGCCGCCGAGATCGCCGCCGACTATCCCGCCCACCGCCGTGCCGCCCGCGGGATCGCCGAGGAGTTTTTCGATTCCCGCATCGTGCTGCCGGCCCTGCTCGACCGCCTCGGCTCGCCGGCGAATTGAGGGTTGGCGTCGTGCAGGTCCCATCGCTTCCGCTCCGGGCTTCCTGGGCGTCGATGATGGTATGGTGGGCGTCATGATCGAAACGCGGTCGTTGATCACGCTGCTCACGGTCGGCCTGGCGCTTCCGGGCTTCGCCGCCGATCCCACCGCGCCGCCCGCCGGCGTGCCAGTCGTCACGATCGCCACCGCCGGTGGCGCAGGTGTGGCGTCGCGCGACGAGTCGGTGAACTGTCGGGTCGCGATCGATCCATGCGGCCTGCCTGACGCCGCCGGCCGACCGCTCGTGGGCCTGACCGCCACCTCGGCGAAGATCCGCGGCCGCGGGAATACGACCTGGTCGTATCCCAAAAAACCCTATCGGGTGAAGTTCGACGCGCCGCTCGACGTGCTCGGCATGGGCGCGGCCCGCACGTGGGTGCTCCTCGCCGACTACATCGATCCGTCCGGACTGCGAAACGCGACGGCGTTCGAACTCGGCCGGCGCCTGGGCATGCCCTTCACGCCGCAGTGCCGCCACGTGTGGCTCGTCCTCGACGGCGTGCCGCGCGGACTCTTCCTGCTCACCGAGCAGACCGAGGTCGCGCCCCAGCGGGTCGTCACCGACCCGACCGCCGGGTTTCTCGTGGAGTTCGACGACTACGACGGCGAGGAGATCTACTCGACGCCCGTCCTCGACCTGCCGCTGAAGATCAAGCGGCCCGACGTCGCCGCCATGCCGCCCGAGGCCCGGGCCGCCGAGGTGGCCCGGATCATGGGGCTCTTCACACGGCTCGAGGAGACGATCGCCGCGGAAGACGGCCCCGGCGACTACGCCGCCCTCGTGGACGCGGACTCGCTCGTGGACTGGTTCCTCGTCCACGAGATCGCGCACAACGTCGAGCCACAGCACCCGAAGAGCTGCTTCTTCCACCGCGGCCCGGACGGACGGATCGTGGCCGGCCCGCTCTGGGACTTCGACTGGGCCTACGACTACGAGGGGGATGCGACCGACGTGCTCGCACTCCGCGACGCCTTCTGGTTCCGCCACCTCTTCAAGGACCCGGCGTTCCGTGCCAAGGTCAAGGCCCGCTGGCGTGCAAACAAGGCCCCGCACGTGGACACGCTCCCCGCGTTCATCGACACGCTCGCCACCCGAATCCGACCCGCCGTCGAGGCCGACGCAAAACTCTGGCCCACCGACGACGACATCCGCACCCCGGCCGCCGCCGCCACGCTTCACGCCTGGCTCGTCGAGCGTATCGCGGCACTCGACGCGGCCATCGCCGCGCTCGAGTGACCACGACCAGGACCGCGATATCTCGCTTTCCTCCACACGACGCAGCGAGGGGCTGTGCCCCTACGTGCCTCTCCCTCTGGGAGAGGCCGGCCGCAGGCCGGGTGAGGGTGCCCGTGATGCTGCGCGGATTGCCTGCACCCTCACCCCGGCCCTCTCCCAGAGGGAGAGGGAGTGGCAGGGATGACCGTAGCAAGCGTCCGGCGAGAGGGTGTGGGCAGCCCCGAGCGCCGCTCAACCAGCAAGCGCCGCCGTCCGCTCGAGCCGCGCGAGGCCAACCTCCCAAGCGCCCCCGTCGCCCCCACCCGGATCCGGCAGCCACCGCAGGCACGTGTAGAGCGTGGCCGCCGCGAACACCGCGGCGAAGTCCGGCGGCGGCGCGACGCCGCGGGCCCGCCAGTAGGCGTCGGTCGCGCGGCTGACCGTGTCGGCCGGCCAGTCGAAGAGGAGCGTGGCGAGATCGATCTCGCCCGCGCCGACCGCGGCCGACTCCCAGTCCACCGGATGCACGGCGTTGTCGCGCCAGAGGATGTTCTGCGGGCCGTACTCGCCGTGGATGATCGTGCGGCCTGCCGCCACGAGCGCGGGCGCCCGGTCCTCGAACGACGAGCACGCCCGGTCGAGCCACGCCGGCACGGGGCCGGCGGCCGCGGCCAGCCGCCGGGCCCGCGCCGCCCAGGCCCGGTAGTAGTCGAGGTCGTAACGGGCGACGAACGCGAGTGCGGGATCGGCGATCGCCCCCTCTCCCCACGCGTGGAGCCGACCGCACCACGCGGCGGCCGCGAGCAGCCCGGATTCGTCCGGGGCCTCGTTCACCCGCAGCGCGCCGGCAAGGTGCTCGAGCACGAGCGCCGCGACGGGCGGGTCGCCGGCCGCGATGGTGCCGAGCGACCGCACCGTCGCGACCGGCAGGCGATGGACGATCCGGTCGTAGACGAGGCCGCAATAGGCGACGTCGTGGCGACACCGCGGCTCGGGATCTGGTACCGCGCGGGCGTATTTCAGGAACACCTCGCGCCGAATTTCGTCTGCATGCTCGATCGCGACGATCTCCGTGGCCGCCGAACTGAAGCACGGATTCGGCCGCCGGCCCACGAGCGCGACCCCGCCGCCGTCGCGGGCGAGGAGCGCGGACAGGGTCGCGGCGAGCGCGGCGTCGTCGGGCAACCGGATGGGGGGCGGCATCATGCCACGTCATCCTCCATCCGCCAGCCGTCCACCGCGGCCAGCCAGCGGCCGGGCGCGACTTCCACCGGATCGACGTGGTGCATGCCGCCCGAGTTCCAGCCCCTGCCGGGCCCGAGGATCGGCCCCGCGGTGAGCGGCCGTTCCTCGTAGTCGGTTACGGTGAGCCGCACGATCTCGCAACCCCGCACGTCGGTGCCATAGGCGGGGCCGCAGTTCTGTGCGAACCGCACGAGCCGGCCGCCGGTGGCGACGATCCGACCGGCCGGGCGGGCAACCGTCGCGTCGCCGCGCACGATCGGGCTCGCGCGATGCTCGACCCAGGGGCCATGAAGCGCGGCGGCGTGGAACAGCCGCAGCGTGTCGTCGGAACCGCCGCTCGTCTCGGTGAACAGCCACCAGCGGCCGCCGTGGCGGACCACCGTAGGATCAGCGAACGGCAGGCCGGTCACGAGGTCGCCGACGTGCTCCCAGTCGTGCGGATACCGTCGCGCGCGGTAGAGCCGCACCGCCGCGGCCTGCGACGATTCCGGTGTCATGTAGATCCCGTCGTCACCCGCGAACACGCAGGGATACGAGAGATGAAACGGCTCCGCGAGCACGATCCCCTCGCACTGCCACGCGAGACCGTCGCGGCTCGTCGCCAGGCCGATCTCCCCCTTCCACCTGCTCCAACTGTCCACCTCGAAGAACATCTGCCAGCCACCGGACGCATCCCGAACGAGGAACGGGTCGGCCACGCTGGTCGCCGCGGTGCCGGGCACGTCGGCGGCGACGATCACGGGATTCACATGGGGGGTCTCGCCGAGTGACCACGGCACGTCGCCCGCCACGATCCCGATGCTCCACACGGGCTCGGGCCGCGGCGCGGCGACGTAGATGTGTCGCCGGTCGGCGTCGCGTGGATCGTCGGTGACGACGAGCCGGGCCATTTCCATCGCGCCGAACTCGTCCTCGGCCGCGACGCGGTCGGCGTCCGACAGGCCCGCGAGCGTCGCGATCGCGACGAGCCGATAGCCGGTGACGTCATCGGCTTCGAGCCAGGGCGGGCGGGTCTCGGCGGTGAGCGGTTGGCCCGAAGCCCAGAGCGCGCGGAGGTCGTGCCGGCCCCCGGGACTCGGCCCGTGGCGGCCCTGCCTCACGACCGCGTCTCCGCGGGGGCGGGCGGGGCCACGAACGGCCCGCTGGGCCGCCGCCAGTCGAGCTGCTCCTTCTCGTCGTCGGGCAGCCGCCGCGAGCGCTCGATCGCCTTCTGGTACACCGCGAGGACGCGGTCGATGTAGCGGTCCATCGCGAAATAGTCCCTGACCCGCGCGAGCGCCGCGGCCGACATCCGCGCCCGCGTCGCCGGGTCGCCGAGGATTGCGTCGAGGGCCCGCGCCGTGGCCGCCACGTCACCCGGGGGCACGACGAACCCGGTCACGCCGTCGGCCACGGCCTCCGCGCCGCCGCCGCCGCTGCTCACGACCGCCGGGCAACCGCAGGCCTGCGCCTCGATCGCGGTCTGGCCGAACCCCTCGTAGGTGGCCGGCGAGCAGAAGACGTGGGCCGCGCGGTAGCGGTCGGGCAGTCCGTCGAGCGGCACGTGCCCGGGCAACTCGATCAAGGCCTCGGCCCGCTCCGCCGCGGCCCGCTCGCGGATGCGTTCCGGCACCGATGAGCCCTCGCCGACGAACACCACGCGGAGGTCTGGATACGTCTCGCGCAGCACGAACCCCGCCTCGGCGATCGTCTCGGCCCCCTTGTTGCCGACGAGCCGCCCGACGAAGAGCACGGTCGGCCGGTCGGGGAGCGGCGTGCCCGCGGCGGCCGGCGTGAAGAGACTGATGTCCACGCCGCAGTGGACGACGTCGATCGCCGCCCGGTCGAGCCCGTAGGCCCGCGCGACGACGTCGGCGGCGCTCGCGCTGCACGACATGATCGCGTCGGCGTTCCGCAGGGAGAAGGCCTCGAGGAAGCCACCGACCTCGTGCAGGTGGCTGCCCCGCTCCGGCCAGCCCATGTGCTCGACGAACATCGCCATCGACCCGTGGATCTGCACCACGACGGGGGCCCAGTTCCAGCGGGTGCGATCGAGTTGATACGCAAAGCCCTCGCCGCCGAACTCGGGAAAGTCGAGGACGTCGAATCGGTGCCGCTCCATGAGGTCGTGGAGCGCGCCGGCGACCGCGAGCGCGTAGCCGACGAGCCAGAGCGGCTTGCCGTACACCGGAAACTCGTAGCCCGGCGGGTGCAGCCGGTGCACGGTGACGCCGTCGTGCGTCTCGGTCCGCAATTCCAGCCGGTCGTCGGCCGAGCAGGCGAGCACGTGCACCTCGTGGCCGCGGGCCGCGAGCCCGCGGGCCTTCACCCACGTCTGCGTGCCCACGCCCCCCCAGCCGGTCTCCGGGGGATATTCGAGCGAGACGAGACAGATGCGCATGGGCCAAAGATACCCGATGGACCAAGCCAACGGTCCGCGGCATTCGACTACTCCCTCTCCCTCTGGGAGAGGGCCGGGGTGAGGGTGCAGGGAATCCGCTCAGCATCACAGGCACCCTCACCCGGCCTGCGGCCGGCCTCTCCCAAAGGGAGAGGCATGAAGGGCAACGATCCTGCTGGTATCTTCGCGGAACACTCGTCCTTATGGATCATCCGCGTGACCCTCCCCGATCCCGACGCCCATCCCGGCAGCCCGCCCGCGCGGGCCGCCCTGCGCCGTGGGCTCGAGCAGGTGCTCGCGAGGGAAACGGCCGCGCGGGGGCCGTTCCGGATCACGAGTCGCCGCCCGAGCCCGCGGTCGAGCACCTACCTCGCCGAGATCGTGCGCGTCCGGTTCGCCGACGGCACGAGCGAGCGGCTGCTCTGCAAGTATTCCAGCGGCGTTGATCTCGACCCGGCGTCGCCGCACCGCGGCCTCGTCCACGAGGCGGAGGTCTACGAGCGGGTGCTCCGGGACGCGCCGCTGTCGCTGCCGCACGTCTGGGGCAGCTTCCACGATCCGGGGACGGGCGACTTCGCGCTCGTGATGCGGTTCTATGACGACGGCCTCACAAGCGCGCAGGCATCCGAGGAGGGCGCCGTCGTCGCCTCCGTCCGCTGGCTGGCCGGGCTGCATTCCTGGGCCGAGCAGCGGATCGACGACCCTGCCTGGCGGATCCTCGACCGCTACGAAGCCCCGTTCTACGAGCGTTGGCTCGATCGCACCCGCGAACTGGCACAGCCCCTCGCGGCCGAGTATCCGTGGCTCGACGCCGTGGCGGCTGCCTACCGCGACCACATCCCCGCGCTCGTCGCCGCGCCGCGCACGCTCATCCACGGCGAGTTCACCACGCGGAACGCGTTCTGGGCGGAGGACCGCATCATGCCAGTGGACTGGGAGACGGCCGCGATCGGCCCCGGCGAGATCGATCTGGCCGTGTTCACGTTCGACTGGGAGCTCGAGGAGATCGACGAGTTGGAGACGGCCTACGTCGAGGCCCGCTGGGGCGGCACGCCGCCGGCGGGCTTCGCGGAGACGCTCCTCGCCGCCCGGCTCTACGTCTCGTTCCACTGGATCTTCAGCGGCTCGTTCCGCGGCGACGAGCCGCGCATCCGCAACCACCTCGAAGGCATCCTCGACGAGGCGATCCGCTGGGGCATCCTGCCCGGCGACGCGTCGGGTACCATTGAAGGCCCCGCCGGAAGCGACCTGCATGCCCAGTGATCACCGGATCCTCGTCGCTGCGGTGTGCATGGCAGGGGCGGCCTGCCTTGCCGGCTGCGGACGGTCGGAGCCGCCGCCGGACGTCAATGATCTGATCACGTTGCTGCGGGGCGAGACCGACGACGACCGCTACCGGGCTCTGGCCAAACTTCAGGACCTCGGCGCTGATGGCCGCGAGGCCGTGCCGGAGCTCAAGACCATGCTCGGCAGGACGAAGGACGACGATCTCGCCGCCGAGATTGCCAAGACCCTCGGCGAGATGGGGCCGACCGGCGCCGCCGCCGTGCCCGAACTGCGGAACCTGCTCGCCCGCAAGGCGATGTGGCCGCGGTACGCGGCGGTGGACGCGCTGGGGCGCATGGGCCCTGCGGCCGCCCCCGCCCTCCCCGCGATCCTTGCGCTCACGAAGGACCCCGACCGCGAGGTCGCCGCCGCGGCCGCGCAGGCCGCCCGGCGGCTGCGGCGTTCCCTGCCCAAAAAGTGACGGCCCGCCCGACCGCGGGCCAGTGCTCAACCGTGAACCCCATCCTCCGCTGCCTGCCGCTGCTCCGGCCCTATTGGCGTTCGGCCTCCGTGATGATGGGGCTGATCCTCGTGAACAGCGCCCTGTCGCTGCTCGCGCCCTGGCCGTTCAAGTTCCTCATCGACTACGCCCTCGCCGACCAGCCGCCCCCCGCCTGGCTCGCGGCGTGGCTCGGGCCCGACAACTTCCGCACCCGGCTGGTCTACGCCTGCGCGCTCACCGAGGTGCTGATCATCTTCCTCCACCAGCTCCTCATGGTGGCCGAGACCTACGTCTCCACCCGGCTCGAGCAGTGCGTCGACCGCGACTTCCGCAGCCGGCTCTTCGACCATGCGATGCAGCTCTCCCTCACGTACCACGAGAACCGCCGCTCCGGCATGATGATCTACATCATCAACAACCAGGGCGACGCCGTCGCCAACCTGCTCATGACGCTCCCCTCGATCATCGAGAGCGTCGTGATGCTCGTGGGCATGCTGATCGTGCTCTGGACGATGCACTGGAGCCTCGCGGCGGTGTCGTTCGTCGTGGTGCCGACACTTTTCTTCGCATCGCGCTACTACGCCACGCGGATGCGCGAGCGGATCGGCCGCACGAAGGAGCTCGAGGGCGCGGCCCTGTCGGTGATTCACGAGGCGATCTCGATGATGCGGGTGATCGTGGCCTTCTGCCGCCAGCCGCTCGAGCACCGGCGCTACCTCGACGCCACGCAGGTCTCGATGAACGCCCGGCTCGGCGTCACCGTCCGCCAGACGCTCTTCTCCCTCGTGGTGAGCATGTCCACGGGCATCGGCCGGGCGGCCGCCTGGACGTTCGGCGGCCTCCTCGCGCTCGCCGGCAAGCTGACGGTCGGCGACCTCACGATCGTGTTGAGCTACATCGACAAGGTCTACGACCCGCTGGAGACGATCGCCTACACGTACAGCGGCTGGCAGGACCAGTTCGCGAACCTCCGGGCCTCCTTCGGCCTGCTCGACACGCAGCCCGACATCGCCGACCCGCCGCAGCCGGTGCGGGTGGCCCGGTGCACGGGCCGGATCGAGTTCCGCCACGTGGACTTCGCCTACGCGGGCCGCACCGACACGCTCAGGGACGTCTCCTTCCGCGCCGAGCCCGGGCAGGTGACCGCGATCGTGGGGCCCACCGGTGCCGGCAAGACCACGCTCGTGAGCCTGATCCCGCGGTTCTACGAGGCCGCAGCCGGGCAGGTGCTCCTCGACGGCACGGACATCAAGCAGCTGGCGCTCGACGACCTGCGGCAGCAGGTGAGCATCGTGCTCCAGGAGCCCCTGCTCTTCTCCATGTCGATCCGCGACAACATCCGCTACGGCCGGCTCGACGCGACCGAGGAGGAGATCGAGGCCGCGGCCCGCGCCGCCAACGCCCACGACTTCGTCAGCAGGCTGCCGCAGGGCTACGACACGCTGCTCGGCGAGCGGGGCAGCCGCCTCTCGGGCGGCGAGCGGCAGCGGATCGCCGTCGCCCGGGCCTTCCTCACGGACGCCCCGATCCTGATCCTCGATGAGCCCACCTCTGCGATCGACTCCAAGACCGAGGCGGTGATCCTCGACTCGCTCGACCGGCTCATGGAGGGGCGGACGACCTTCATGATCGCCCACCGCCTGTCCACCATCCGGCGGGCCGACTGGATCCTCGTCGTGGACCAGGGCCGGGTCGTCGAGCAGGGCCGTCACGACGACCTCCTCGCGGCGGCCGGCCTCTACAAGCAGCTCCACGAACTGCAGACCCGGCAGGCGGAGCGGAAGGCCGCCGCCCGCGCGATCTGGAGCGCCACGTGAGCGCGGCCGCCGGCGCGGCCGGTCCGGTTACGGTCCGGCCGCTCTCATTCGACGACCCCGCGCTGCCCGCGACCTGGGCCCGCGTGTTCAACGCGAGCGACACGCGCTCGATCACGCAGACATTCGAGTGGCAGCGGACGTGGTGGGCCACCTACGCCCGGGGCACGCACCTCCTGCTCGCGGCCGAACGCGGCGGCGAGCCGGTGGCCATCGCCCCCCTCTTCAGCGACGAGGGAATGGTGTTCTTCACCGGCGTGGGCGAGGCCGACTGGCACGACGTGCTCGGCGCCGGCCATGACCCCGACGTGCTCACGGCGCTGCTCGGCGCGGCGCGGGACCTGGCGCCCGACTTCGTCGGCTTCAAGCTCCATTTCATCCCCGATTTTTCGCGGACAGCCGCGGCGCTCGCGACGGCCGCGGGGCGGCTGGGCCTCGACCCCTACGAACTCGACAGTATCGTGTCGGTGCTGGTGGACATCGCGACCGACCCCGACACGGTCCGCGCCGCGGTGAGCCGCTCGATGCGGAAGGCCGAGAACTTCTTCCTCAAGAACGGTGACCTCGTGGTCCAGCGGCTCACGACGGCCGCCGAGGTGCTGCCGCTGCTCCCCGAGTTCGTGCGGATGCACGCGGCCCGCTGGCGGCTCAAGGACGTGGAGAGCAGCTTCCTGCGGCCGGAGGTGCGGACGTTCCTCGACCGCTGGATCAAGGTCTCGGCCGACGCGGGCTGGCTCCGCGTGGTCCGCCTCGAGTGGAACGGCGCGACCCTGGGCATGGACCTCAACTGGCACTTCGGCACGACGCAGCACTCGGGGCAGTGGGTGTTCGACATCCGCTACATGGACCGCTCGCCGGGGCAGATCCTCCTCCGCCACTCGGTGCTCATGGCCCTCGACGCCGGGATGCACACCTACGACATGGGCCTCGGCGACCAGGCCTACAAGTTCCGCCTGCCGAGCCGCACGGTCACCTGCCCCACCTGGGGCCTCTACCCGCCGGAGTGACGCGGCGTGGATGAGTGATCGGTCGCGCGTCGCACCAGTGGTCGTCGGTGATCCCTCTCCGGATGGAGCCGCAGAGTGGCACTCTGCGGAATGCGGTTGGTCACTTCATCCGGCCATCGCGCCGCCATCCGGCTCGCCACCGTGTGCAGACTGCCAGTCTGCACCTACTCGCTCCGCGGATGCGACGAGTCGCCGTCGGTGAACGCGCTCCGCGGATGCGACGGGTTGGGGTCGGTGATCTCTCTCCGGTGTAGCCGCAGGTTGTTCAACCTGCGGCCGGTGGCCAGTCGGACCGCGCAGCCCCGCTCGAAAACCGCTCCACCCGCAACGCGCGCGTCCTTAATTCCCCTCCGCCGACACCGACTTGCCGTCCTTGATGTCGCCGAGGCACTTGAACACGTTCGGATCGACCGTGAACGAGATGCCGCGGGCCGAGCCGTCGGCGAAGGCGGCGTTGAACGTCGCCGCATGCGATGAGCCGAAGCGTTCGCCGCCGGTGCCGTCGCCGGAGAAGTCCGGCTCGGGAGCGAGGTCGGTGCGGCGGATGGTGTCCTCGTCCCAGCCGGCGCAGTAGCCCTCGTTGTCGTCGGGCTGCCACTGGCCGAGCAGCGCGAGGTTGAGCCGCTTCTCCGCGACGGCGAGCGTCTTCGAGAGCCCGTCGGTGACCTCGGCGGGCTTGCGGGCCTTGGCCGTGCGGTCGGTGCCGGCCTGCACGAGCAGGCCCGTGCCCGGCGGACTGCCCGCCGGCGTCTCGTCCATGTTGCTGCCGGCGTAGTCGATGAGCCCGTGGACGAGCGGCTGGCCCCCGAGGTCGCCAGGCAGCGAATCCGAGACGTGGGTCACCGACTGCGGCCCGCGGCGGGCGGGGCAGAAGTAGAAGGGATGCACGGCCGCGAGCGCGGCGATCTGCCGCTCCACGTCGGTCGCGCCCGCGGGCTTCCACGCCGCCTGGCCCTCGACGTAGGGCAGGATCTGGAAGGCCCAGCCGGCGTCCTGCTGCTCGCCCGAGAGCGGCATGCCGCCGGTGAACGTCGGCGGCGTCCAATACTCGTTGCCGCCCGTCGGGAAGATGCGGAGCGCGGAGACGTGGGCCTGGAACGCGAGCCCGATCTGCCGCAGGTTGTTGAGGCAGGCCACCCGCCGGGCCGAGGCGCGGGCCGCCTGCACCGCCGGCAGGAGCAGGCCGATCAGTCCCGCGATGATCGCGATCACGACGAGCAACTCGACGAGCGTGAGGCCACGACGACCGCCGCATGAGCCGAACGCGCGCGGCGACGCGATAGACGGAATGCGCATCACGGTGGGTGGTAGTCCCGACAGCGGAGGGGAGTGAATCGATCGGCTCATGATTCGGCTCATGGCATTCCTGCGGAGCGACATCCCTACAAGTCGGTACTCGTGTCCCGATGTCATCCTAGCGGCAACAGCGATTCAACGCCGCAAAACGGCCCGCGCAGCGGCGACCTGCTCACGAAGTTCTCATGGGCCACCAAATCATTGCCCGTCTTGTGCGGATTGAGGTACAAATTGTGTTGTCACCATCCCGGGTTCCACGCCCGGCGATCCCGCCTTCCATTGCACCATGTCCTCCGGCCCGCGGCTCCCGCGTGCCCGTTGACTTGACGTACACGACGTACACCATGCCGCCCCGCGAGTCCTCGCCGTCGCCTGCCGCACCGACGGCGACCGGGCCCGGCCACGTCGCCCGACGGTCTCTCCGGCGAGTGGCCGCAAGGCTGCCCACCGCCCCGCTGCGGCTGGCGATCCGCTGCCTGATCTCGCTCGTGGTGCTCGCGGGCGCGGGCGAGGGCGAGGCGTTCGCGGCCCAGGCCCCGACGACCTGGACCGGCGCGGGTGGCGACACAAACTGGAGCACGGGAGCCAACTGGATTACGGGTTCCGCGCCGAATCTTCGGGATTACGGCAATCAGCAGATCATCCCGTGGTTCACGCTCGCCGCCGGCGGCACGTCGAACAACAACATCTCCAGCGGCACGGTCCGCAACATCATTTTCGCCGCCACGTCGGGGGCATACACGATCACGGGCAGCGGGCTGACGTTCGCCAATGCCGCCGGCATCGCCAACAACTCGACGGCGACGCAGACGATCAGCATCGCCAGCATCAACTCGACGGTCGCCGCGCTGTCGTTCGACGCGACGAGCGGTGAGATCGTCATCAACAGCTCGATCATCGGGGCGAACGGCTTCGACGTCACGGGCACGCGGGTGACGCTCACCGGGTCGAGTTCCTACACGGGAGGCTCCTCGGTCACGTCGGGCGCCCTGCGGATCACGAACTCCTGGGCCCTGGGGCGGAACGTCGTCCGGGCTCACCGTGGCCACCGGCGCGGCCCTCGAGCTCGCCAACACCATCACCGTCGGCGCGGAGCCGATCACGTCGATCCTGGGCACGGGCATCTCGAACGGCGGCGCCCTGCGGAACATCAGCGGCACGAACACGTGGGGCGGCCTGATCACGCTCGCCGGGGCCACGCAGATCAACTCCGACGCCGGTGAACTGATCCTCGACGTCGCCGCGGGCAACGCCATCGCGGGCACGGCCGACAACCTCACGTTCGGCGGTGCCGGCAACATCACCATCAAAGACCCGAGCAACAACACCACCGCCTCGCTCGCCAAGATCGGCACCGGCATCCTGACCCTGGCCGCGTCCAGCACGTACAGCGGCGTCACGAGCGGCAGCGGCGGCTGGATCCGGGCGACCTCGAGCACGAACGCCCTTGGCCAGGGCGCCCTCTCGCTCGGCGGCGGCAACCTGGAGATCGCCAACGACACCGGCCTGGCCCTGAACCGCAATACCACGCTCGCGGCGAGCGGCACGATCCGGTCGGACCGGCTCACGTCCGGCGCGGGCGTCACCCACACGCTCGGCACGCTCGGCACGCTCGGGATCGGCGTCCAGACGCTCACGCTCGAGACCGACGCGACCGTGACGAGCGGCACGGCCGGCCTGACGTTCGGCGCGGTCACCGGGACGGGCGCCGCGACGTTCATCTCCAACCGCAGCGCCACCGCGAACACGCTCCTCACGCTCGGTGCGATCACCGCCACGAACTTCGGCATCACCGTCGGCGGCAGCGGCGACACGAGCATCACCGGCATCGTGGGCCTCGGCAGCGGCGGCCTCACCAAAACCGGCAACGGCACGCTCACGCTCTCGGCCGCCAACACCTACACGGGCACGACGAGGATCTCCGCCGGCACGCTCTCCATCAGCGCGACCAACAACCTCGGCATCGCATCGAGCGCGGTCCTCCTCGGCGACGCCCTCACCGAGGGCACGCTCTCCTACACCGGCACCTCCGTCCCCTTCACCCGCGGCTTCACGATCGGGGCGGGCGGCGGGCAGCTCGACGTGACGAGGTCGGGCACGACGCTCACCGTGAGCGGCACCGGCAACATCACCGGCACGGGCCTCTTCACCGTGGGCGGGCTGGGCAACGTCACGGTGTCGTCCACGATCTCCGGCATCTCGGGCCTGACGATGGCCGGCTCCGGCACGCTCACGCTGTCGGCCACGAATACGTTCGGGGGCACCACGACGGTGAACTCGGGCGTGCTGCGGCTCGGCAACGCAAGCGCCCTCTCGGGCTCGAACGCCGTCACCGTCGCCGGCGGCACGCTCGACAACGGCGGCTTCTCGAACTCCGTGGCGAGTTTCACGATCACCGGCGGCGTCTTTTCGGGCACGGGCACGCTCACCGCGGGCGCCTACTCGCTCCAGGGCGGCACGATCTCCGCGAACCTCGGCTCGGGCACGCTCGCGACGCTGGCCAACACGACGCTCTCCGGCACCTCGGCCGCCTCGGCCGTGCAGCTCAACGCCGGCACGCTCACGCTCTCGACGACGCACCTCCGGATGGGCACGGGCCGCGTCACGGTCGCCAAGGCGGCCACGAGGCTCCTCACGGTCTCCGGCACG
>JBJTJO010000070.1:0-6839 GCA_046095965.1 Planctomycetaceae bacterium
CATCGACATCGTGCCGGTAGAAGTACTGTTGGTGTTCACAGCCAGCCGATAGAGGTGGCCCCAGCAACTCGCGTCGACGTCGCGGCGCAGTCCCCTGCCCCGCCTGGCTTCGAAGGCGTCGCGGAAGTGCGCCGTGACGGCCCCCGTGCGGCTGTCCCGGACCGGCACCACGCAGCGGCGGCAGACGTTCGTGGCCCGGAGGCGGACCTCCCCGATCGTGAACGCCAGCGGCTCCGGGGGCGGGAGGTCGGCGTAGGGGTCGGTCGCGAGGTCCGCCGGCAGGTCGCCGAGTGCGGGGGCCAGGTCCGGCCGGGCCGGACTCGCGAGCGCGTCCTCCCAGAAGGCGTCGCAGCCGCCGATCTCGAGGTTGGCCCGGAACCGGCGGCGGGCCTCGTCGAGGCCGAGCCCGAACCAGCGGCCGACCTCCGCGAGGCTCGCGGTCGCGACGAGCGTGGGCCCGGGCGCGTCGCGGTCGTCGGGGAACCCGCCGTCCCGGCGCTCGATCAGGAGCACCCGCTCGCCGAACGCCTCCGCGAGCCAGTCGCAGGGGCCGTCGGGCCCCGGCACGAGCGGAAACGTCTCCGCCGCGAGAACCGCGAGCCGCCCCACGCCGGGAATGGCCGCGGCCCGCACGGCCTCGGGCGCCACCGCGAGCGTGACCCGGTTCGCGGCCCCCGGCACGGCGGCCGGCACCGCGCGCTCGACGAGGTCGAACTCCGCGCGGATCGCGTGAAAGAGCGGCGACCGCTTCGCGTTGAGGACGCGGCCGTCCATGTCGGTGAGCTGCCAGCGGCGGTCGTTTTCCAACGCCCCCGACGGCAGCACGCGGCACGCCTCGACATCGACCCCGTCGAGGCTCTTGACCGGGTAGATCGTGATGCGGTCGAGCGTGGGCATGCGGGATCCCCGGGGGCGAACGACCTCATGGATGCCGGTATGCATCCCGGCGGTGGGCGATGACGACCACCGTCACGATCCTCGCGTCGTCTCGAATCTCGTAGATGACCCGGTAGTCGCCCAACCGAATCCGCCAGGCATCGCGACCCGTGAGTTTGGTGCAGCCCTCGGGACGCGGCGCGTCGGCCAACGCCTCCAGGGCGACGAGAATTCGCTCCTGCGGCTCCGCAGCGATTCGTTCCAGTTGCTTGCGGGCCGATCGCAGGATTTCGACCGCGTACCTCACGAACTCCGCCCCGCGCGGAGCTGCCTGGCCACCTCGTCGAGCGGTGCGGACTCCTGGGCGGACGACCGCGCCTCGTCGTAGGTGCGGATATCGTCGAGTTCCTCGAGTTTTTCGAGAACCCGCCGCCATTCCTCGATCGTCAGCACGACGTCAGTCGGTGTCCGGTGCTCATCGACGACGTATCTCGGCGTCACGGTATCCATGTCAGAAGCCTCCACATCGGCCGGGAATGCGTCGCACCTGTTCAAAATTGTAGCCGACCTGCGTGGCTCCGCGGTGGCCAGTTGGATTGACGACGCGTTTTCCCCGCGCTGACGCGTGGGGCTGCCTGGCGGAGCGCAGCCGATCGAGGGCTCTCGCCTCACATCCGAAAATTGAACGTCTCCGAGAGGAGCCGCAGGAGCCACTGGCCGACGGTGCGGCTCCCCACCTCGATCCGGGCCCGGCCGCGCATGCCCGGCGTGAACACGCCCTCGGGGTCGGCGAGCGTCATCAGCACCTCGTAGGAGGTCGAGATCGGCACCTCGCGCCCCGAAGGATCGGTCTTCGTCGCCACGGCGTCGCCCCCCTTCACCGACATCCGCTCCGACACGCTCTCGATGTTCGTCTCCCCGATCTCCGCCACGCTGCCCGAGAGCGTCAGCCACGGGAAGGCGTCGAGCTTGAGGTCCGCCCGCTGGCCCGGCTTGAGGAACTCGCGGTCGGACTGGTCCACGACCATCACCGCCTCGAACTCCTCCGGGGCACCGACGAGGCAGAACACCGTGCCCTGCTGGAACGTGGCCCCGAGGTTCCGGGCGTCGAGCGGGTTGCCCGACCAGGCCGGCAGCCGGCCGGCCGGATCCTTGCCGGGCTCCACGCTCGGCCCCGGGAGCACGACGCCTTGCCGGGGGGCGACGAGCACGAGCCGCTCGCGGTCGCGGTACCTGTCGTCGAGCTGCTCCCGCACGGCGTCGAGCGACTCCTTCACCGTGCCGATCTCGAGGCCGGCCGCGGGGTTCGTGAACTTCTCGCGCGACAGCGCGGAGAGGCGGGCGTCGTGCTTGTCGCGGGTGCCCTCGAGCTGGGCGATCTCGAGGTCGAGGTCGATGTTCGTGAGCCGGGCGAGCGGCTGGCCTGCGCGGACCACGTCTCCCTGCCGCACGAGCAGCTCCGCGACGGTGCCGGGGACGGGCACGTAGACCGTCTGCTCCCCCGCCGGCCGGAGTTCCGCGGAGCACCACACCCGCTGCGGCAGCGGGATCAGGCCCACCGCGGCCGCGACGAGCCCCGCCGCGGCGGCCGTCGCCGCCATGTTGACCGCCTTCACCTCGTCGCGCCTCCCGGGGACCTTGAGGAACCTGATCATCCCCTGCAGGGGCCGGATCACCAAGCCCCACAACGCGCCCAGCGCCATCACCTGCCCCAGCACCTCCAGCCGGAACGGCTTGAAGACGTTCCACACGAACAGGAAGATCGAGGCCGTGACGAGCCAGCCGTAGAGCGTCGAGGCCACGGCGTAGAGGGCGAACAGCCCCAGCCGCCGCTGCGGCAGGAACGGGTCCTCGGGCTGCTCGACGCCCAGGCACCACCGGGCTGCCAGCCGGCCGAGGATCGTGTTGGCCTTCTGCCGGAGGTTTGGGATCTCGAGCAGGTCGGAGAGGATGTAGTAGCCGTCGTAGCGGAGCAGCGGGTTGGCGTTGAACAGCAGCGTGGACACGCTCGACACGAACATCACGTCGAGGCAGATCTTGTTGAACGTGCCCGGGTGCGAGTTCCACCAGCAGTAGGTGGCGATCGAGGCGATGATCACCTCGACGTACATCCCCCCCGCCCCGATCGCCGCCCGCTTCCACTTGCTGGGCAGCATCCAGCTGTCGGAGACGTCGCAGTAGAGGCAGGGGGTGAAGACGAGCAGCATCATGCCCATCTCGTGGCACTCGCCGCCGTAGTGCTTGCACGACAGCCCGTGGCCGAACTCGTGGAGGATCTTCGTCACCCCGAGGGCCACGGCGAGGTAGAGCCAGTTGCCGGCCGCGAAGAACTGGTTGAACTCCGGCAGCTTCGCGCGGAACGTGTCGAAGTTCACGAGCACGAGGAGCAGGGCGCTGGCCGCGAACGCGAGCGCCGCCACGATCGCCGGCGGATCGAAGAGCCAGCCGAACCAGGGGTCGATCCGCTCGAGGATCCGGTCGGGGTCGATGCCGCGGAACCGCAGCGACATGATGTTCGCCAGCCAGGCCATCCACTCCTTCCAGAGCCGCTGCCGCCGCCGCTCGAAGAGCTGCGGCCCCTGCCCCGGGCGGTCGCCGATCACCAGGCCCGAGCGGTGGAGCGTGGCGATGAACCGCGCCAGCTCCTCGACCGTGATCCGCCGCGGCGGGAACCGGGCCTCGAACCGCTCCTTGAGGTCCTCGAGGCTCGTGCGGCCGTCGAGCATCTCGAGCAGGGCGTATTCCTCGGGGCGGAAGCGGAAGTAGTGCAGCGCGATCGGGTCCTTCACGACCCACCAGGCCTGCCCCTGGTAGACCTGCCGGGTGACGACGAGGTCGCCCCGGCGGCGCAGGCTCACGCCCCGCGTCGTGCTCGAGCGGAAGGCGTCGGCCGTGGCCATCGGGTCACTTGCCGGCCGGGGCCGCGGGGCCGACGAGCACGTGCATCGTCACCTCCTGGCCGAGTTGCAGGAGCCACGTGTCCCCGGACCTGCGGTTGGCCACCTGGGCGTAGATGCGGTACTCGCCGCTCTCCTCCTTGGGCCGCACGTAGGTGATCTCGCCGGTGAACTCCTCGGGCTTGCCGGCACCGAGCAGCACCTTGACCGGCGTGCCCGGGACGATGCCCCGCGCCTGCGGCTTCTCCACGTAGCCCTCGACCTGGACCATGTCGGTGCGGATCACGTGCGCAAGCACGTCGCCCGGCTGCATCCACTCGCCCTTGTGCTTGAAGACGTCGAGCACCATGCCGGCGATGGGCGACCGGATCCGGCGCCGGTCGATGGCATGCGTGGCGGCGGCCACCTCGACCCCCTTCGCCTTGGCCGCCAGGCCGGAAAGTTTGCGCTCGAGCTGGGACTGCTCGATCTGGAGCTTCGTCTTCTCCCACTCGAGCCGCAGCCGGTCGCGCTCCACGTCGGTGACCGACCCCGGCACCGAGCGGTGCGACTGCTCCGCCTTCTCGTACGCCTTCTTGGCCGCCCCCTCGGACGCCACGGCGAAGCGCTCGTCCACGTCGCTGGCGGCCTTGGCCTCGGCCTGGTCGAGTTCGGCCTGGGCCTTCTCGCGCTCCATCCGCGGCTGGTCGGAATCGAGGATCGCGAGGTCGGCGTCGGCCCTCACCTCCATGCCCTTGCGGGCCGCGAGCTCCTCGATGACGCCCGCCTCGCGGGCCGCCACCTGGGCCTCGCCGTCCTCGCCGAGCGACACGATGCAGCGCTCGATCACCACGCCGTCGGCGGCGCCCGCCGCCGGGCCGGCCCCGGCCGCCAGGGCCGCCAGCCACGCCAGGCGGGCCGCCAGTGTCGTCGTCCTCATCGTCTGCGTCTCCGGTCGGGGGAAGTCACCACAGGCGGAACAGGATCTGGGTGCGGATGAAGGCCAGCACGTCGTGGAACCAGACGTAGCCCAGCGGCCGGCGGCCGCAGGCGATGCGGGCGGTCACGCTGGCCCCGGCGCTGAGCTGCTCCTCGGCGTGGCCCGTCCCGCCGCCGTCCTCCGGCTTGGGCTCGAGGTTCACGCGGACGAGCGCCGTGTTGCCCTCGTCGCCGTGCACCTCGGCCTGCTCGTGGATGTCGAACCGCCGGCCGCCCTTCTCCTCGCGCCACTTCACCGTTCCCCGATGGCGGGTGCCGGGATCGGTGGCCAGGACGTACTCGACCTCGAGGTCACGGCCTGCCTGGGCGGCCTCGGCCGCCGCGCGGTTGACGTGGCCGAGCCGGTCGTCGGGCACGTGGAGCTCGAGCTCCCAGCCGGCCGTCTTGTCGGCCACGGTGAGCAGCACCTGCCCCTTCTCCACCGGCCGCAGGTAGAGCCGGTCGCGGACCTGCCAGGTGACGACCCGGCCGTCGATGGGGCTCTTGACCTCGAGGTCGCGCCGCTTCTTCTCGTGGAGCTGCCGCTGGAGCTCGAGGCTCGCGGTCTCCTTCTGGAGCTGCTTCTTCTGGCCCTCGAGCCGCACGTGCTCGTCCTTGGGGATGTCCTTGTTGAGCAGCGACCGCTCCACCGAGCGGAGCTGCTCGCGACTCGAGTCGAGCCGCCCCTGCACGTCCTCGAACGCGACGTCGAGCTCGGTGTTGCGCAACGTCACGAGCACGTCGTCGGCCTTCACGTCGCGGCCGTGCTCGACCCCCTCGGCCACGCCGTCCACGACCCCGTCGAGCGGCGCGAACACGTCGCGCGTCTTCACGGGCTCGAGCGTGCCCTTGGCCTCGAGCCGCAGCTCCGCCGGCACGAGGACGAGCGCGGCGAGCGCCGCGAGCGTGCCCAGGCCCGCGAGCACGGTGCGCGGCAGGTTGCGGGCGGTCGTGAGCACCCGCGACTTGCCGGCGAGGTTGAGGACGCGGTAGAGCGGCAGGCCGGTGTGGTCGAGGGCGTTGGCGAGCGCCACCTTGCCATGATCGGCGACGAGTTCGACGCGGCCCCGCGCGCCCGCGTCGATCGCGCCCGCCGCGAACCACTCGACGACGAGCGCCCCGATCGGCTCGGGCGCGTCGGCGGGCGCCGCCTCCGCCTTGGCGACGGCCGTGGCGTCGATGCCCCCGGGCTTCACCACCGCGGTGGGCCGCGGCTTCGCGAGCGGGATGATCGCGAGCGCCGTGGCATGCGACTCGTCGATGTAGTTCTCGAGTTCCTCCTCGATCTGGGGCGGCAACTCGCGGCCCGGGTCCGGGTGCCAGAGCGGCTCCCCCGCCTTCGCCACCGCGCGGACGAGGGCCTCGATCGCCTGCACGGCCGAGGCCCGGCGCTCCACCGACTCCTGGCCGCTCACCGCCTCGAGCCGCAACTTCCGCCGCCGCCGCACGAGCACGCCCACGCGATCGCAACCGACGATCCGCCGCACCTCGTTGGCCAGCACGAACGCCGTCGCGACGGGATCGAGCGACTCGTGGACGCGACGGGCGAACTGCTCCACCTGCGACAGCGCCGTCTCCCGCGCGTCGATCACGGCCATCTGGCGTTGGCCGAGGTAGTTCGCCGCGAGCGCCGCCACCTCCTCGAGGAACACGAGGTAGCCCCGCTGCACCTGCTCCTCGGCCGGCTGGTGGAAGACCTCGATGAGGCCCGCGCGGACGCCGCCGCGGTTGAACGGGGCCGCCACCACCAGCAGGTCAGTGGGGTTCGTCGCGAGCACCTGCCCGTCGGGCCCGGTGACCTCGGCCCGCGGCGGGATCACCAGGCCGCCGGAGTTCTGCAGGAGCACCGGCACGAGCGCGTTGTGGGCGGCGCCGGCCTCGGGCGACGCGGCGAGCCCGGTGACCTCGATGCCGGCCTGGCAGGCGACGTCCACCTGCCCCCCCTCGCCGAGCGTCCAGACGAGCCCCGCCGGCGCCTGCATGGCGTCGAGGACGAGGCGGAGCATCCCGGGGTAGAAGTCCGCCTCGCCCACGTCTCCCTGACCGAGCGCCGCGACCTGGGCGAGGATCGCCCGGATCTCGTCGTATCCGCCGCCGCTGCTCATCGGG
>JBJTJO010000071.1:0-3266 GCA_046095965.1 Planctomycetaceae bacterium
ACGTCGGTCTCGAGCGTGCCGAACGCCTGCTCGTGCCGCTGCACCGCCATCACGAGCGCCGCGGCGAGCCGCTTGGCCGTGAAGAAGTTGACGATGATCCGCTGGGTGAGCTGGATCGTCTCGGGCGACGTGCCGGCCACCTGCTTGTTGAGGCCGAAGTCCACGATGAGTTCCTCGGGCGTGCCGGTCACGCGGCAGAAGTTCGCGTAAGTGGCGACGATGTGGGACTCGTCCACGGGCACGTGGACGGGCTCGGCGGGACGGGTGGCGGGCGTGTCGGCCATGGGGCATCTCCGGAGTCGGGGGTCCTGCCGGCGGACACTCCGCCCGTCGGGAGGACGGATGCGGCACGCCGGAACGCAAGAGTCTATCGCCCGTCATCCGTGGGGGCCATCGGCGTTTTCCGGCGGGGCGTGCCGGGCGAGCCAGTCTGGCGCGGCGAACCGGCGGAGAATCGCGCGGAACGCGCGCTCCGCGTCGGGCCGCCACGGACCGTCGGCCGCGGCCCCCGGATCGAGCCCGGCGAACCCGAGCCGACAGGGCCAGCCGCGCTCCGCCGCCAGGGCGTTGAACCGCTCCGCGATCCGCAGCGCCCACGCGGCCCCGAGCGTCTCGCGGATGGCGAGGTAGGGCCGGTCGATCCACGCCCGGGCACCCGCGGGCGGCCGCCGCCAGGCGCCCTGGGCCGCCGCGAGGGCCGCGCCCCCCGCGATCAGGCAGGCGGCGACGAGGTCGGGGCGGGCGTCCGTCCCGCCGGACGCGGGCGGTGCGAACGGCAGGCAGTGCCGCGCGATCAGCAGGTGGCCGGCCGCGACCAGTGTCGCCGCGACCGCGCGGCGGGTGGCGGCGAAGTTCATCCAGCCGACCGCCACGAGCACGACGAGGAAGCCTCGCCAGAGGAGGCCGACGTCGGGTGCCGTGCCGGGACGCACGAGCGCGGCGGACACCGCGGGCAGGGCGATCACGACCGCGAGGGCCGCGACGATGAACTGCCACGCGCCGTGCTGCGGCCGCTTGGCGCCGAGCAGCGACATCGCCGGGCAGACGGAGAGGGCGACGACCGCGAGCCGCGCCGCAGTGCCGGAGGCCGGGTCGGCGAGGCCGCCCGCCGCGCGGCAGCCGGTCTCGGCCGCGAGCGCCACCGCGGCACCGAGCGCCCAGAGCGCGGCCGGCACGGCCGTCGTGCCGCGGACACGAATCGCGCCCCACGCGCAGAGGGCCGCGGTCAGGAGCGCGGCGGCGGCGGCGATCGACCAGCACGTGGCGGCGGCCATGGGAAGAGCGTACCCGCTGCGCGAACCGGCGCCAGTCGGATGCTTCGAGGCCGCGGCCTGGCGAAACCCTGGCACCGACGAACGCCGCACCGTGACCGCCCCCTCGACCGGGCTGACCTCCGCGCGGCTACGGCTCACTCCGCGCGGGCATCGCCTCCGCGCAGCGACGGCGCGCCCGAACGGGCCCGCCTCCGCGCAACTACGGCTCACTCCGCACGGCATCGCCTCCGCGCAGCGCGTAGGTGCAGCCTGGCAGTCTGCACCCGGTGGCCAACCACCCGGCGCCGCGGTGGCCAATCAACGTCGCTCACCACAAGTCCGCCCCTGTGCCGGTCGCGACCGGGTGCAGGTTGAACAACCTGCACCTCCACCGGACATTCGGCATCACCTCCGCGCAGTGACGGCACGCTTCGAAACCAAGGCCCGACTACACGGGCGGCGGGCGGCTGCGGGCCGACGAAAATTCCCACTGCTCGGGCAGGGCGCAGAGCCCTGCCTTCACGGGATTTCGTTCGACATAGGCGATCACCCGCTCGATGCCGGCCGTGCCGCGAATGACCCGGTCGAACGACTCCGGCTGCCAGAAACAACCCGTCCGACCCAACACCCGGTTGCACCCGGCGGCCGTGTGCCGCTTCAGCGAGCGCACGATCACCTCGCGCGCGGGCCGTCCGCCCGCCTCGTCAGCCAACGGAGTGAACACCACGTGGCAGTGACTCGGCATGACGACGTAGGCGAGGAGCGCATACGAGATGCCGTGCCGATGCAGGATCGCTTCCTCGACGATCCGCGCGAGCCGGTGGTCGGCCAGCCACCGATGCGCCGGAGACAGGTCGAGCACGCGATCGGCCGCGGCGAATGCCTCGGCCGCGCAGGCTGCTCGCCACTGGGATGGCGGGTGGCCGGCCGGTGGATGCAGGGCACGCCGCCGATACCGCGTGGCGATCGCCAGCGCGCCGCTCGCCGACAGACTCCCGGCGAGGCAGAAGGTGACGAAGTAGGTACCACCCGCGACGTCGAGATGCGGCAGGTTGCGGCGTCGAAACAGCCCGTCCATTGACCACCTCCCTGGCTTGTGTGTATATCTGTACACTACTCGAAAGGCCAGCCCCGTGCAAGAGGCGACCGGGTGCAGGTTGAACAACCTGCACCTACACCGGACATTCGACGCCACCCCGGCGCAGCGACCGCACCCCGGACCAGGCCGACTTCCGCGCAGCGCGTAGGTGCAGACTGGCAGTCTGCACCCGGTGGCCAACCACCCAGCCTCGCGGTGGCCAATCAACGTCACCCACCACGATCCGGCCCTGTGCACGATGCGACTGGGTGCAGGTTGAACAACCTGCACCTACACCGGACAGGCGACGCCACCTCGGCGCAGCGACGGCACCCCCGACCGGCTCAGCCGTGGCCGCATGAGCCGGCCAACCCCGGTTCGCGGATCGCCACCCCAATGTGAGGCTCCGACCAGACAGGGGGGTGCGAGCGAGGGCGGAGACGTGGCCCCTGCCGGCTGCGCCGACGCTGCGGGTCGCGCGGGCTGCGCCCGAATCGGTCGCCGGCGGGGCGGTCGATCGCCGATGCTCCCGCCGGGGCGCGGTCCGCGTCCCGACAGGAACCCGCCCGATGATCTTCCGCAGCGCCCTGTGCGTCGCCGCGGCCGCCGCCGCGCTCGCGGGCGGCGACTGCCGCGCGATCGAGATGTGGACCTTCTACGGCGACGGCAGCCGCATCGGACTGCCCAGCCTCGAGGTGCCCATCGAGGCCTACCCGGGCAGCCCGCTCCGCAGCGACCGGATCCGGGCCCGCCGCCGTGGGACCCGCGCCGCGACGAGCACCGCCGTCCGCGCCGCCCAGCGGCCGATCGGCACGACCGCGGGCGGTACCGTCACGCTCCGCGAGATGCCCGCGGCGCCGGCCACCGTGCCCGGCGTGCCGGTGGCGCCCGAGCCGGACGCCGTGTTCGCACCGCGCGCCCGCTGACGCGGCGCC
>JBJTJO010000072.1:0-5434 GCA_046095965.1 Planctomycetaceae bacterium
CACGGCCAGTGGTCGAGCCCGGCCTACGCCGAGCTCGGCGGCGTGCCGCAGGTGCTCTTCGGCGGCGGCGACGGCTGGGTCTACGCCTTCGACGCCCGCGGCGCCGACGGCAAGGCGAAGCTGCTCTGGCAGTTCGACTGCAATCCCAAGGAATCGAAGTACGTCCTCGGCGGCCGCGCCGACCGCAACCACATCATCGGCACGCCGGTCGTGCACGACGGGCTCGTCTACGTCGCCGTCGGCGAGGATCCCGAGCACGGCGAGGGCGTGGGGCACCTGTGGTGCATCGACCCCACGAAGCGCGGCGACGTGTCGAGCGAGCTCGCCGTGCACGTGGACGACCCCACGAAGCCGGTGGCCCGGCGCCGCGAGCAGGCGGTCATCGCCACGCAGGGGGAGGTCGCCCGGCCGAATCCTGCCTCCGCGGCGGTCTGGCACTACCCCGGATTCGATGCCGACTCCAACGGCAAGCTCGACTTCGAGGAGACGATGCACCGCACCTGCGGCACCGTCGCCATCAAGGACGGTCTCCTCTTCGTCGCCGACTTCAGCGGCCTGTTCCACTGCCTCGACGCGAAGACGGGCAAGCCCCTGTGGACGCACGACATGCTGGCCGCGAGCTGGGGCTCGCCCCTGATCGCCGACGGCAAGGTCTATATCGGCGACGAGGACGGCGACATCACGGTCTTCACGCTCGGCCGCGAGATGGAGATCCTGGCCGAGGTCAACATGGGCAACAGCGTCTACTCGACGCCGATCGCCGTCGGCGACACGCTCTACATCGCCAACAAGAGCCACCTGTTCGCCATCCGCGCCGGGGCGAAGCCCGGGAAATAGCCCACGCCGCCGCGCCGCCGGGCCGTCCGCGGGGTATGCTGCGGGGAGTCGGCACCCGCCGAGGCCGTTCCGCCCTTTCCGCTTGTCACCCACCGTGCTGCATCATCCTGTCCACCGGATCGCGGCGATCCTCGTCGTCGCCACCCTTGCCTCGGCGCACGCCGCCGATCCGGAGGCCGCGCGGCAGTTCCGTGTGCGGCCCTACCTGCTCGACCCGGCGCCGGACGCCATGACGGTCCGCTGGTTCTCCGAGTCGGGGGACGCCGGCACGCTCGAGTGCGACGGCCGGACACAGACATCCGCCCCCGTGCTGGCCCGCGATCTCGACTACGACGACGCCGAGCCGCTCGACCTCCGGTACCCGTCCACACCGTACATCCACACCGTGCGGATCACGGGGCTCGAGCCCGCGCGGAGCTATCCCTACACGGTCACGCAGGACGGCACGACCCTGAAGGCGGTGCTCACGACCGCGCCGCGGCCGGGCGACGTGGGGCGCGGCGGCGGGGTGCGGCTGTTCCTCTACGGCGGATCGGCCACGCAGCCGGAGTCGCGCGAGTCCCACGCGGAGTGGCCGCCGTCCCCGTCGCTGCCCGGAGGCCCGCGCCCCCCGTGGGTGAAGGGCTATCCCGTGGACGAGACGACCGGCTACCGGATGAACCTCGCGCTCATGGCGTCGCGGGCGGCGGAGAGCCTGCGGGCCGGCAACCCGGTGCTCACGTGCGTCCTCGGCGACCTCGTCGAGAACGGCGGCGAGCAGCGCGACTGGGACGAGTTCTGGCGGCACAACGCCGGCGATTTCGGCACGTTCGCCGCGCGGGTGCCGCTCGCGGCCCTGCCCGGCGAGCGCGACGTGTGCGGCGGCCCGCCTTCGACCGACCCGCTCAAGGACCTGGGCGGCTACTCCGGCCCGGCGACGCTCCGCGCCGCCCGCAAGTTCGCCACCTACTTCGAGCACCCCGCCAACCGTGCCACCGACGAGCGGCACGAGGGGCGCTACTGGCGGTTGGACTTCGGACCGGTCACCCTCCTGGCCCTCGACACCACGAACGGTGGCAGCGACGACGGCCCCGACGACACGAACCACCTGCTCGACCGCAAGGACGCCCCGCACATCCCCGACTACGCGCCGGGCTCGGAGCAGTACAAGTGGCTCGAGCGGGAGCTCGCGGCCGCCCGCGACCGCGGGGCGATCACGTTCGTGGCCTTCCACCATTCCCCCTGGACGAGCGGTCGCCGGGGCCTGCCCCCGGGCTCGGGCGTGCGCTTCAGCGAGCACTCCGGCCAGCCGTTGCGGGCGTTCGCGGGCCTGTTCCGCGACCACGGCGTCCGCGCGGTGTTCACGGCCCACGACGACATGTACGAACACTCCTTCGCGGACGGCGTGCACTACTTCGACGTCGGCATCGGCGGCAACGGCCTGCGGGCCCCGCATGCCGGCCTGTTCAACGACAAGCAGATCTTCGTGGCCGACGACCACGCGCCCGAGCGGTGGCGCGGCGACACGCTCGCCACCGGCGGCAAGCACTACGGCCACGTGGAGGTCAACGTCGAGCGGAAGGCCGACGGCTCCGGATTCGCGGTCACGATCACGCCGGCCTGCGCGTTCCCCATCCTCGACGCCGCGAACCCGGGCACGGTGACCGGCTGGGATCGCCGCGAGTACGACGACGTGCTCCGCTTCGACGTGGCGGCGCCGGCGGACGCGGGCGCCCCGGACGACGCGAAAGCCTCCGCCGACGAGGGCGCTGCCAGGCCCGCCGAAGCATCGCCATGAGGAATCCCTGGGTCGTCGTCGCGATCGTGGGCATCCTCGTGGCGGGACGCGTCCGGGCCGACGAGGCGGGCGTCGTGCCCCCCGAGACGCTGCTCGGCGCGAAGCGGGTGCTCGTCCTCGGCGACTCGATCACGCACGACGGCCGCTGGGTGGCGGACGTGGTCGCCTGGATGGAGGAACGCGGCACGGCGGCGGAGGTGATCGACTGCGCGCTGCCGAGCGAGACCGTGTCGGGGCTCTCGGAGGATCGGCACGCCGGCGGGAGATTCCCGCGGCCCGACGTCGCCGAGCGGCTCGACCGCGTGCTGCGACTCGTGCGGCCCGACGTCGTGCTCGCCTGCTACGGGATGAACTGCGGCATCTACCAGCCGCTCGACGAGGGCCGCTTCGCGACGTTCAAGGCGGGCGTGGAGCGCCTGCACGCGGCCGTCGAGAAGGCCGGCGCGAAGGTCGTCCACCTCACGCCGCCGGTCTACGGCGGCCCCCCCGGCAAGCCCGGCCCGGCCGGCGACACCGACTACGACGCGGTGCTCGCCGCGTACGCACGCTGGCTCGTGGGCAGGCGGGCCGACGGCTGGCTCGTGATCGACGTGCATGGGCCGATGCGGGCCGCGCTCGAGGAGCGGCGGAAGGCCGACCCCGCGTTCGCATTCGCCGGCGACGCCGTCCACCCGGACGCCGAGGGCCACCTCGCGATCGCCCGCGCGGTGATCGCCGGGTTCGGTGACACCGCCGCGGCGGCCGCGCCGGACCTGCCGGAGCGGCTCGCCCCGTTCCTGCCCGAGGTGACCGCGCGGCTGCACGTGCTCCGCGACGCCTACCTCGCCGCGGCGGGACACCTGCGGCCGGGCCTCCCACCGGGCCTCGCCGTGGCCGACGCCGAGGCCGCCGCCCGGCGGCTCACCGACTCGATCCGCTCGCGGCGGCTCCAGCTCCGCGGCCGCAAGCAGACAAGCAGCGAGTGGAAGATGGCGATCGAATGGCCGCGGCCGCCGGTGGTCGATCCCGGCCCGGAGCCCGCCGGGCCGGCGCCCGTCCCCGCCGACGCGGTCGTGCTCTTCGACGGCAAGACGCTCGACGCCTGGAAGAACGGCGACAACTGGAAGGTGGCCGACGGCGTGGCCACGGTCGGCAAGGGGCCGATCGAGACGCAGGAGGGCTTCGGCGACTGCCACCTCCACGTCGAGTTCCGCACCGTGGCCCCCGCGACGGGCAAGGGGCAGGGCCGCAGCAACTCCGGCGTGTTCCTCATGGGTCGCTACGAGATCCAGGTGCTCGACTCGTTCGAGGACGGCACCGACGGCCCGCTCACCTACCCCGATGGCCAGTGCGGCGCCCTCTACAAGCAGCGGCCGCCCGCGGTGAACGCCTGTCGGGCCCCCGGGTCATGGCAGACCTACGACATCCTGTTCACGCGGCCGCGGTTCGCCGCCGACAAGTCCCTCGACGCGCCGGGCCGCGTGAGCGTGCTGCACAACGGCGTGGCGATCCACTCCGACACCGTGATCCTCGGCAGCACGCACTGGCACCTGCCGGCGACCTACGAGCACCACGCCGATGCCCTGCCGATCCTGATCCAGGATCACGGCAACCCGGTGCAGTTCCGCTCGATCTGGGTCCGCCCCTACGCCCCGGTCGCCCCCCGGCCGACGCCCAACGACTGACGGCAGGGCGCAGCCCGAGCCCGTCAACTAAAAAAGTTCTCGCCGAACAGGTTCAGCGGCGGGCAGGTCGTCACGGTGATGTCCCCCTCGACCCGGGTCTGGCAGGCCAGCCGCATCGTGGACTCGTTGCCGATGTAGGCGAGCGAGACGCCGAGCCGGGCCGACTCGAGGAGGCCCCGGGGGCTCGTGTTCTCCATGCCCTTGGTGACGAGCACGCGACAGGAGCCGCACGTCCCGAAGCCGTGGCAGTTGGCCACCTTGTGGATGCCGGGATACAGCTGCACGCCCGCGCGGAGGGCCTCCTTGCGGAGGTTCGCCCCGTTCGGCACCTGGATTTCCTTCTTCTCGGTCGTGAACGTGATGGTGGGCATCGGTTTCCCTCGATGGATCGGCCGTTTCCGGACGATACTGTAGCCACCGGATTCAGGGCCTTCCACCCGCGCGGGGCGCATGCCGTGGCCGAACTCACGAAATACCAGCAGTCGATCGTCAAAAACTACTACGCGAACCTCGACACCGCCCTCCTCCAGCGGCTCGGGGAGCAGGTGACCGACCTCTACCTCGCCGAGGGGAAGAAGCGCGAGAAGCTTTGGACGAGCATCGCCACGGCGCTCGCGAAGCTCGGGGTGCCGCAGTCGCGGATCGACACGCTGCGAAAGTCCGACGACGCCCGCCGGCTGGCCACGCTCGTGCAGGAACTTCTGGCGAAGGATTGACCGCGCCGCGGCCGTGCCGCATCCTGTGGGGCCCTCGCCCCCGGGAACCACCGGCATGACCCCTGCGGAATCCTCCCCGGCCCCCGCCGCCGGCACCTCGTCCGGCGCCGACCGTGGTGCGCTCCTCGAGTCGCTCCGCTGGAAGAAGTTCCGGGTGCTCGACGACGGCTTCGTCGCGCTCGTGGACTGCATGGGGGACGACGGCTCCGTCGTGCAGGCCGCGCGGGTCAGCTACGGCGACGGCACGCGACGCGTGAGCGACGACCGCCAGCTCATCCGCTACCTGCTGCGGCACGCCCACACCACGCCCTTCGAGATGGCGGAGCTCAAGTTCGTGGTCCGCGTGCCGATGGACTGCTGGCGGCAGTGGATCCGCCACCGCACCGCGAGCGTCAACGAATACTCCACCCGCTACTCGCTGGCGATCGACGCCATGCAGG
>JBJTJO010000073.1:0-4896 GCA_046095965.1 Planctomycetaceae bacterium
CCGCTGAACCGCATCTCGACGGCCGCCTGGGGAATGATCGCCTCCCCGAGCATCGACGACGACCCGTCACCGACGCTCGAGTCGCCGAATTGGACCGACGCGGAGTCGTCCACCGCGTCGGTGAAGAAACTCGAATCCCCCGACTCGTCGGTGGCGATGACGACCGACGCGCTGTCCTCGTCGCCGGTGTCGGCGCCGAGTTCGAAGGCGTCGCCGGCCAGCGAGCCGCCGGCCTCGGAGACGCCCGATCCCGGCGCGGCCCCGACGTCGAGATCGATGCCGGACACGGCGATGCCGCCGTCCTCGAGCGAGAGCCCGCTGTCGAGCGGCGCGCCGAAGCCCGAGCCGGACGCGATCGAGCCGATGCCCGTGGCCTGGGATCCCGGCGCGGGCCCCGAGCCGATGTCGGCGGCGACGTTGGACAGGTCGAGCGTCAGCGGCTCGTCGCCGCCCGGACCCGATCCGACGAGCGAGCCCGACCCCGCCGCCGGCCGGGCGAGCGAGGGGGATGAGGCGCCCACGATCGACTCGAGCGCGAGGTCGTCGCTGTCGGTGGCCGAGTCGTCCTCTTCGCCGCCGAGCGCGAGACCCGACAGGTCGCCCGTCCCGCCGCCGACCTGGCCGCGGACGAGCGTCTGCGAGCCGGCGCTGGCGGACGCGTCGCCGACGTCGATGGGGTCGCCGATCGCGAAGTCGTCGCCGCCGAGCGTGGGCAGGTCGAGCTCGAGCGATTGCGACGCCGACAGGGAGCTGTCGTCGCCGAGCGAGCTGCGCACCCGGTCGATCTCATCGACCTTGAACTTCAGCGTGGCGCCGTCCCGCATGGGAAACAACTTCTTGCGATCGACGAGTCGGTTGACCTCGTCAACGCTGACGCCGAGGAGCTTCGCCGCGTCCTCGATGGAAACGAACTTGCCTGCCATGGATGCGCCCGCTCCCCGCGGCCCGGCGGCCGGTACCCTGCTCCGGATACTTGTCGGCCCGCCAGACGTCCCATTCTATCCGCTGCCGCCGCGGTCGGCGCATCCGGCACCGCCGGCACGGGCCGCCGACCGCGTCAGGGGGCGGACTGGAGCATCCTGCGGATGGCCGCGGGCCGCGGTTCCTGGGCGTTGAACTCGTCGAGCGCCAGGTCGCCGGAGACGTCGCGGGCGCTCTTGAGCGTCATGGAGCCCGACGCGGCATCGACGTGGTAGACCGCGGCGTGCCGGGTGGCCGGATCGACGATGATCACGAGCCGGCGGCCGTCGTCGAGCGGCGAATCGGAGATCCAGAGCCCGGCCGTTCCGACCGCCGCTGCGTGGGCCGGGGCCCGCTGGCCGGGCGGCTGGCTGGGCGCCGGGCCGGCGCAGCACAGGAGCACGGCGATGGCCGCCGTCGCGGGTCGCCACGGGAAGCGGGTGATCCTCGGCACGGTGTCGATCCTCGCTGACAGGGGGGCGGAGGCGACCGCCGCCGCCTGGCGGAACCGTAGCGCGAGCCGGCCGGGCTCACAAGGCGGGAACCGGCGATCCGCCGCCCCGCCAGACTGCCCGGCTTGCCGCGCTTGCGCGGCCGGCCGCGCGCGGAGGCCTTTGGACTCAACCGGTTGTGCCGACGGTACCGATGACACGGGTGGTGTGGGCGCCCGTCGGGGCACCCGCCGCAGCGATCCCTGGAGGTGCCGACGGTGCCGCTCATCAACGACCTTTCCGCCAGGCTGTTCCGCTCCCCGATCCTCTGGGGCGGTGCGGTGGCCTGCTGCTTCTTCGGACTCATCCACGGCGGCGTCGTCACCGACCCCCTGGTCATCCGCTACCTCGCCGGCCACTGGGTGGAATACGTCGAGGTGCTCATGTTCTGCGTCGGCCTCGCCTCGCTCGGCCTCAAGGCCGCGGACGTCGTCGCGCAGCGGCGCGGCCTGGCCGCCGTGACGCTGCCGCCGATTCCCGCGGGCGGACAGGAGCCCGCCGCCGCCGCGGAGCTTGCGGCCGCCCTGCCCTCCGCGGGCGCGACCGACGCCTGGCTGCCCCGCCGGCTCCGCGAGGCCCTCGACTTCGTCGGCCGCACCGGCTCGGCCGACGGCCTCGAGGATCATCTGAAGTATCTCTCCGACCTCGACGCCTCGCGCGCGGCGGGCGGGCACGGCCTCGTGAAGTTCGTGGTCTGGGCGATCCCGATCATGGGCTTCCTCGGCACGGTGATCGGCATCACCGTCGCCATCGCCAGCCTGTCGCCGACGCAGCTGGAGAACATCTCGGGCGTGGTGGCCGGCCTCGGCACCGCGTTCGACACCACGGCCACGGCCCTCGCCCTGTCGATGATCCTCATGTTCCTGCAGTTCGCGCTCGACCGCGCCGAGCAGGGGCTGCTCGGCGCCGTGGACGACGCGGCGTGGCGGGCGCTGGCGGGCCGCTTCCAGTCGCTCGCGGGCGATGCCGGCACGACGCTCGCGATCGCCCGCCTCGGCGAGACGATGAGCCGCGGCGCGGCCCGCCTGCTCGAATCGCAGGAGCAGGCCTGGCGATCGCTGGAGCAGGCGGCGGGGGGCGGGGTGAGGCAGGTGCTCGACGACGCGGCGGAGCGGCTGCGCGCCGCGCTCGACGCCGCCCTCGAGGGGAGCGTGTCGCGCTGGGGTGAGGCGCTCGCCCGCGCCCACGACGCCGCGGCCCTGCGCCGCGAGGAGCGCTGGACGGTGGCGGCCGAGTCGCTCGCCGAGGCGGTCCGCGGGCTCGAGGCCCGGGAGGAGGCGATCGCCGGCCAGGTGGCCGTGCTCGGCGGCGTCGTCGAGGCGGCACGCGACCTCGCCACGCTCGAGCGGTCGCTCGACGACAACCTCGCGGCGGTCGCCGCCACGGGCCGGTTCGAGGAGGCGCTCGTCACGCTCTCGGCCGCCGTGCAGCTGCTCGCCGCGCGGGCGGGCGACGCCACATCGGCGCGGGGCGAGCGCGCATCCCTGCGGGCCGCCGCATGAGCCGGCGCCGCGCCCCGGCCGGGGCCACGATCTCGCTGTTCCCGTTCCTCGCCGTGCTCCTCTGCACGATGGGGGCGCTGCTCGTCCTGCTCGTGATCTTCAGCCGCCGGGCGCGCGACTCGGAGGCCGCGGCGGCCCGCGCGGGCGCGGCGGCCCGCGACGAGGAGCTCGAGCTCGCCCGCGACGAGCTGCGCTGGCGGCTCGAGCAGTTGCGGGCCATGCGCGAGCGGACGGCGGCGGACCTCGGCCGCGAGCGGATGCGGCTGGCGGGCGTGGAGGAGGACGCGCGGAAGCTGGCTGACGAGATCGACACGCTCGAACGCACGGCGCTGGCGCTCGAGCAGCGCGCGCCAACCGACGACGCTGCGGCCTCCGTGGTCGACGCGGAGCGCCGCCTCGCAGCGGCCCGCGCCGCGCTCGACGCGGTCCGTGCCGACGGGGCGAAGAAGCCCCCGGCGTACGCGGTCGTGCCCTACGAGGAGGCCGGAGGCACGCACCGCCGGCCCTTGTACGTCGAGTGCTGCGTGGACGGCGTGTTCCTGCAGCCGGAGAACATCCGCCTCGGCCCGGCCGACTTCGAGGGGCCGCCGGGGCCCGGCAACCCGCTGGCCAGCGCGCTGCGGGCCGCCCGCGAGCAGATCGCGCGGGGCCCTCGGGAATCGGGTGATCCCGCCGTGCAGCCCTACCCCCTGCTCCTGGTGCGCCCGTCGGGCGTGATGGCCTACTACGCGGCCCGCGAGGCGCTCGTGTCCTGGGGCAGCGAATTCGGCTACCAGTTCGTGGACGAGGACTGGCAGCTGCAGTATCCGCCCGCGGACCCGGCGCTCGCCGCGGTCGAGCAGCGGGCGATCGAAGAGTCGCGGCGCCGGATCGAGTGGCTGGCGCAGGTGCGGCCCGCGCGGCCCGCCAAGCCCACGCAGCAGTATCGCGCGGCCACGACGCGGGGCGGCGTGGTGGCGGAGGGAGGGCCGTCGGTCCTCGGCGACCAGTCGCGGTTTGATTGGACGGAGGAGCAGGCCGGCGCGGCGGCACGCCGCGGAGGCGCCGGGAACGGCGGCGGAACGGGCGCGACCGAGGGGCCGGGGGGTGGCGACGTGGTGCTCGGCGGCGGCAATGCCGCGGGGCGTGGCGGTCCATCCGGCGGGTTTGGCCAGGCGGGGACGGGCGCGGGGAACACGGACGGCGATCGCTACGCGGGTCCGTCGCGGTTCTATTCCGGGCAGCCCCCCACGGCCGATGCGGAGTCCGACTCCGGAAAGCCCGGCGGGACGGGCGGTCCGCACGCGAGCGGCAGCGCCGCGGGGCGGGCCGATGCGACCGCGCACGAGCCTGCCACGCGCGACCTCGCGGCGGACGCGGGCCCGAACGGCGGGAGTGCGGCCGCTGCGGGTGCCGGCTCCCCGACCGCGGGCGGCTCCGCAGCGACGGGCACCCGGGGTTCGTCCGGCTCGGCCGCATCGCCGGGGTCGTCGGCGTCGTCGGGTGCCGCCGGTGGCGCGACGGGCTCGGGGGGCGGCCCCGCCCTGCCGGGCCTCGCGCAGTCCGCCGGTGCCTCGGGGGCGGCCGGCTCCGCCGCCGGGTCGCTCGCCGGCACGCGCGGCAGCAACTGGGCGAGCCTCGCGACCGCGGAGCGTCCGGTTCCGCTCACGCGGCCGATCCGCATCGAGTGCGCGGCGCACGAGTTCCGGCTCTACGACGATGCCAGCGCGCGGGTGGAGACCCGGATTCCGATCGGCACGCGGACCGCCGACTCCGTCGATCCGCTCGTCCAGGCGGTGCACGCCCGAGTCGGCCGCTGGGGTCTGGCCGGCGAGCGGATGTACTGGCGGCCCGAACTCGTCCTCTCCGAGACCGATGACGGCGGGTCGCGCCGCGCGGATCTCGAGCGCCTGCTCGCCGACAGCGGCCTCGACACGCGGCGCGGCAAGGCCGACACGGAGGTG
>JBJTJO010000074.1:0-2748 GCA_046095965.1 Planctomycetaceae bacterium
GTGAGACGGGCCGGCCGCGGCGGCCGCCCGTTCCCGGCGCAGCCCGCATCGCCGAGTTGGAGGCGGAACTGCGCGAGCTGCGCTGGGAACTCCAGGCGCGTCTCGGCAGCACGTCGGCCAGTTCTTCGCGAATATGACGCGCCTGGAGTTCCCAGCGCAGCTCGCGCAGTTCCGCCTCCAACTCGGCGATGCGGGCTGCGCCGGGAACGGGCGGCCGCCGCGGCCGGCCCGTCTCACGCGGCTCCAAGGCGGCCAGCGCCCCGGAGAGCGCCTCCTGACGCAGTTGATGGAACCGCGACTCGCCGACGCCGAGTTCCGCGCACGCTTCCGGGACGCTCGTTTTTCCGGCGAGCGCCCGCACGATCTGGTGCAACCGCCGACGGGCCGTCTCCGAACCGTCCAAGTTCGTCACCAGTTCCGCTCCCTTCGGTTTCCTACCAAGTCGACTCACGGGGCCTCTCCTTTTGCGCCGTGGACCGCAGGCGCGACGACGTGCGTCGCCGAACCGGCGGCCGAATCCTGCGGTCGTTCTATCCCTGCGCCGACATCCGCTCCAGACGAGTCGCGCGCCAGCGCCGCCGCGAACTTCAACGCCCGGGCCGTCGGCCGCCGCGAGCGACGCTGGCCTTCCTTGCCGGAGCCGGGAGTCGGCACCGCAACCGGCGCCAAGCCGAGCGTCCGCTGCGACGTCCGGAGCAACGATTGCAGCCGGGCCGCATCGCGGCGGCTGGTCGCCAACTGCCGTTCCAAGGCTCGAATCTGTCGCTCCAGATTCGGCCCCGCTCCCCGCAGTTGCGGCTCGCAAGCGACGACCACCGCCGTGACGGCCCGCTGCTCGATCTGGTAATAACGGGGCAGCGACAGCCCGAGCGCGGACGCCGCTTGCTGCGGCGTCCGCACCCCGGCCCAGACCTCGAAGATCGCCGCTGCGCACCGGCGAGCGGCCGCGCCGGCTTCCGCCGCGCCCTGGGCCGTCGCCGTTCCCCGCAGTCGTCGCGCGACGGCCGGCTGTTCGCCGTTCTTCCGGTCCGGAGTCGCACTCATGACGCGCCTCCTGCATCGTCCGCAGACGACGTCGGCGGCCAAGCTTCGTCCAACGGCGAGACGCCCGGTGCCGGCGGTTCCGATTCCGTTTCATCCGCTAGGCCGAACTCAGGCGAACCGTCGGGACAGACCGGCGTCGGCCAAGCCGACGCCTCGGCCGCCGGTTCCGGCGCAGGCGGGACGCTTGCGTCAGCCGGCCCGACCAAGTCGACCTCCGCCCGTTGTTCGCCTTCCCGCGTCAGAATCACCCGCTCTCCTTCGGCGTGTACGCTGAACGGACGACCGCCGACGTTCCCCGTCAGATAGAACGGCGAACGGGGAACCCCTTGTCGCGCCAACTCCAGCGAGTTGGCCGCGACTCGTTCCTTCAGCGTCCGTAGCACCTCGGGCGCCGCACCGAAGAACCGATCGGCCGGAACTAGGCCGTCGGCCCCTTGGTGCGGACGCTTAAAGTTGTAATGGTCGATGAAGTGGCCGATCCGCGTCCGGGCCTCGCCCAAGTCGAGGAACACGGAGGTTTCCAGGCATTCCCGCCACAAGGTTCCCCAGAACCGCTCGATCTTGCCGAGTGTCTGCGGACGGCGGGGCGAAGCCACGACGTGGCGAATGCCCCGCTTTTCCAACTCCCGAGCGAAGGCGCTCTTCCCCCGCCACGTCACGTACTGCGTACCGTTGTCGGTGAGGATCTCCTGCGGGTTGCCGTAGGAGGTGATCGCCGCCCGCAGCACCTCCAGCACCAAGGCCGCCGATTGGCTCGCATGCAGGCCGAAGCCGGTGATGAACCGGCTGTGATCGTCCATGAAGGCGACCAGGTACACCCGCCGGTTCTGTCGCTTCAAGACGAACGTAAACAGGTCCGTCTGCCAGAGTTCGCTCGGATGCGCTCGCTCGAACCGCCGCACCTGGTCCGGATGCGGCTTCGTCGGCGTCTCTTCCAACTGATAACCGGCTTCATGCAACACCCGGAGTACGGCCGACGGACTCGCCGGGAGCGCCGGACCACGCACGAGCATGTCGCTGATCCGCTGGCAGCCCCAGTCGGGGTTGGCCTCCTTCATCATCAGGATCGCCCGCTTCGTCAGATCGGGGAGCTTGCTTCCCTTCGCTACGCCGCGCGGCCGATCCATTAACCCCGCCGGGCCCTCCTCTTCGAACCGCTTCTTCCAGGCATAGAGCGTGTGCGTCGAGACGCCGACCAAGACGGCGAAGTCGCCGGCCGGTAAACCGCTGCGGCGCCACGTGTCGAGGATCAACAGTCGCCGCGGCGGCGTGATCTCCGGCGGCGGCAGCAACTCCGGCAACGTCAACCGCCGACGCTTTGTCTTCGGCGGCACGCCCCGCGGCAACGGCGTCGGGCCGGCGAACGATTCCCAATCGGTCGACGACGGCTCGTCATCGGCCAGCGGTGTGGTACTCGACTCCACCGACGACGCTGCGGGCAGTGCCGGCGAGGGGGTCCCCTCGGGGACCCCCTCAGACTTCAGAAACTCTTCCAACATGACCAACCTCCTAACGCTAGGAGGAGGCTATTACTCCAGGACTTTCAGCGGACTAAGAGGCAAGAATTACGGGAAGGTTTACATCGTATCGACGTACTTCGCCGCGCGACGACCGAGGGTCGCCTCAATCTTGCTAAAGGCGGTTTGTAGCGACTGTTCGACGAATGTCCCGCTGAAACCAATTGCTGATCGGCGGCATAAAAAT
>JBJTJO010000075.1:0-22578 GCA_046095965.1 Planctomycetaceae bacterium
CACGGCCTCGGCGCCGCCGCGGGCCCGGCCGCGCGTGTCCACGACGTACATCTGCCGCATCAGGTCGTCGGGCGCCAACTCGGGAAAGTCGCGGCCCACCTCGGGCTCGTGGAGCGACACGTACCGCAGTCCGCCGCCGACGTCGAACCGCCGCAGCATCGCGATCTGCCCGCGGCAGAAGCGACAGTGGCCGTCGTAGAGCACGGTGTCGTGCGCGGGCCGCGTGGCGGTGGTGATCATGACCGCTTCTCCGGGGAATGAAACCGCGTCGGGCGGGCGGCCGTAACCCCGCCCCCCGCGCCGCTCATTGCCCGCCCGTCAGCACCCGGGGGAGCGAGACGAAGTGGAGCACCGTCACCGCGCCCACCGAGAGGAGCGTCCAGGGTGCCCAGTCGGGCGCCGTGAACACGCGCCGGCCTCCCTGGCCGTCGAATGGCAGGAGCACGGCCGAGTCGATGAGCAGCAACTCGATGCCGATCAGGCAGGCGAAGATGCCCGCCGCGAGGCAGAAGCTTTTCCACATGGTTCTTCGGGATGGGATGGGAACGCTGCCGGCCGGAAGCGCTCCATGAGGAGGTCTTCGGCCGGTTGCGGTCCGCCGCTCCACGGGCGCGCGGGAAGCCGCGACCGTGCGGGTCGTGCGGGTGGTGCGGGCCCGCGCTCAGGCCTCCGCGACCCCGGCCGCCGGGTCGGCGGTCGGCCCCGGCCGCGCCGGCCGCCGGTCGGTGTCGGTGCCGGGCACGAGCTGGGGGGCGTCGGTGGATTGTTCCACGATCGTGGCGAGTTCCGCGCCGTCGATGACCTCGCTCTCGATGAGCCGCCGCGTCACGGCCTCGAGCGCCCCCCGCCGCGACTCGATGATCCGGCGCACCTTCGCCATCGCCTCGTCCACGATCCGCCGCACCTCCTCGTCGATCTCGCGGGCGGTCTGTTCGCTGTGGCTGCGGTTGGCGGGCAGGTCGGCGCCGGCGGCGGCGAGGAACGGCGACCGGGGGTTCTCCCGGTAGGTCACGCGGCCAAGCCGGCTCATGCCGTAGTCCATGACCATGGCCCGGGCGATCTCGCTCGCCCGCTCGAGGTCGTTCTGCGCACCGGTCGAGACGTCGGCGAAGACGAGCTCCTCGGCGATCGTGCCGGCGAGCAGCACCTGGATGCGGCTCTCGAGCTCCGACTGCGTGAGCAGGTAGCGGTCGTCCTCGGGCCGCTGCATCGTGTAGCCGAGCGCCGCGAGCCCCCGGGGGATGATCGACACCTTGTGGACGGGGTCGGTGTTGGGCAGCGAGAAGGCGACGAGCGCGTGGGCCGCCTCGTGGTAGGCGACCCGCTTCTTCTCGTCCTCGTGGATGACCCGCTTCTTCTTCTCCAGTCCCGCCGTCACCCGCTCCACGCCCTCGTTGAACTCGGCCATGCCCACGGACTGCTTGTCGTTGCGGGCGGCGAGCAGCGCCGCCTCGTTGACGAGGTTCGCCAGATCGGCCCCCACGAAGCCCGACGTGATCCGCGCGATCTGGGCGATGTCCACCGCGGGGTCGAGTTTCACGTCGGCCACGTGCACCCGGAGGATCGCCTCTCGACCGCGGACGTCGGGCCGGTCCACGAGCACGTGACGGTCGAAGCGGCCCGGCCGCAGGAGCGCCGGGTCGAGCGTCTCGGGGCGGTTCGTCGCCGCGAGCACGATGACGCCCGAGTTGCTCCCGAAGCCGTCCATCTCCACGAGCAGCGCGTTGAGCGTCTGCTCCCGCTCGTCGTGGCCGCCGACCACGCTCGTGCCGCGGGTCTTGCCGAGGGCGTCGAGCTCGTCGATGAAGATGATGCAGGGCGCCTTGGCCGCCGCCTGCTGGAACATGTCTCGGACTCTCGCCGCGCCGACGCCCACGAACATCTCGACGAAGTCGCTGCCGGAAAGTCCGAAGAACGGCACGCCCGCCTCGCCAGCGATCGCCTTGGCGAGCAGCGTCTTGCCCGTTCCCGGCGGGCCCACGAGGAGCACCCCCTTGGGGATGTGGCCGCCGAGCACCTGGTACTTCTCGGGATTGCGCAGGAACTCGACGACCTCGCGGAGCTCCTCCTTGGCCTCGTCGATGCCGGCGCAGTCGTCGAACGTGATGCCGAGATCCTCCTGGGCGTACATCTTGCCGCGGCTGCGGCCGAAGGCCATCGGGCTGCCGGCGCCGCCGATCCGCCGCACCATGAGGAACAAGAGCAGCCCGAACAGGCCGAAGATGACCAGCAGCGGAACCCAGTTCCGCCACGGGTTCGGTGGGTCCTCGTAGCGGAATGCCACGCGGTGGGCACGGAGGAGGTCCTTGAGTTCGCCCTCGGCGCTCTCGCTGGGGAGTTTCGCCGCCGTGAAGCGACGGGCGGCGGGTGGCCGAGCGCCCACGGCCACGCCGGCGGGTCCGGGGCCCTCGGCGGGCGCCCCGCCGCGGGCCTCCGGCGCCGCGCGGACCTTCCCCGACACCTCGAAGGCGCCGATGACCACGTCGTGAATCTCACCCCACCGCGCCTCGCCGCGGCTCTCGTCGTCACGGCCGCCGATCGTGATCCAGCGGTCCGGGCCGGTCGCATCGGCCGCACGGACGAGCCGCTCGAGGTCGCTGAACGAGAGTTCGAGGTGCGGAACGCTGCCCACGAGGCTCAGGGCGAAGAGGCTGGCGACGCCCGCCGCGACCAGGTACCAGACGAGCGGCCCGCCCACCCCAGGACGACGTTCTGCGGGGCGTTTGGCGGCGTTCCGGTTGCCGGGCATGGGCTCCCCTGACAGCAATGACAGTAGATGATCCCTGAATGGTACGGCCGCTGCCAAGGCGGGACAAACGCCGCCGCCGGCGGGCGGGTGGGGCTAACAATCCGGGCCGAGCCGCTGGTACACTCGAAGGTTCCGCTTTCCCCACCGCGTCCTCCACCTGATGCCAGTTTCCGCCAGCCATTCCGCCTGCGCGGAGCCCTGCACGACCGTGGGCCATGCTTCCGTCATACGGGGGGATGGTCGTCGGGTCGCCGTGCTGGGCTCGACCGGGAGCATCGGCACGAGCACGCTCGACGTGATCGGCGCGTCGGCCGGCGGGCTCGAGCCGTGGCTGCTCGCCGCCTGGCGGCGGGTGGGGCCGCTTCTCGAGCAGGCCCGGCGCTTCCGGCCACCGTGGGTCGCCGTGGGCGATCCGGCCGCGGCCGCGGAGATCGGCGCCGGCGCGCTGCCGCCGGGCACCCGGCTCGCGGTCGGCCCCGAGGCGATCGACGAACTCGTGGCCGACCCCGCGGTCGATCGCGTCGTGTCCGCGATCGTCGGCGCCGCGGGCCTGCGGAGCACGTGGGCGGCCCTGGCCGCCGGCAAGACCGTGGCCCTCGCCAACAAGGAGACGCTCGTCATGGCCGGGCCGCTCGTGATGCGGCTCGCGGAGCGGTCCGGTGGCGCGATCGTGCCGGTGGACAGCGAGCACTCCGCCATCCACCAGGCCCTGGCCTCGGGCGCCACGGCCGAAGTGGCCCGCATCGTGCTCACCGCCAGCGGCGGCCCGTTCCGCACGCGGCCCCGCGAGTCGCTCGCGGCCGTGACCCCTGAGGAGGCCCTCCGCCACCCCACGTGGTCGATGGGGCCGAAGATCACGATCGATTCCGCCACGATGATGAACAAGGCCCTCGAGTTGGTGGAGGCCCGCTGGCTGTTCGGCGTGCCGGCCGAGAAACTCGCCGTCGTCGTCCATCCACAGTCGGTCGTGCACTCGCTCGTGGAGTTCGTCGATGGCTCGGTGGTGGCGCAGCTGAGCCCGCCCGACATGCGGCTCCCGATCCAATACGCCCTCACCTATCCACAACGCCTGCCCGGCCCGGCCCGCCGGCTCGACTTCGCGCGGGCCTTCGCGCTCGAGTTCGAGCCTCCTGACGAGGACCGCTTTCCGGCCCTGCGGCTGGGCCGCGCGGCGGCGGCCCGCGGGGGCACGGCCGGCGCGGTGCTCAACGCAGCCAACGAGGAGGCGGTCGGGCGTTTCCTGGCGGGCAGCCTGCGGTTCACCGACATCGCGGAGGTGTGCGGCCGGCTGCTCGACCAGCACGACTTCCGTCCCGATCCGTCGCTCGACGACGTGCTCGAACTCGACGCCTGGGCGCGACGTGAGGTGCGGACATGGACCTGATGCTCCCGATCGCGGTCCTGCCGCTCGCGGCCGGCTGGCTCGCGTGGCTCACGCAGCCGTCGAACTGGTGGGTGATCCTCCAGGTCGCCGGTGGCCTCGGCTTCGTGGTCTTCGTCCACGAACTCGGCCACTTCCTCGTCGCGAAAGCCTGTGGCGTGAAGGTCGAGAAGTTCTTCGTCGGGTTCGACATCGGCGGGCTCAAGCTCGCGAGCTTCCGCCGCGGCGAGACCGAGTACGGCATCGGCATCCTGCCGCTCGGCGGCTACGTGAAGATGCTCGGCCAGGACGACAACCCGGCGGCGGCGGCCGAGGAGGCCGAGCGGGCCCGGCTCTCGGGCGACCTGCCCCCGGAGCCGGTGGACGCGCCGCACGCCCCGTGGGACCCGCGCAGCTACCCGGCCCAGAGCGTGCCGGAGCGGATGGCGATCATCTCGGCCGGCGTGATCATGAACGTGATCTTCGCCATGCTCCTGGCGACGTGGGCCTACGGGCGGGGCGTGCGGGAACTCACGTGCTCGATCTCGAGCGTCCGCACCGGCGGCGCCGCCTGGCAGGCCGGCCTGCGGACCGGAGACGAGATCACCGCGATCGGCGGCCGGAAGCAGCCCGTCTTCAAGGACCTTCAGCACGGCGTCACGCTCGGCAACCTGGCGAAGGGAATCGAGTTCACGATCCGCCGTCCCGGCGAGGCGGCCGAGCGGACGGTGCTGCTGAAGCCCGACACGGCGCTGGGCGCACCGACCGTGGGCGTGATCAGTCCCTCCTCCCTCGCGCTGCCGACGGAACTCCCGGCGGGCCTGCCGGGCAGCGCCGGCCTCGCCCAGCCGCCGCTGGCGGGGGGCGACACGATCCGTGCGGTGGACGGCGCGGCGGTCTCCACGTATGCGGAACTCCTGGCCGCGCTGTCGGGCCGGCTCTCGGCCCCGGTGACGCTCACCGTCGAGCGGCCGGCCGCCGCGCAGGGGGCCGCGCCCACGACGCTCTCGATCGAACTGCCCCCGCAGCACCGCCGCACCCTGGGGCTCGCGATGACGCCTGGCGAGGTCCGCGCGGTGCAGGCCGATTCGCCGGCCGCCGCGGCCGGCATCCGGACCGGCGACCGGATCGTCGCGGTCAACGGCGCGGACGCCGGCGACCCGCTCACGCTCGACGACCGCCTGCGGCCCCTGGTCGGTGAGCGGGTGACGCTCACGCTCGGCCGCGACGGCGAGGCCGAGCGCACGGTCGATGTCGTGCCCCGCGAGGTCCGCTGGCGGGACGACGACTCGATGCCCGTGGCATGCGTCGCCTCGGTGCCGTCCCTGGGCCTCGCGCTCGTCGTCGATGCGCTGGTGGCCGCCGTCGAGGCCGGGGGACCGGCCGCGAAGGCGGGCCTCGCCCCGGGCGATCGCGTCACCCGCGCCTGGCTGCTCGAGGACGGCACGAAGGCCGCGGGCGACAAGGGGGTCAATCTCTCGGCACAGACTCCCAACTGGCCGGCGCTGGCGTCCCGCCTGCAGTTCCTCGATGCCGGCGATTCGCTCCGGCTGGCCGTGACCGGGGCGGACGGCGCGCAGCGGGAGGTGGACGTCGTGCCCGAGGCCGCGGCGGACCTGTTCGTCATCGACCGCGGGCTCGTGTTCGAGCCGCTCATGCGCCAAGTCCGGGCCGACTCGCTCGGCGGCGCCCTGCGGATGGGGATGCGGCAGGCCGGCGACGACCTGCGGCTCGTCTACGGGTTTCTCGGCAAGCTGTTCCGTCGTGACATCAACCCGCGGCTCGTGGGCGGGCCGATCGAGATCGCCAAGCAGGCGGGACGCCATGCCCGGGAGGGCTTCAGCCGCCTGCTCCTGTTCCTGGCGATGCTCAGCGCGAACCTGGCCGTGGTGAACTTCCTGCCGATCCCGGTGCTCGACGGCGGGCACATGGTGTTCCTGCTCTACGAGCTCGTGTTCCGGCGGCCGCCGAGCGAGCGGGTGGTGGTGACGCTCAGCTACCTGGGGCTCGCGCTGCTGTTGTCGATGATGCTGTTCGTGTTCTTCCTCGACCTCAACATCATCCCGCGGTTCTCGAACCAGTGACGCGGGCGAGACCGGCCACCACCAGGCAGGCCGTCACGGCGAGCACGGCGGTGACGGCGAATGCGAGCGCCGGCCCGTGCGGGGAACGTTCCCAGAGCCATCCCGCCACGAGGTTCGCCGGCACCGCCATGAGGCCCTGCACGAGGGCGTACCAGCCGAAGGCCCCGCCCTGGCCGCGGGCCGGAGCCAGCGCGGCGACGAGCGCCCGCTCCGCGGGTTCGGCCAGGCCGTAGGCCACGCCGACGCCGGCCAGGAGCGGCAGCGACGTGACGAGGCCGTTGCTCGTCGCGAGACCGGCATAGGCGGCGGCGAACAGGAGCCAGCCCGCTGCCAGTACGGCGGCCGGGTGGCGGCGGTCGGCGAATCGCCCGGCCACGAGGCTCGTGCCGCTCTTGGCGAGGCTCACGCCGAGCCAGACGAGCGGGATGCATGCCGTGGGCACACCGAGCGCGGCGGCCCGCAGGAGCAGGAACTGCTCGCTCGACGCGCCCAGGGCCCACACGGCCACGCCCGCCAACAGCACCAGCTGGGTCCTGGTGAGCCGGGTCGCCGGAGCCGCCACCCGGGCCGCGGTCGCGTGGCCCGGTGCGTCGCGGACGAACCGCCAGATCACCGCGAGCGTGGCGAGCCCGGGCAGGATCGTGAGCAGGAAGAGGGATCGCTCCCGTCCTGGGAAGGCGAGCAGGAAGGCGGTCGCCGCCAGGGGGCCGAGCGCGGCGCCCGCGTGGTCGAGGGCGCGGATGTGGCCGAAGGCGCGGCCCCGGATCTCCGGCGCGGCGAGGTCGGCCACCAGGGCGTCACGGGGTGCGGAGCGGATGCCCTTGCCGAGCCGGTCGCAGGCCCGCACGAGCAGCACGCCGAGCGGCGTCGCCACGAGTCCGACGAGCGGTCGCACGAGCGCGGACATGCCGTAGCCGAGGAGCACGAGCGGTCGGCGGCCGACGCGGTCGGAGGCGACGCCCGCGGGCAGCCGCGCGACTGCCGCCACCGCGTTCGCCACGCCGTCCACGAGCCCGATCTCGACGCCCGTGCCACCGAGCGAGCGGATGAACGCGGGCAGGAGCGGGTAGATGGCCTCGCTCGAAAGGTCGGTCAGGAAACTCGTCCAGCCGAGCGCGCGGACGGCCGGCGGCAACGGGGCGGCGCGAGAGTCCATTTGGGTCATCGTCGGCGATTCTACGACACGCCCGCGGGGGCGACGCGGGCCTCCGGTGCCGATTGCCCCGCGACTCTCGGACACACTATTGATTCCTCCGCGCCGGATCCGTGCCCGGTGCCGGAGGGCCGAAACCTCCGCCCGTCGTCCCCGACCCGTCGTCGATCGTCGCCGGGTCACCGCTTCCAGGAGGCCAACCCATGTCGCGCTCGATCTTGTGCATCGCGGGAATCGTCATGCTCACCGCCCCCGCGCCGGCCCGCGCCCAATATCACCATCACCATCACCACCACGGCTCTTCCCATTGGTACACCCCGAGTTACCCGACCTATCCGAGCTACTCGAGTCCGATCTACGTGTCCCCGTCCACGCCGGTCACCGCGGCCCCCGTGATGCAGAACGCGTTGCCCTACACGGGCCCGGGCGTGACGATCGTGCTGGAGCAGCAGGAAGGGGGCGCGGTCGCCTACACGATCGACGGCAGGGAGTCGGCCACGATCCAGGCCGGGCAGGCGCAGACGCTGACGAGCAAGGGCAAGTACGAGATCCGCTTCTCCCGCGGCCGGACCGAGGATGGACGGGAATTCGGCGAGGCCCGCTACACGATCACCGAGGGCAACTACCACTTCAAGGTGACGGACCGGGGCTGGGAGTTGTTTCGCGACAAAGATCAGCCGAACATCGTCACGACCCCGTCGGCCACCCCCGCGGGCATCCGGACGAACGTGCTGCCATCGCGGACGCCGCCCGCGACGCCGGGGGCCGGCGGGTGATGCCGGGAGATGGTGGGTGCCACGCGTGGGCCAAAACCGTGGGACACCCGCGGCCGCGGCGGGGACCGGTCCCTCCTGCCGCGTCGCGGGGGCTGCACGCCGGGATGCCCTGGCGCGGGCGGCACAGGGGGACCGACGCAACCCGGTTTGACCCTCCCGGCGGCGGGAGTACCCTTTGGGGAGGGTTCGGCCTCGTGGGCTGCCCGTCTGCCGCTGGTCAGTCTCCCGTCGTCCGTCCTTCAGGAGTTCCGTCATGGCACGCCCGCCGTTTCTCGTGCTTGGATTCGTCGCCCTCGTAGTTTGCGCGCCCGCTCGCGGACAGGGGCTGCTCGACGCATTCGTGGAAGGGTTTGTGGAGGGGATGAACGACGCGGCGAACGACAACGGCGGGTTCAACAACGGCGGGTTCAACAACGGCGGTTGGCACGATGGGCACCACCACCACCACAACCACAACGGCTACGTCAAGCCCTACCCATCCAACTACTACCCCAGCAACTCCTACGTTCCCGCGTACCCCAGCCAGCAGGTCGTCTCGCCTGCGGTGGTGCAAAACAGCCTGCCCTACAGGGGGCCGGGCGTGACGATCGTGCTGGAGGCCGAAGAGGGGGGCTCGGTCACGTACGTCATCGACGGCCGGGAGTCGGCGACCATCCAGGCCGGCCAGGAGCAGAAGCTCCCGACCAAGGGAAAGTATGAGGTCCGTTTCTCCCGTGGCCGGTCGGACGCCGGTATTGATTTCGGTCAGGCCCGCTACACGATCACCGAGGGAAGTTACCACTTCAAGGCGACGGACAAGGGCTGGGAGTTGTTCCGCGACAAGGAGCAGCCGAGCGTGGTCACGACCCAGTCGGTCTCCCCCTCGGGCATCAAGACGAACACGCTGCCGTCGAAGCCGCAGCCGGTGAAATCAGCCGGAACGCCTGCAGCCGTCGGGCCGGCGGCGAATGCGGTTCCGGCGGCGGGAGCGGCGCTGCCGCCGAATTCCGTGCCCGCCAAGGTGCCCGCGGCCCCGGCCGCGGGCTGAGTCGCGCCGCGAGCCGGCCATCCTGGAGTCGCCGGCCGGCGGCCTCGCGGCCGCGGGTCACTGCCGCTCGGTACCCGTGTCGAGCACGGCCATGAAGGCCTTCTGCGGGATGTCCACCGAGCCGATGCTCTTCATCCGCTTCTTGCCCTCCTTCTGCTTCGCCCACAGCTTCTTCTTGCGGGAGATGTCCCCGCCGTAGCACTTGGCGGTGACGTTCTTCCGGATCGCGGAGATCGTCTCGCGGGCGATGATCTTCGTGCCGATGGCGGCCTGCAGGGCGATCTCGAACATGTGGCGGTCGATCTCGCCGCGGAGCTTCTTGACGATGGCCCGGCCGCGGCGGTCGGCATCGCGGCGGTCGCAGATGATCGAGAGGGCATCGACCTTCTTGCTCCCCACGAGGATGTCCAATCTCACGAGGTCGGCGGGAAAGTATCCGATCAGTTCGTAGTCCATCGTGCCGTAGCCCCGTGTCACGCTCTTGAGCTTGTCGTGGAGGTCGTAGATCACCTCCGCGAGCGGCAGGTCGAAGGAGAGCATGGCCCGGGTGGGCGAGAGGTACTCGGTCTTGAGGTAGGTGCCGCGGCGGTCGGTGCACAGCTGCATGACCGGCCCGATGTGCTCCACCGGCACGAGGAAGTTCGTCCGCACGATCGGCTGGCGGAATTCCTCGATCTGTCCGGAGTCGGGGACGTCCTGCGGGTTCGTGATCTCGATCGTCTCGCCGTTGCTCTTGAGGATCTGGTAGGTGACGTTGGGGGCGGTCTGCACGAGGTCGAGATCGGCCTCCTGCTCCAGCCGCTGCTGGATGATCTCCATGTGCAGGAGCCCCAGGAACCCGCAGCGGAAGCCGAAGCCGAGTGCCTCGCTCGACTCGGGGGCGTATTCGAACGACGGATCGTTGATGGCCAGTTTCTCGAGCGAGTCACGGAGCTCCTCGAAGTTTTCCCCCTCGCTCGGATAGAGGCCGCAGTAGACCATCCGCTGAGGCGGCTTGTAGCCGGGCAGGGGCGCCGAGCCGAGGTCGCCGGGGATCGTCACCGTGTCGCCGATGTGGACCTGCTTGACGTCCTTGATGTTGCAGACGAGGTAGCCCACCTGACCGGCCACGAGCTCGTCGCAGGCCCGGCGCTGGGGCACGAACTGGCCGAGTTCCAGCACCTCGTGCGTGGCGCCGGTGCGGAGAAAGCGGATCTTCTGCCCCTTCGTGATCCGGCCGTCCACGAGCCGCACGTAGGTGATGGCGCCGCGGTAGCTGTCGTAGTGGCTGTCGAAGATCATCGCGCGGAGCGTGGCCTCGGGGTCGCCCTGCGGCGGCGGAATCCGCTCCACGATCGCCGCGAGCAGGTCGTCGATACCGATGCCGGTCTTGGCGCTCGCCTTGATGACCTCGGAGGCGTCGATGGCGAGGCTCTGCTCCATCTCCAGGAGCACCTCGTCCACCCGGGCGTGGACGAGGTCCACCTTGTTGATCACCGGGACGATGGCCAGGTTCTGGTTGATGGCGGCGTAGGCATTGGCCACGGTCTGGGCCTCGACCCCCTGGAACGCGTCCACGAGGAGCACGGCACCTTCGCAGCACGCGAGACTGCGGGAGACCTCGTAGTGGAAGTCGACGTGGCCGGGCGTGTCGATGAGGTTGAGCTCGTAGCGCTCGCCCGCGTGCACGAATTCCATCCGCACGGCCCGGGCCTTGATCGTGATGCCGCGCTGCCGCTCGAGTTCCATGTCGTCGAGCATCTGCTCCTTGAGCTGACGCTTCTCCACGGTGCCCGTGCGCTCGAGCAGCCGGTCGGCGAGCGTGCTCTTGCCGTGGTCGATGTGGGCGATGATGGAGAAGTTGCGGATGTGCCGGCAGTCGATGCTCATGCCGCCATCCTACCCGCGCCGGTGGTCGAGGCGGGCCAGGCCGGCTGCCCCGATCGAGCCGGCGTCGCCGCCGAGGGTGGCATAGCGGATCGGCGTGCGGTCCGCGAGCAGGGGGAAGGCCCGGGTCCGGACCTCGCCCCGGACGCGGTCGAGGAACAGTTTCCCGACCGGGTCGGCCGCGCCGCCGAAGGTCATCGCCCCGCCGATCACCACGGCGGCCGGGTCGATGGCGTGCATGAGCGAGACGATGCCGATCCCCAGCCACCGGGCCGCCTCGAGGAGCACGCCCTGCGACACCTCGTCGCCGGCGCCCGCGAGGCGGCCGAGGAGCACCGTCGTGAGCTCCTCGCCCGCGGCCACGGCGGCGGCGAGCGGGCCGCCCGCGCCGGCCGCGAGCCGCTCGCGGGCCATCGCCACGAGCGACGTCGCGCTCGCGTAGGCCTCGAGGTGCCCGGGTTGCCCGCAGGGACAGACGCGGGCCCCGGGCGACGGATCGACGAGCATATGGCCGCACTCGGAGCCGTGGCTGTGTTCCCCCTCGACGTTCACGTCGTCGATGATGATGCCGCCCCCCACGCCGGTGCCGAGCGTGAGCATCACGAGGCTGCGGAGCCCGCGGCCCGAGCCCGTCCAGAACTCGCCGTATGCCGCGGCGTTGGCGTCGTTGGCGAAGGTCACCGGCCGGCCGGCGTGCGCGGCCACGCGGTCGCGCAGGGGAAAGTCGTCCCAGCCGGGCAGGTTGCCCGCCCGCACGATCCGGCCGGCGGGGATGTCGAGCGGGCCGGGCGATCCGAGTCCCACCCGCGCCACATCGGCCGCCGCGAGACCCACGTCGGCGGCGAGCGTGTGCACGCTGCGGCCCATCCGCGCGGCCGCGTCCTCGGGCCCGCGTGTCGCGTGCGTCGGCTCGACGCGGAAGGCCAGAAGCCGGCCCACGTCATCGACGAGGGCGCTCTTGATGTTGGTCCCGCCGAGATCGACGCCCGCGTACAGCGGCGGCGTCGCCGCGGCGAGCGGCACGAGGTCACTCCGCATCGGCGGGCAGCCGTCCGGTCTCCACCGGCGGAGTCGGTCCCGTGCAGGCCAGCATGAACGCGACGAGGTCTGACTTCTCCTCCGCCGTGAGCTTGAGCGGCCGGATCTTGTCGCTCAGGTGCGGGTTCGGATGGCCGCCCTTGTCGTACCACTCGACCACCTCCTCGAGCGTGGCCACGGAGCCGTCGTGCATGTAGGGCGCCGACTGCGCGACGTTGCGGATCGTCGGCGTCTTGAAGGCGCCGGTGTCCTTCTCGTCCTTGGTCACCGCGAACCGGCCGACGTCGGGGCTCTCCTTGTCCATGCCGATGCCGATGTTGTGGTATTTCTCGTCGGCGAGGTTCGCCCCCACGTGGCAGGCGGTGCAGTTGCCCTTCTCGGTGAAGAAGATCTCGCGGCCGCGCTTCGCCTCGGCCGACATCGGGTGCGCCGCGACGGCCTCCTTGGCCGCGGCGTGCCGGCGGGCGAGTTCGGCGTCGTCGGCGAGGTCCTCGGCGTCGAGGTCGGCGAGCGGCCGCCACTGCTCCTCGTAGTCGTAGGGGGACGGACCGGTGACGAGCACCCGCTCGAAGGCGGCGATCGCCTGGCCCACGCGGTCGATCGTCAGCTCGCCGAAGATCTTCTCGAACTGCTTTGCGTAGACCGGGAGCCCCGCGAGCCGCTTGACGACGCCCTCGTGCGTGAAGCCCATCTCGATCGGGTTCTGGATCGGGCCGACGGCCTGGGCCTCGAGCGAGTCGGCGCGGCCGTCCCAGAACTGCGGGCCCGAGAGGATGCGGTTGGACGACGCCGGCGAGTTGCGGCCTCCCATCTGGCCGCGGATGCCCTTGCCCGTCTTCGTGTGCGCGGAATAGCCCTGGGCCGGGTCGTGGCAGCTGGCGCAACTGACGGTCGAGTCGGCCGAGAGTCGCGTGTCGAAATAGAGCTGGCGGCCGAGCTCGATCTTGGCCCGCGTGAGCGGATTCTTGTCGAGGCCGGTGACCTGCGCGGCACCCTGCGAGAGCCCCAGCGGCAGCACGGGGTCGAGCGTGATGAAGTTTCGCGGGTCGGCGAGCCAGGCCTCGATCTGCGGCACCGTGACCGGTCCGCTGCCGGGCACGCCGGCCGTGAGCGACGGGTCGCCGAGGGCGACCCGCTCGCGGACCTCGGGAGCGGCGTCGGCCCGTGCGGCGGCCGGCCGCTCCGGGGCGGGCACGGGCGCCGGCTCGGCAGGCTGCGCCGGCTCAGCCGCGGCGGTCGGCTCGGCAGGCGGCGTCGGCCGCGGCGCGTCGATCGACGACTGGGCGGCCTCCTCGATCCGCCGATCGGCGGCCGCCGCGGCCGCCTGCGTCTCCTCGACCGCGCGGCGCACCGCGCCCGCGGTCTCCGCCAGCGTGCCGCCGGCGGGCTTCGGCTCCTCGATCGCGACCACCTCGATCGTTTCGACGGCCTGGCCCGTGGCGCCGGCGCCGGGCCCGCCCTGCGGCGCGCAGCCGAGCACCAGGGCGGCGGAGAGAGACACGAGCAACCCGCAGTGCGGGAGACGGTGGATGGGCGAGGCGGTCACGAGCTGGACTCCACGGGACGAAGCGTCGAGGCGCGGATGCGACCCGACCGCATCCGATCCGGGGAAGTGTAGACCGAAACCATGCCGGCGTGGAGCGGGGCCCGGCCCGTCCGTCGGGTTCAGCCAGCCAAATCCGGTGTCGCGAGCCAGTCGAGTTCGCCGGCCTGACCGGGCCCGTCGTCGAGCCGGATCGCGGCCACGGCCCCCTTGGCCATGCGGATCGCGGCCGAGCCGTCGCCGACCGACAGCGCCACCAGCCGGCCCACGCAGGGCGCATGCCCCACCCAGGCGACCCGCGCGGCATCCTGCTGCACGGTCCAGCCGACGACCGACTCCCAGTCGCATCCCGGCGCCAGGGCGTCCACGACCTCCACCCGCGGGCAGTCGAGTTCCGCCGCGAGGATCTCGGCCGTCTCCCGAGCCCGCACGAGCGGGCTGGTGGCGACGAGGTCCACCTCCATCCCCGCCTCGGCCAGTCGCCGCACGAGCCGCGCGAACGACTTGCGTCCCTTCTTCGTCAGCCGCCGCGCGTGGTCGTCGCCGACGTCGCCGACGTCCTCGGCCGTGGCGTGGCGGACGATGTAGAGCCGCGTGGTGAGCGTGGGCATGACGCGAATTGTGCGTGGCGGCGGGGCGCACCGCAATGCTCCCCCCTCTTGCTCTGGGAGAGGGGCTGCCCTCATCTCTCCCTCTCCCTTTGCGAGAGGGCCGGGGTGAGGGTGCCCCCGTCGCCCCTGCAACCGCCCCTGCACCCTCACCCGGCCTACGGCCGGCCTCTCCCAGAGGGAGAGGCGAGGACGGGGTCACGCCCGGCGCCAGATTTCGTCCCAGGCGACTCCCGCGCGCTCGACCGCGGCGCCGGCCTCGCGACGCCAGCGGGCGGCATCGACCGGATAGCCCGCGGTGGGCTCGAGCCCGGGGCACCGGGCGCCCCAGTGGGTGTTGAAGGCCCGCATCGCCAGCTCGCGGACGTACTTGGCGGTCATGCTCGCCAGCGCCACCGGCGCCCGGGCCTCGCCGCCGACGCTGAACTCGACCCGCAGGGAAGCCGCCGGGACCTCGTAGGACGACCGGGCGGCGGTCTCCTCGGCGGCCTGCACGAGCGTGGCGCCGAAGTGCCGGGCCACCAGGCCGGCGTAGCGCCGCCGGCCGCCGTGCCGGTCGCACCAGACGAGCGTGGGCCCGGTCGCGTCGGCCCGCGTCGTCGCGGCCAGGTCGAGCGTGGCCTGCGAGAGGAGGTCCGACTTGTTGAGGCCGCGGTCGAGGATCGCGTTGAACGCGCCCGGCCGCACGACGTGCACGCGCACCGCCGCGAGTTCGACACCATGGGTCGCGAGCCGGGCGCGGACGCCGGTCACGAGGCCCGTCACGGCGTCCCGTGCGGCCTCGATCGGCAGGGCGAGCGCCGCCAGGGCCGCGTCCTCGGGGGCGGTCTCCAGCGGCCCCGCGTCGCTCGCCCCCGCGACGGCCGACCACGATGCGGGTACGGCCCCCGTGGCGAGCGCGAGCCCCACAAGCGCTCCTGTCTCGAGCGCGGCGAAGCCCCCCGCGCCGCGGAGCACCTGTTTCGAGTCGGCCCACAATGGCCGGCCGTCGGCGTGGCGCGCCTCGGCCACGGCCGCCGCGAGCAAAGCCTCCGCCGCCTCCGGTGGAGCGGCCACGTGCCAGGCGGTCGCGGCCACCACGAGCGGGCCGAGGTTCGGGCCGTAGCCCGCCTCGTCGGTGCCGATGACGAGCGTCATGACGGCCCCGGGTGCTGGCGGCAGTACTCGTAGACCGCGATCGCGGTCGCGGTCGCCGCGTTGAGGCTGTGCGGCAGCCCCGCCATCGGGATCTCGGCCACGCGCTCGAGCCGCGCGAGCACGTCGGGCTCGAGCCCGGCCCGCTCGTTGCCGACGATGAGGACGGTCCGCGGGCGGAAGCGGAAGTCGAAGAGCCGCTCCGAGTCGGTGGCCTGCTCGAGCCCCACGAGCTCGTAGCCCTCGGCCGCGAGCCGGTCGAGCACCGGCGGCAGGCTGCGGTGCACGTCGAGCGTCACGCGCTCGGCTCCGTCGCGGGCGATCCTGCCGTGGAGGCCGGCCGCGCCGGTGGCGACGACCCGCGCGATGCCGAAGCAGCCGCCGGTGCGGACGATGTGCGACCGGTACACGTGGCTCCGCATCGCCGCGCCGGCGACGACGAGCTCGCGCGGCGCGGCGAGCGGCTCGGGCGTGCGGTGGCGGACGTGGGTGAAGCGGGGCATGGCGCGGCGCGCGGCGTGGGTCTCCGGAGCATTGTGCCGGATCGCTGCCGGCCGGGTGATCTGGTAGAGTGCCGCCGGCCCGATCCCCGGAGTGTCTCGTCGTGCCGCGTTCCGCCCCACGCTCCGTCGCCGTCGGCCGGCCGGCCTCCGGACGGATGGCGGACCGCCCGCCGGGTGCCGCGGTGCGGGACTCGCGAGGGAACGGCCGCGAGACGATCGAGTCGATCGTCGTGGCCTTCACGCTGGCCCTGATCTTCAAGGCCTTCGAGGCGGAGGCCTTCGTGATCCCGACCGGCTCGATGGCGCCCACGCTCATGGGCCGGCACAAGGACCTCGTCTGCGAGTCCTGCGGCACGGCGTTCCGCGTGGGCTGCAGCCACGAGGTGGACGAGGCCGCGGGCCGGGTTCGCGACGGCCTGGGACCGACGCGGGCCGACTGCCCGAACTGCGGCTTCGTGCGGGAGTTCGACCGGCGGCAGATCGCGTGGCACGACCCGCGGCTCGACTCGTTCAACGGCGACCGCATCCTCGTGGACAAGATCGCCTACGACTTCCGGGAGCCTGCCCGCTGGGACGTCGTGGTCTTCAAGTATCCGGAGGACGCGAAGACGAACTACATCAAGCGGCTCGTGGGACTGCCCGGCGAGACCGTGGCGATCGCCGGCGGCGACGTCTGGATCGCCCGCGCCGGCGACGCGCCCGCCATCGCCCGCAAGCCCGCCGACACGCTCGTGGCGATGCTGCAGTGCGTGAGCGACAGCCGGCACGTGACCGGCGGCGATGACGCGGCCGCCGATACGCCGATTCCGTGGACCGACTGGTCCGGCCCCGACGCCGCGGCCGGCTGCCGCTGGACGACCGCGGACGAGGGCCGCTCGTTCGCCGCGACGTGCCCTGCGGCCGCCTCGGCCACGCTCCGCTTCCGCCGCCTCCTGCCGGGACGCGGAGCGGGGGCCGCCGCCAATGGCGATCGCGACCCCGTGCCGGCGGTCATCGGCGACTTCCAGCCCTACAACACCTCCGTCGCCGGCGCCCGGCTGCGGGCCCTGCCACGATCGATGCTCCTCGTAGACGGGGCCCACTGGGTCGGCGACCTCGGGCTCGAGATGGAACTCGAGAGCCGCGCAGCGGCCGGGACCGTCACGCTCGACCTCGTCGAGGCGGGGGTCACGCACGCCTGCACGTTCGACCTCGACGCCGGCACCGCGACGCTCGTGCGGCCGGGGCCCGACGGGGGTGTCGAGGCGACGGCCCAGTCGGCCGTCCGCGGCCGTGGCCGCTGGCGGCTCTTGTTCGCCAACGTGGACGATGAACTGTCGCTGTTCGTGAATGGACGCCGCGTGGCGTTCGACCGGCCGACGACGTGGGCGCGGAGCGTTTCGGATGCGGCCCGGGCCCTCCCCGTAGCCGGCGGTGGCCGGCCCGGTGACGCCGAACCGGGCGACCTGGCCCCGGCGGGGATCACGGTGCGCGGCGCCGACGTCCGGGTCTCGGCCCTCCGCGTCCTCCGAGACGTCTACTACATCGCCGGCAACTCCACGGCCGTCATGGGCGGGGCCGTCCCCGAGACGTCCGGAACGGAATACGTCCTCGAGGCGGACCAGTTCTTCATGCTCGGCGACAATTCCGCCGCCAGTGCCGACAGCCGCTTCTGGTCCGGCGGCCACCACGTGGACCGGAGGCTCATCGTGGGCCGCGCGCTCGTGGTGTTCTGGCCCCACGGCGTGCCCACGACATGGAGCATTCCGCTGAAAATTGGCACCTGGGAACTGCGATTGCCCTTCCTCCCCAACTTCGCGAGGATGCGGTTCGTCCGGTGACGGAGGACCGCGGATGCCGCTGTTGAGCGTCGAAGGGCTCGTGAAGAACTACGGCCGGCGGCGGGTCGTGGACGGCGTGGACTTCCACGTCGAGGCCGGCGAAATCGTGGGGCTGCTCGGCCCCAACGGCGCGGGCAAGACCACGAGTTTCCGCATGACCTGCGGGATGGTCATTCCCGACGCGGGTCGCGTGCTCCTCGACGACGCGGAGATCACCGACTGGCCGATGCACAAGCGGGCTCGGGACGGCGGCATGGGCTACCTCGCCCAGGAGCAGAGCGTGTTCCGCAAGCTCACCGTCGAGCAGAACCTGCTCGCGATCATGGAACTCTCCGGCATGGCGCCCAAGGAGCGACGCCGGCGCTGCGAGGAGCTCCTCGAGCAGTTCGACATCGTGAAGATCCGCCGCTCGAAGGCCCACTACATCTCAGGGGGCGAGAAGCGGCGGCTCGAGATCGCCCGCTGCCTCATCACGGAGCCGCGGATCATCCTTCTCGACGAGCCCTTCACGGGCATCGACCCGGTCACGATCCACTCGATCCAGAAGATCATCCGCTCCCTGCGGGACGACGGCATCTCGATCCTGATCACCGATCACCGCGAGCGGGAGACGCTCGCGATCACCGACCGCAGCTACGTGATCCGCGCCGGCACGGTGCTCTGCCACGGCACGGCCGAGGAGGTGCTCGCGAACCCCGACGCGCGGAAGTACTACTTCGGCGAGAACCCGGCTCCGGTGCCCCAGGGCGTGGACGCCGCGTAACAAGCCGGGGTTTGGTGCCCGACTCCCGGCGGCGTCAGACAGCGCCCCGCATCGACAGGCTCTTGGCGGTCAGCACGGCGCCCACCGACATGAGCGCCAGGCCGAGCCACCGCGGCGGCGAGACCACCTTGCGGACCGGGGCACCCGACCACGCCACCGGTGCCGCCGCGCCCCCCATCTCGGCCGCCACGAGGCGGGTCGAGCGCTCGTTGAGCGTGAACGACTCGACGACTCGAAACTGCACGCCGGCCATGAACAGGAGCAGGCCGGTGAGGAGCAGGTGGTGGCGCTTGGGGAGCATGGGTCTCTCTGTGAAGCGGGGATGCCTGGATAACCCATCGGGCGCGGGAGACCGGCGGCTCCAGCACCGCGCGGATTCTGCGGGCTGACCGGCATGCGACGGGGGTGTCGTCGCGGCCCGGGCGCGGCAAGCGGGGCAAGTCGGGTGGTTTCCGCCCGATCGTGCCGAAAATTCCTGCAAGGACGGTGCTGACGGTGACGATGATCCTGCGGGCGTGGCCGGACGTCGATCACGCCGTACGCCAGGGGATCGTTCCGTGACCTTCCTTCCGCTGTCGCACCGCCTCCGCCCGTTCGTGGCGGCCACGCTCGTCGGGCTCGCCGCGGCTGCCTGGCCGGGGGACGCCGCCGAACCTGTCGCGGCCGGCGGGCCGCTGATGCTCGATCTCGCCGAGCCCCTTCTCGCCCCCGGCCCCGGGGAGATCCTGCTCTCCGACGAGCCGCTGCCGGCGCCACGACTGCCGGAGCAGTCGGTCGTCGCGCCTCCCGAGGTGCTCGACGTTTCGGCGGACGCCTCGCGGGGCATGCTCGTCGAGGAGTTCGGCGTCGAGGAGATGCCCTTCGAGGCCAGCTCGGGCCGCTGGTTCTGGAGCGGCGGCTGGTACGTGGGTGCCGAGTCGATGTGGATGCAGCGGAGTCGCGAGAACCGGCAGAAGATCGTCGAGGACGTCCAGTTCATCGGCGGCGTTCCCGTCGCCCGGATCAACTACACGACCACGGGCCAGCCGTTCGACGTCTCCCCGGGAGCCCGCATCACGATCGGCAAGTCACTCGGCCGAGACTTCGTGGACCGGGACCGGTCGCTCGAGTTCATCTACTACGGTGCCATGAACTGGTACGACTACGCCGGGTGGAACGCCCTCGAGAACGGCGTGCTCGTGACGCCGCTCAATCCCTCGGCGCCCGGCTTCAATGCGGCCAACCGCTACGAGACGACCGTCCGCTCCGACTTCAACAGTTGGGAGTGGAACTACAAGCTCCGCCGGCGGCTGGGCCGCGACCAGCTCGTCATGTCTCCCGGAGGGGACTGGACGAAGCACGCGGAACGCGCCTACCTCCCGGGGATGTTCGTCGGCGCCCGGCTGGCGCGGGTGACCGAGGGCTTCACGATGCAGGCGTCACGGCCCGACCTCGGCGTCAACAATCTGCCCCCCGCGCCGCCATCGCAGTTCGGCGGGTTCTACCGGATCGGCACCGAGAACTGGCTGCTCGGCCTGAACCTCGGAGCCGAACTCATCAGCCAGAACGAGTACTTCTACTGGGGCCTGCGGGGCCGGGCCGCACCGGCCATCTCGTTCGCGAGCATGTCGCAGTACGCCAATGGCGTGAACACCACCACCACGGTCGGTCCCACCACCATCAACCTGTCCGACGCCGCGTCGCAGGTGGGCGCCGGATTCCTCGGCGACATGACGGTCATGGCCGGCTGGCAGGTCACACCGAACTTCTCGTTCCAGGCCGGCTACGACATCCTCTGGGTGGCCGGCATCGCCACGAGCGAGCGGCAGCTCAACCTCGACAACAAGGACCTCCACGACATCGACGCCGGCGGCCAGACATTCTGCCAGGGCTTCTCGGTGGGCTGCTACGGCTCCTGGTGAGCCGCAGAGCGCCCGGCGGAAACCGCAGGCCGGCCGCGGAGGTCAGTCGTCGTCGCCCGGGATCTCGTGCTCGTCGGCCCACTCGTCGCGGACGCAGGCCGTCTCGGCGCAGCAGTCCACGGCCTCCTCGGTGTCGCACACGAGCGACAAGAGCGCGTTCTTCTCGCTCTCCGAGATCTCGGCCCGGCGGAAGCTCCGCATGATCTCGGGCACCGGGTCCGCCAGGTCGGCGGCGATCGTAACCCTGCCCACGGCCACCCGGTCGCGACCGCCGGCCCAGCGGGCACACAGGTCCAACAGGTTCTCGCGGTTCATGGCTCCCTCCACGGAAGGCGTCGCATCCCTGCCCGGGCGACCCGCCCGGTGCACCGGCCGCGCAGCCTGCCGCGCGACCGTTAGGATTTCATACGCATCGCGTGAAAAAACGGTTCAGGAGCGGCTCCGCCCCGCGTTGGCGGAGCCGCGCAGCCCGCAGACGCGGGACCAAAAGGGAGCAGTGGGCGATATAGGACTCGAACCTATGACCCCCAGCTTGTCGAGCTGGTGCTCTAACCAACTGAGCTAATCGCCCGCAGAGTCGGTACGGAGAGTCTCGCGCCTGTTCCGGGGCCAGTCAAGCGACGAGCGTGCGCCCGGTGCGGGAACCGCGCGGTCCGGGCGGCTGCCTTGCCCGCCGCCGCGCACCGCGGATACGCTGCGGGTTTGCCGCAAAAAACCACGCTCCCGGGTCTCCACCATGCCCACCGTCACGCTGCCCGATGGCTCCGTCCGCGAGTGCCCAGCCGGGTCACCGGTGGGCGAGGCGTTGCCGGCGTCCGCGAAGAAGCAGCCGATCGCCGCGGTGCTCGACGGCAAGACCGTGGGCCTCGACGCGCCGCTGCCCGAGGCCGGCACGGTGGCCGTCGAGCCCCTGTATGCGGGCGACCCGCGGGCCCTCGGCGTCATGCGGCACTCGGCGGCCCACGTCATGGCCCGGGCCGTGATGCGGCTCTTCGAGGGGGTGGAACTCGCCTTCGGCCCCACTGTCGGCGCGGGATTCTATTACGACATGCGCGCCAGCCGGCCCATCACCGACGAGGATCTCCCGGCCATCGAGGCCGAGATGCGACGGATCATCGAGGCCGACGAGGCCTTCGAGCGGGTCGAGGTGCCGCGGGAGAAGGCCGTGGAGATCGTCCGCGGACTCAACCAGCCACTGAAGGCCGAGCACATCGAGACCGGCCTCGGCCAGCATCCCGCGCTCTCCTTCTATCGGCAGGGGGAGTTCGTCGATCTCTGTCGCGGTCCGCACGTGCCGAGCCCGGGCTGCATCGGCGCCTTCAAGCTCACGAACATCGCCGGCGCCTACTGGAAGGGGGACGCCAACAACGCCCAGCTCCAGCGGCTCTACGGCACCGCCTGGTTCACGCAGGCCGACCTCGACGCCCACCTCGCGGCGCTCGAGGAAGCCCGCCGCCGCGACCACCGCGTGCTCGGCAAGCAGCTCGACCTCTTCACGACGAGCCCGCTCGTGGGCTCCGGCCTCGTGCTCTGGATGCCCAAGGGGGCCACGCTGCGGGCCACGCTCGAGGGCTTCGTCCGCGAGGAGCTTGCCGCCCGCGGCTACCAGCCGGTCTACACGCCCCACATCGGCAAGGTGGATCTCTACAAGATCTCGGGCCACTATCCCTACTACGCCGACAGCCAGTTCAAGCCGATCGCGATGAGCGACGACGAGCAGTACCTGCTCAAGCCGATGAACTGCCCGCACCACACGATGATCTACAAGGCGCGGCCCCACAGCTACAAGGATTTACCTTTGCGGCTCGCCGAGTTCGGCACGGTCTATCGCTACGAGCAGTCGGGCGAGCTCGGCGGCATGACGCGGGTCCGGGGCTTCACGCAGGACGACGCCCACATCTTCTGCACGCCCGAGCAGGTCGAGGCGGAGGTCGAGGGCTGCATCGCCTTCACGCTGAAGGTGCTCGAGAGTCTGGCCTTCGAGAACTTCCGCGTGCGGCTCGGGTTCCGCGATCCCACGAGCGACAAGTACGTCGGCCCGCCCGAGCGGTGGGCCGAGGCCGAGGCCGCGATCGAACGGGTGGCCCGCCGCATGAACCTGCCCGGCTGCGAGCCCGAGCCGGGCGAGGCGGCCTTCTACGGCCCCAAGATCGACTTCGTCGTCAACGACTCGCTCGGCCGCGAGTGGCAGCTCGGCACGGTGCAGCTCGACTACAACCTGCCGAGCGCCGAGCGGTTCGACCTCGAATACAT
>JBJTJO010000076.1:0-3980 GCA_046095965.1 Planctomycetaceae bacterium
GAGGGCCCGGGGAATCGGCGAGTCGCCGCTCGTGCGGTAGAGCGTCTGCTTGATGGCGAGCACTCGCGGGTCGCTCGCGGCGCTCGTGACGAACTCCACCACCGGGTCGAACGAGTCGAAGGGATGGTGGAGGAGCACGTCGCGCTGGGCGATGGCGGCGAAGATGTCCCCCCCGCGCCGCTCCAGCCCCCGCGGCGGCCGCGGCGTGAACGGCTTCTCGCGGAGCCGCTCGTAGCCGGGCAGCCTGTACAACTCCCAGAGCGCCGTCAGGTCGAGCGGGCCGTCGATGCGATACACCTCGCCGTAGCGGTCGCCGCGCCCCTCCGCGCCCAGGAGCCCCTCGTCCTCGATGATCGTCCGGGTGATCGCCTCGTCGGCCTGCGCGGCGACCTCGAGCCGCACGCCCTGCCCGCGCTGCCGGGCCTTGAGCCGGTCCTCGATGAGCTTGAGCATGTCGTCCGACTCCTGCTCGAGCAGCTCGAGGTCGCTGTCACGCGTGATCCGGAAGGTGGTCCAGGAGTCCACGTCGAAGCCGCCGAACAACTCGGGCAGCCGCGCGGCCACCACGTCCTCGAGGAGCACGAAGGACATCCGGCCCGGCTCGCTCCCGTCGAGCGCCACGATCCGGGGCAGCACCTGCGGCACCTGCACGACCGCGAACATCCGCTTGGGCCCGATGCCCTCGCGGCGGTGGAGCATCACGCCGAGGTACAGTCCGCGGTTGTGGTAGCGCGGCGAGGGGTGCGCCGGATCGACGGCCATCGGCGTCAGGATCGGCAGGGCGCGCTCGCGGAAGAAGCGGTCCACCTGGTCGCGCTGGGCGCCCTCGAGCGTCGCGTAGCGGAGCAGGCGGAAGCCCTCCGCCTCGAGCGCCGGCCCCACGCCCTCCCGCAGGCAGCGGTACTGCCGCGCCACGAGTTCCTGCGTGCGGGCCGCGATAGCCGTGAGCTGCGCGAGCGGCGTCAGCCCGTCGGGCGAATAATCCTGCGGGGCGCTCTCGCCGAAGGCCTGCTCCCGCAGCCCCGACACCCGCACCATGAAGAACTCGTCGAGGTTCGAACTGAAGATGGCGAGGAACTTGAGCCGCTCGAGCAGCGGGTTCTCGGGGTTCTCCGCCTCCTCGAGCACGCGGAGGTTGAACTCCAGCCAGCTCAACTCGCGGTTGATGAAGCACTCGGGCCCGAGCGGGCTCGCCACCACGCCGTCCGTTCCGGTCACCATGCCTGTCGCCACGCCCCGGGCCTGTTCACGTGGGCCGCGCCTCGGCCCGGGAAAAGTGTACCCTCGACGGGCTGGCGACCGGCCGCCGCCGCAGCGCTCACGCGACCCTCACGATCGTCACGGCCGTCATCTCCCCGGGATCCCGTCGCCCTCGTGACCGCACCGCTCGACCCCGACTTCCGCGCCGCGCTCGCCCGCATCCCCGCGTCGTGCCCCCCGTGGGGCCGCGGCTGGTGCGCCGCCGCCGCGTGCATCCTCGAGGCGGCGGCGCCCAAGCCGGGCAACGTCCACCCCGGCGCTGACTTCGCCGACCTCGCCCACGACGAGCTCGTGGCCGCGGCGCTCGGAATCGCGCCGGTGATGGAGCGGGCCGCCGCCGCGCCGCTCGGCCGCACCGTGCGCGAGTCGGTCGAGGCGTCCCGCCGCGTCACGCGGTCCAACGCCAACCTCGGCATGATCCTCGCCATCGCGCCGCTCGCCGCGATTCCAAGCGACGCGCCGCCCGACGCCGGCGGTGCCGGCGCGGTGCTCGCGCGGCTCGGGCCCGATGACGCGGCCGACGTGTGGGCGGCGATCGCCGCGGCGCGGCCCGGCGGCCTGGGTGCGAGCGAGCGGCACGACGTGCACGGACCGCCGCCCGACGACCTCGTGGCCGCGATGCGGAGCGCCGCCCCGCGCGACCGGATCGCGGCCCTCTGGGCGGACGGCTACGCGGGCCTCGTGAACGGGCTCGCGGCCGACCTCGCCACGGAGATCGCCGCCGAGGCCGACATCCGCGACGCGATCGTGCGGGCCTTCCTCCGCGAGCTCGCGCGGGAGCCCGACTCGCTCGTCGCCCGCCGCCACGGGCCGGCCGTCGCGGCGGACGTGTCGGCGCGGGCGGCCGCCGTCCGCGCCGCCGGCCCCGCCTGGCGCGACGCGGCCGCCGTCTTCGACCGCTCCCTGCGCTCGCCGGTTCGCGTGAACCCGGGCACGACGGCGGACCTCGTCGCCGCGGCGCTCTATATTCTGCTCCGCGATCCCGCACGCCGGCCGGCGCTCGCGGGCCACCTGGAGCCGCCACCGCCCCGATGACGATCGACCGCTACACCGTCCGGCTGCGGAAGGCCGTCCACGTCTTCTGCGCGGGCCACTTCATCACGCTCGCCGACGACCTCTGCGAGGCGGTGCACGGGCACAACTGGACCGTGGGCGTGGACGTCGAGGGACCGCCCGGGCCGCACGGCATGGTGGTGGACTTCATCGCCCTCCGCGACACCCTCGCGGAGATCGTCGCCCGGCTCGATCACCGGATGCTCCTGCCCACGCAGAACCGGTTCCTCGCGGTCAGCACCGCGCCCGGCCCCGGCGGCCGCGCCGAAACGACCGTCACGTTCCGCGACCGCCGCTGGGTGTTTCCCGCCGACGAATGCGTGCTCCTTCCCGTGGCCAACACGACGGCCGAGTGGATCGCGCGCTGGATCGGCGGGGAACTCCGCGGCCTGCTCGCCGCCCGCGGCCTGCCCGCCCCCGGCGTGCTGCGGGTCGAGGTGGACGAGTGCCTCGGCCAGAGCGCCGTCTGCGAACTCGCCGGCTGAGTCGGCTCAGGCATCGACGACGAGCAGCTTGCCGGCCGCGTCGATCGCCAGCGACAGGCGGCGGTCGCCCACCGTCACCCGCATGAGCCCGGCGCCGTCCGGGTTTTTCTCGACGGCGCCCGTCGCGCCCAGCGGCAGCCCACTCGCCGTCAGGTACCGGAGGAACTCGGGCGACTGGTCGAGCACGCGGGCCAGCCGGAAGCGGTCGCCGGCCGCACAGTCCGCGAGCGACCGCGTGGGGCCGTCGCCGTCGAGCGCCTGGGCGTCGCCGCGCGGGATCGGGTCGCCGTGGGGATCGACGTCGGGATGGCCGAGGAACTCGTCGATCCGGTCGATGAGCAGGTCGCTCATCGCGTGCTCCATGTGCTCAGCCTCGTCGTGGACGGCGTCCCAGCTCATGCCGAGCGTCCGCATGAGGAAGAGTTCGATGATCCGGTGGCGACGGATCATCCGCAGGGCCAGCACGCGGCCGGCGCGGGTCAGGGCCACGCCCTCGTACGGCCGATGCGTCGCCAGCCGCGCCGCGTCGAGCGTCTTGAGCATGCTGGTGACGGTGCCCGGCGACACGCCGAGCGCGGCGGCGATCTGCCCGGTCGTGGCCGGCCGCCCCTCCTGGCCGGAGGTGATCTGGCAGATCGTCTTCACGTAGTTCTCGACGGTCAGGCTGGGCACGGTGACTGATCCTGCGGGGCGAAACGGTCGGGATTCGCGGCCGAGCATTGTGGCCGCCATCGCGTGAGGCCATTATGCGTCGAATCCCGGAGGGCGTGGATGAGCCTCAACGAAGCAGCGCACGCGATCGCCGCACAACTCGTCGCCCGGGCCGCGGCGTTGGAAGTCGCGGTCGTGCAAACCAGCGGCGTCCGGGTGGTCGACTGCGGCGTGCGGGCCGCCGGCGGCGTCGAGGCCGGGCTGCTCATGGCCCGCGCGGCGATGGCGGGCCTCGGCGAGGTGACGCTCCGCGCGGCGGGCGCGGACGACGCGTTTGCCAGGGCATGGCCGGAATGCCCGTGGCCCGTGGTGACGGGCGCGAGCGACGCGCCGGTGGCCGCGTGCCTGGCGTCCCAGTACGCGGGCTGGAAGATCGACTACCCCGGCTTCTTCGCCATGGCCAGCGGCCCGATGCGGGCGGCGATCGGCCGCGAGCGGCTCTACGACGTGATCGGGATGCGCGAGCGGCCT
>JBJTJO010000077.1:0-7124 GCA_046095965.1 Planctomycetaceae bacterium
GACTTCGCCGCGGCCACGATCGCGGCGCTCCGCGAGCGGATCGGCTCCGACCGCGTGATCTGCGGCCTCTCCGGCGGCGCGGCCGCGGCCGTCGTGGCGGCGCTCCACTCGCGGGCGATCGGCGACCCGCGGTCGTGCATCCTCGTGGACAACGGGCTGCTGCGGAAGACCGCGGCGGCCGCCGGCCTCGAGGAGTGCACGACGCACGTCACGACCGACCTCCACGTCGTGCCGGCGGAGGCGCGGTTCCTGGAGGTGCTCGCGGGGGTGACCGAGCCGCAGGAGAAGCGCCGGCGGATCGGCAAGGCGTTCGTGGACTGCTTCGCCGACGAGGCGGCCAAGATCCGCGGCGCGCGGTTCCTCGCCCAGGGCACGCTCTATCCCGACGTGATCGAGAGCGGCGCGGCCGCGGACGGCCCGGCGGCGACCATCAAGCTCCACCACAACGTGGGCGGCCTGCCCGAGGACCTGCAGTTCGAGCTCGTCGAACCGCTCCGTGACCTCTTCAAGGACGAGGTCCGCCAGCTCGGTCTCCAGCTCGGCCTCCCCGAGCGGATCGTGTGGCGGCATCCGTTTCCGGGCCCGGGCCTGGCCGTCCGCTGCCTCGGCGAGGTGACGAAGCCGCGGCTCGACACGCTTCGTGACGCCGACGCGATCGTGCTCGAGGAACTCGAGCGGGCCGGCCTCATGCGGAAGGTGTCGCAGGCCTTCGCGGTGCTCCTGCCGGTGCGGAGCGTGGGCGTGATGGGCGACGCGCGAACGTACGACGACGCCCTCGCGGTCCGCGCGGTCGAGACCGAGGACTTCATGACGGCCGACTGGAGCCACCTCCCCTACGAGGTCCTCGCCCGGATCTCGACGCGGGTCATCAACGAGGTCCGCGGGGTGAACCGCGTCGTGTACGACGTCTCCTCGAAGCCCCCCGCCACGATCGAGTGGGAGTGAGCGGCCGGGGCCGTGCCCCGCGCCAACGATGGCCAACGCGGCCGTCCCCGCCAGCGTCGCGCGAAGAACACGAGCCACCGCCGCGCAGCGCGTAGGTGCAGACTGGCAGTCTGCACCCGGTGGCCAACCACCCCATGCCGCAATGGCCAATCCACGTCGCACACCACAATCCCTCCCCCGTGCTCGATGCGACCGGGTGCAGGTTGAACAACCTGCACCTACACCGGACATGCGACGCCACCTCCGCGGAGCGTCCGCACACCCGACCGGGCCCGCCTCCACTCAGGGACGGCATCCTCGGCACGGCATCGCCTCCGCGCAGCGCGTAGGTGCAGACTGGCAGTCTGCACACGGTGGCGAAACCGAACAGCGAAAACCCGCTGTTCGGCGAACCGCCCCGCGGTGAACTCGCGGATCTTCCTGACAATCCCGCAACCCACGGCCTCCCCGCCCCCCGACGGTCCCGCGAAGCCAGTCGGTATACTCGGTATACTTGGCGTCAGCCCTGAACACGGCCCCCCACACGCTCTCATCCCGCACCCCATGCAAGTCGCCATCATCGAGGATGATCCCGCCATCGCCCGGTCGGTGTCCCGTGCCGTCCGCGAGGCCGGCCACGACTGCACCGTCGTCACCGACGGCGAGGCTGCAGTGCGCGACCAGACGATCCTCGGCAGCGATCTCGTCCTCCTCGACCTCATGCTGCCCAAGGTGGACGGCCTCGAGGTCCTGCGCCGGGCCCGCTCGGCGGGCGTGCGGACGCCGGTGATCGTCCTGACCGCCAAGGGCGGCACGCCCGACAAGCTGCAGGGCTTCGAAGCCGGGGCCGACGACTACCTCGTAAAGCCCTTCGAAATGGACGAGTTGCTCGCCCGCATCGAGGCCGTCCACCGGCGCGCGGCCCACAAGCCCGCCATGCTGCTCGAGGCCGGCCCTCTCACGCTCGCGCTGGGCACGAAGCGGCTGTCGCTCGAGGGTCGCGACGTCGTGCTCACGCCCACCGAATTCAGCATCCTCGAGCTGCTGATGCGGTTCCAGGGGCAGGTGGTCACCCGGAAGATGCTCTGCGAGCACGTCTGGGGCTTCGACTGGGACGGACCCACGAACGTGATCGAGGTCCACATCAATCGGCTTCGGGGCAAACTCGACAAGGGCCGTGAGGTGTCGTTCATCAGCACGATCCGGGGCCGCGGCTATGCGCTCGCGATCGCCTGATCGGCCTCCCTCGCCGCCGCGGCTCCGCTTTCTCGATCGGCTCCGCTTTCTCGATCGGCTCCCCTTCCTCGATCGGCTCCCCTTCCTCGATCGGCTGTCCTTCCTCGATCGGCTGTCCTTCCTCGATCGGCTGTCCTGGGGCACGCTCCGGTACCGGCTGGCCGCATGGAATACGGCGATCGTACTGGCCATGACCGTGGCGACGCTGCTCGCCGCCCGCTACGCCGCACGGGCGACGCTCTACGACACCGCAGACGCGGAACTCCGCGGCGGCGTCGGCGAGGTGGCGCTCGCCATCAACGACCTGTTTCCCGACATGGACGCGGTCGTGGCCGAGATGCGGCGGCGGGCCGCGAGCCATGAGCAGCGCGGCTGGTTCAGCCACCTGCTCACGCAGGACGGCCGGACCCTGTGGAAGAGCGAGCATTGCCCGGAGGAGATCGCGGCCACGAAGCCGTTCAACCTCGACCGTGAGGAGAACATCGTGCAGGTGGGCCCGTACCGCTACGTGCGGCGACGGATCGCGACCGCGGGTCCCGACGTGTTTCACGTCCGCGTCGGCACCTACACGACGGGCCTCGACGCGCGGCTCCGGCCACTCGTGCGGCTGCTCACGCTTGTCGGGGCCGTGCTCTGCGCGCTGACACCGCTGGCCGGCTGGTGGCTCGCCGTGCGGTCCACGCGGCCGGTCGCGGACATCCTCGGGACCGCCGACCGGCTCGATCCCTCCCGTCTGACCGACCGCCTGCCCGTCCGGGGCGTGGGCGACGAACTCGATCATCTCGCCCTCACGATCAACGGCCTGCTCGACGACGTGGCGGCTCACGTGGACCGCCAGCAGCAGTTCGTGGCCGACGCCGCCCACGAGCTCCGCGGCCCGCTGGCCGCCGTGCGGAGCGCGATCGAGGCGGCCCTGGCCCACGACCGCACGGCTGCGGAGTACCGCGAGTCGCTCGAGACGGTCCTCGAGGAGGCGAGGTACCTCTCGAAGCTGACCAATGGCCTGCTGCTGCTCGCCGAGTCCGCCACCGAACACGCGCCGACGACGACGACGCCCGTGGATCTGGCGGAGGTCGTCCGTCAGGCCGCCTCGATGTTCGCGGGCGTTGCCGAGGAACGCGGCATCAGCCTCGACGTGAACATCCCCGCAGAGCGGTTGGCCGTCGCAGGGGACCCGGGCCAGTTGCGACAGCTGGTCGGCAACCTCCTCGACAACGCGATCCGCTTCACGCCGGCCGGCGGACGCGTCACCATCGGCGTGGCCCGCGACACGAGCGACAGCCGCGTCGTGCTGACCGTGCGTGACACCGGCGAGGGCATCGACGCCCGCCACCTGCCGCGGCTCTTCGACCGCTTCTACAAGATCGACTCGGCACGCTCCCGAATCGGGGACACGCGGAGCGGCGGCCTGGGGCTCCCGATCTGCAAGGCGATCGTGGAGCGGCATGGCGGCACGATCGTGGTGGAAAGCCGCCCCGCCGCGGGCACGCTCATCTCGGCCTCGCTTCCGCAGGCGATTCAGCCTGCCCAGCCTGCCGCATCCCGGCCCATGCCCCCGGGGCCGGACCGGATTCCCGTCTTTAGCAGCAATTCTTAACAAAGCCGCGGGCCTTGCTGCGCCGATTCTTCCGGACGTCCGGTCCAGGAGGAGCTTGCCTTGCACAGTATTCATGCCGGTCGGGGAAGGTCTGCCGCGGCCGCGTCCCGCCGGCGATGCGTCACGACGCTCGGCATCGGGGTCGGGGTCGCCGCGATCTGGCTTGGCGGTGCAGCGCCCCGGGCCGCCGACATCGACCGCTACGTGGTCGTCGCCGAGACGCCCGACACGCCGGGCCTGGCGTTGCCGACCGTCACGGCCTCGTTCGGCTCGTTCGACGAGGTCGCGGAGGCCTTGACCACCGACCGCGAGCGGGTCGCCGCGCTCGAGAAGCGGCTCGCGGCGCTCGAGGAGCGACCGGCTCCCGATGCGCAGGACAAGGCCGCAGGCCAGGAGGACAAGGACAAGGACAAGGACAAGGACGGCGGCAAAGACACGACCGCTGGCAAGGATTCGAAAGGCAAGAAGGACGACAAGAAGCCGGCGGAGCCCTACGAGATCGGCAGCGACAAGAAGACCTCGACGTCGTGGGCCGACGGATTCCAGGCGCAGTCGGCCAACAAGGATTTCCGCGTCAAGGTCGGCGGCCGCACGCAGGTGGACGCGGTGGCCTTCACGGCTGGTCGGGGCCCCGACCAGCCGCCCAACCAGGGCGGTCTCGACCCCGAACTCGCCGATACGGTCAATTTCCGCCGCGCCCGGCTCCGGGTCGAGGGGCGGATGTACGAGCTCTACGACTGGGCCTGCGAGTACGACTTCGTCAACCAGATCAACGTCAACAACGAGGTCTATCCCACCGAGCGCGACTCGGGCCCGCTGACCGCGGTCACCGACCTCTGGCTCCAGGTCCGCCAGGTGCCCTGGCTGGGAACGGTCCGCGTGGGCAACCAGAAGGACCCCTACGGCTACGAGCACCTCACGAGCAGCCGCTGGCTCAACTTCATGGAGCGGTCGTTCAGCCAGGATGCGTTCGAGGGGCCGTTCAACAATGGGTTCCTCCCCGGCATCCAGATCATGAACTCGAACGAGGAGGGCAACCTCGGTTGGCAGATCGGCGAGTTCAAGAACGTGTCGAATCCGTTCGGCGTCTCGAACTCCAGCGGCGGCAGCATGACGGTCGGCCGGCTCGTCTGGCTGCCCATCTACGAGGACGAGGGCCGCAAGCTGCTCCACCTCGCGATGTCGGGCCGCACGATGGAGCCGCGGCGGCAGTACACGGCGTTCAAGGGCGGCCTGCCCGACGGCGACCCCATCACCGCGGTTAGATTTCGCAGCCGCGGCGACATCCGCAACGGCCCGCCGGGCCCGCTCAACTCGATCTACGCCGACTCCGGACTCCTCCAGGGCACGTGGCAGAACATGATCGGCCTGGAGTTCGTGGGCAACAACGGCCCCTGGTCGTTCCAGTCGGAGTACTTCGGCTCCTGGCTCTACAACGCGCGCACCACGAGTGCCGGTCCGCTCGCGACCAACGGCCTCCAGCCCCCGCCGAAGACCTCCGTCGGCACCGTCTACTACCAGGGCGGCTACGCGGAGGTGCTCTACTTCCTCACCGGCGAAAGCCGCACCTACTCCAAGATCGAGTACCGGTTCGACCGGCCGGTGCCCCACAACAACTTCTACGCCGTCCGCGGCGGCGGCTCGGGTCGCCGACTCAGTGTCAGCGAGGGTGCCTGGCAGGTGGGCGTGCGCTACAACTACCTCTGCCTGAGCGACGGCGAGGTCAACGGCGGCGTGCTCAACGGTTGCACGCTCGGCCTCAACTGGCTGCTCAACCCCAACGCCCGCGTCTACTTCAACTACGACTGCACCTACCGCGACTTTGTCAGCACGCCCTGGAAGAAGGACGACAAGGGCGTGGTCGTGCCGGGCACGAGCTCCGACGGCAGCGGCTGGATCCACGGCTTCGGCACACGACTGGCGTTCGACTTCTGATTTGCATCGCGTCACCCGGAGGACACCCCATGCGGCCCCTGGCATTCGCCAGCCTCGCCGGCCTCGGACTCGTTGCCGGCCTCGTCGCGGCGCGGGCCTCGGACATCGCCGAGGTCTACCCCGGCTGCACCGGCCCGCGCCCGTGCGCGGCCTGCGTGCCCGCGTGCAAGGCAACGTGGGAGGAGAAGAAATCCTCGAAGCCCGTGTATTCGATGAAGTGCGAGTACGCCTGCGCCCGGGGCCGCGACTCCTGGCACGCCCCGCCGCCGGAGTGCCGCTGTCGGCCGCCGTGCGGAACCCCCTACGTCAAGAAGCGGCTCTACAAGGCCGACGGATGCGAGAAGGTGGAGCGGGAGCCGAAGTACGAGGTCGTGATGGTGCCGGCGGCGCCATGCGACTGCCCGGCGTGTCGGGGCTGCGGCCCGCTCGGTTGGCTGAACCCGTTCCGCCTGTTCCACTGACGCGGCCGCGCGGCGGGACCGGTCGCCGGCGGCCTCCCGGAAACGCCCTCCCATGAACACCCTCCGCGAGCCCTGCGCCGTGGGGATCGTGTTCGCGGTCGCCGTCGAGGCCGACGCCTTCGAGCGGGCGGCGACCGACCGGATCGAGACGCGGGCCGCCGGCCTCGCGTTCCACGAGGGCATGGTGCGCGGGGCCCGAGTGGCCTGGTGCGTCGGCGGCGTGGGCGCCGCGGCGGCGGACCACGCGACCCGGATGCTCGTGGCCGGGCATCGTCCCGGGCTGCTCATGAGCGCGGGCTTCGCCGGCGGCCTCGACCCCGCACTCACGCGCGGCGCGGTCGTGCGCCCCGCCATCTCGGTCGCCGACGGCGCCCGACGGCCACTCCCGCTCGACACCCGGGGGTGTCCCGTCGCCGCGCCCCCGCTGACGATCGTGACCGTCGCCGACGTGGTGGCCACTCCCGCCGCGAAGCGCGCCCTCGCCGATCGCTGCCACGCCCACCTCGTGGACATGGAAACCCGCGCGGTCGCGGAGGCCGCGCTCGCCCTGGGCCTGCCCTGCGCCTCGGTCCGCGTGATCTCCGACACCGTCGATGACGAACTCCCCCGCGAGGTCGCCGCGCTCGTCCGCCCCCAATCCCCGCTGCGCCGCCTCGGCGCCGCCCTCGGCGCCGTCGGCCGCCGCCCCCGCGCCGCCCTCGACCTCTGGCGGCTCTACGAACACGCCGTCGTGGACGCACAATCGCTCGCACAGGCGCTGGCCGAGTTGTGCGCGGCCACCGCCCGTTGAATCCGCGAGGGGCTGCCCATCCCCTCGAGACGGCGCAGCTCGGGCACCGATGCTGGAGGCCGGGTGAGGGTGCCGCCGAACGCCCCTCTCCCTCTGGGAGAGGGTGGCCGAAGGCCGGGTGAGGGTGCAGGGACGGTTGACGGGGCTGAAGCACCCTCACCCCGGCCCTCTCCCAAAGGGA
>JBJTJO010000078.1:0-12639 GCA_046095965.1 Planctomycetaceae bacterium
TGCGCAAGATCGCGGTCAGCGACCGCACGCAGGCCGCCGTCTGGGCCGTCCGCCGCGGCCTCGTCTGAGGCGGGCGCGGGTCGGTGCCTCGTGTCCGGTGGCGGTGCAGGTTGTTCAACCTGCACCCGGCCGCATCGTGCACGGGGGCGGGATCGAGGCGTGCGACGTCGTTCGGCCACCGCGGAGCCGGGTGGTGTGCCACGGTGTGCAGACTGCCAGTCTGCACCTACGCGCTGCGCGGAGGCGGCGGTGGTGGGCATGGCGACTGCGATGACTCTGCCCGGAGTAGCCGCGGATTGGCAATCTGCGGAATTCGGTCGGCCGCGTCGTTCGGCCACCGCGGAGCCGGGTGGTGTGCCATGGTGTGCAGTCTGCCAGTCTGCACCTACGCGCTGCGCGGAGGCGGCGTTGGTGGGCATGGCTTGAGGTCCTGCAGGCCGGAGCTTCACCGGGCGCGCGGATGGGCCTTGTCGAAGGCGTCGAGGAGCCGGGTCGTCGTGACGTGGGTGTAGATCTGCGTCGTGACGAGGCTCTTGTGGCCGAGGAGCTCCTGGACGCTGCGGATGTCGGCGCCCGCGTCGAGGAGGTGGGTGGCGAAACTGTGCCGGAGGGTGTGCGGGCTCGCCCGGCCCGCGAGGCCGGCGACCGCGAGGTGCTTCTCGAGCAGGCGGGCCACGCCGCGGACCGAGAGCCGGCCGCCGAGCTTGTTCGTGAACAGGGGCCGGGGCCCGCGGCTCGCGGCGGGCGGCCGCGGCCGGGCGGCGAGCCAGGCCACCAGCGCCCCGCGCGCGTGCGACCCCACGATGCCGAGCCGCTGCCGTCGCCCCTTGCCCCGCACGCGGACCGTCGCGTTGTCGAGGTCGAGGTCGCCGTCGTCGAGGCTGACGAGCTCCTGCACGCGCAGGCCGGCCGAATACATGAGCTCGAGGATCGCGCGGTCCCGCAGGCCGCCCGGTGCCGCGGCCCGTGGCGCGGCCAGCAGCCGCGCGATCTCGTCGCCCGTGAGGAACTTCGGCAGCGTGCGGCCGCGCTTCGGACCCCGCAGCGGCTTGGCCGGATTCGCGCGGACCCAGCCCTCCCGCTGTGCGAACGTGAAGAAGCTCCGCATGCTCGCCAGCTTCCGCGCCACGGTCGAGGCGGCGTAGCCGGCGGCGTGGAGGCCGGCCGCGAAGCGGCGCAGGATCGCGCTCGTGGCGTCGGCCGGGCTCCGGCAGCCCGCCGAGGCGAGAAACTCCTCGAGCTGCAGGAGGTCCTCGCGATAGGCCTTTCGCGTCAGCGGCGACGCGCCGCGCTCGGCGGCGAGGTGCGCGAGGAAGCGGGCGACGGCCGCCGGGAACTCGGGGCCCGCGGGAGGTGGGGCCGAGCGCATCGGGCCGGACTCATCCCTGGGCGGGCCGGTCGGCCCGCGGCTGGAACCGGAGCCGTCGCGGCCGCGGGGCGCTCTGCCGCACCTTCTGCGCGAGCACGGCCGCGTCGTACCACGAGAAGTTCAACTCGGGGTTCGCGGCATGTCGGCCGAGTGCGCGGATCGCCGCGTCGCGGCCGTCGTCGTCGAACAGGAAGAGGTAGCGCTCCTCACCCTTGACGAGCGCGATGACATTGACGTCGCGAGAAGTCATGGAGGCTCAGGTGACGGGTGAGCGGCGCACTCGGCCGGTCGCACGGGAGGTATCGGCAGCCATGCGGACACGACCGCAGCCTTCCCCGAGGCACCCCCCGAGTCTCCGCCACCGGGCCCACCGTCCACCACCGGGCCCGTCGCGCCTGACTCTGGGCAAACTGTGACGCGCCAGGCGGCTACCGCAGGTCGGTGAAGCCGGCGAGTCCGATCGGCTCCCGGCACCAGAACGGCTCGCCGTGGGTCGCCCCGATCAGTGAGCCCCACCAGGCATCGGCGGCCGCGACGCGCTCGAGGACCGTCGGCCGCGGAGCGTCCGCGGGAAACTGGCTCGCGTAGCAGGCCAGGGCGCGGTGCTTGGCATCGCGCGTGGCGGACACGTCCACGATGAAGGCCGGCCGGCGGACGGTCCGCAGGTGGACGCAGGCGTAGTGGAAGACCCGCTCCGGATGCCACGGATCCCCCGGGAGGTCGCACTTCGTGAGCTTTGCCCAGAACCGCGCGGCTTCCGCGAGTTTGGTCGCCGCGACGTGGTCGGGGTGGGCATCCACGGGGTGTGGGGCGAAGAGCCAGCGGGGGCGCGTGCGGCGAATCGTGCCGGCGAGCCGGCCGCGGGCCGCGAGGGTGGCGCGGAGCCGGCGGTTGGGGAGCCCGAGGTTCTCGCGCCACGCCACGCCGAGCGCCGCGGTGGCCGCCGCCGTCTCGCGGGCCCGGATCTCGACCGAGCCGCGGGGCGTGGGCTCGCCATCGGTCAGGTCGAGCACGCCCACGCGCAACCCGCGGGCGAGCAAGAGGGCGATCGAGCCCCCCATGCCGAGTTCGGCGTCGTCCGGGTGCGGCGCGATGACGAGGCCGTCGAGCATCGGGGGTGTTCGCGGGACCGGTGGAGACGGCGCCGTTTGTCGGCCGGCCGCCGTCGCAGCATACTCTGCCCGGAGCCCGTCGTCGGGAGGATCGTCCGCTCGCCATGACCGCGCCCGCCAGTCCCCACGACCTCCTCGCCGCCGCCCGCGGCCATGCGCGCCGCGCGGCGGTGCTCGCCTCGGTGGAGGCGGTCCTCGGGTGGGATGAGCGGACGATGCTGCCGCCCGCCGGCGGCCCGCACCGCGCCGAACAGGCCGCCGCCATCGCGACCGCCGTTCACGCCGCGCGCACCGATCCCGCGCAGGGGGAGCGGCTCGCGGCGCTGGCCGCGGGGCCGCTCGCGGCGTCGGGGACCTTCGAGGAGCGGGCGGCGATCCGGCTCCTGCGGCGCGACTTCGAGAAGCAGGCGCGGCTGCCGCCGCGGCTCGTCGAGGAGCTCGCGCGGGTGGCCGTCGAGGCGCAGCAGGCATGGGTGCGGGCCCGCGCGGAGTCGTCGTGGCCGACGCTCACGCCGTGGCTCGAGCGCATGGTCGCGCTGAAGCGCGAGCAGGCCGCCTGCCAGCTTCCGGGGTTCGACGCCTACGACGCACTCATGGACGACTACGAGCCGGGAGCCCGCTGGCCGGCGGTCGCCGCCCGGTTCGAGCGGCTGCGGGTGGGGCTCGTCCCGCTCGTGCAGGCCTGCGCGGCGGCGCGGCGCCGGCCCGACGACGCGCTCCTGCGGCGGTCGTATCCGGTCGAGGCCCAGCGGCGCTTCGTCCACGAGGTCGCCGCGCGGATCGGGTTCGACTTCGCGCGGGGCCGCATCGACACCACCGATCACCCTTTCTGTTCCACGCTCGGACCCGACGACGTCCGGATCACTACCCGGTGGGACGAGCGGTTCCTGCCCACCGCGCTGTATGGCGTGCTCCACGAGGCGGGCCATGGCCTCTACGAGCAGGGGCTGTCGCGCGAGTGGTTCGGCCTGCCCCCGGGCGAGGCCGCGTCGCTCGGCATCCACGAGTCGCAGTCGCGGCTCTGGGAGAACCTCGTGGGGCGTTCACGGCCCTTCTGGGACTGGTGCATCGGTCCCGCGCGGCAGGCGTTTCCCGACGCGCTCGCCGGCGCGACGGCCGCCGACGTGCACGAGGCGCTGCTCGTCGTGCGGCCTTCGTTCATCCGCGTCGAGGCCGACGAGGTGACCTACAACCTCCACGTGATGCTGCGCTTCGACCTGGAGCGGGCGGTGATCCAGGGCGATCTCGCGGTGGGCGACCTGCCCGCGGCCTGGAACGAGCGGTTCGAGCGGGACTTCGGCATGCGGCCGCCGGGCGACGCCGAGGGCGTGCTCCAGGACATCCACTGGAGCGCGGGGCTGTGGGGTTACTTCCCGACGTACACGCTCGGGACCATGCACTCCGCGCAGCTCATGGCGGCCGCGGTCCGGGACCTGCCGGGGCTGTCGCTGGAGTTCGCGGCCGGACGGTTCACGGCGCTGCTCGGCTGGCTGCGGGAGCGGATCCACGCGGCCGGCCGCACGGTCGAGTCCGACGCCCTCGTGGAGCGGGCGACCGGCTGGCCGGTCGCCGAGACGTGGCTGCTCGAGAGCCTGCGGGATCGCTACGGCCCGGCCCACGGCCTCTGACCACCGCCCCGGACCCGGTGGCCGGCCGGAAAAACGCGGTGGTACACTTCTCGCGGCGGGGTTTCCCGCCGGCTGAATGGCCGTGGCGGTCCCTGGAGATCCGGTGATGGCAGCTGACGACGACGAACGCGGGCCGGCGCCCGACCCGTGGGACGAGATCGTGGCCGAGGGCCTCGGTGACGAGGCCGGCGAGATCACGTTCCAGTTCGAGGAGACGTCGGTCGAGCTGCCGCCGCCGGCCGCCGAGCCTGCCGACCCCGGCCCGCCCGCGGAGGCCGCCTTCGCCGGTGACGCAGAGGCGGCGGAGACGCCCGCCCCCGCGGATGGGCCCGCGGACGACATGCTCCAGGATTGGCTCACCGACGGTGACTCGGGCACGCCTCCCCTCGCGGTGTTCGATCCCGAGGATGCGGCCGCCGGTTCATCCCACATCGACATCGGCACGGGGGGGTCGGGCATCGCGCTGCACGGCGAAACCGAGCAGGAGGAAATCGGCACCGCTGACGGCATCGAGGCGGTCGAGTCGTCCGAGTGGTCGGTCGGCGAGGAGAGCCCGGCGACCGGATTCGGTGACGAGGCGGCCGCAGGTGCCGGCGGCGCCGCGATCGCGGCCGGCGCGGCAGCGGCGAGCGGCGCCGCGCCCGCGAAGACCGTGCGCCGGCCCGCCAAGCCGGCGAAGAAGAAGGGCGGCGGCATCGGCCAGATGATCGGCGTCGTGCTCGGCGGGCTGATGGCGATCCCGATCACGCTCGCGATCCTGATCTACGGCCTGGGGAAGGATCCCTTCGGCGTCACGAAGAAGGTGCCGGCCGAGGCGGCGTTCCTGCTCCCCGAGAAATTCCGGCCCGGATACAAGAAGCCGCGGGCTTCCGCAGCGACCGCCGCTGCCGGCGCGGACGCTGATGCCGGATCCGGCCTCGACAGCCTGCCGACGCCGACCGAGCCGCCGGAGTCCGTCGCCGGGACGGATGCGCCGGCGGAGGAGCCGGCGACGCTGGATCCGCCCGACATCGTCACACCCGACGCCGACATCGCCGTGCCGGACGCCGCGGTGCCGCCCGCGACCGATCTCGTCTCCGTGGACGTCGCCGGACTCGACGACCTCGGCGCGAAGCCCGCGACGCCGGCGCTGCCGGTGCCGCCGCGGCTCGACATGGCCGCGCTGGACGAGGCCGTGCGTGACGCGGCAGCCCTCGGCGAGGCCCTCGGGGCGGTGGATGACACGCAAAACGGCGCCTACGGGAAACTCCGGACCCGCTGGTACCGTGCGCTCGCCCGCGTGGCCGAGGAGCTCGTCGCCGTCGAGAACTCCGCGGCGACGTCGGGCCGGCCGCTCGCCGGTGCCCCCGACAACCTGGGCGCCCTGCACGAGGGCATCGGCCGTCGCGAGCGGCTCGCGGCCGAACTCGCGGCGCTCGCCCCGGACTGGCTGGCCTACGCGAAGCGGGGCAGCGACGGCATCGTCGTGCCCGTGACGTTCGAGTCCGCCAGGCGCCTGGGCCCCTACTGGAAGGCCAAGGTGTCGCTCACCGGACCAGACGGCCGGCCCATGAGTCTCACGGTGATCTCGCGGCGCGAGCCGGCGGCGATCACCGGCGATCGCGTGGTCGTGACCGGCGTGGCCCTCGACGGGGATGCGATCTGGGCGGCCGACGTCCGCGCCGCCGCCGCCGACCAGCCGCCGGCATTCTGACACCGCGTTCACGGGGTGTCGGCGTGGACACGGTGGTCGGCATCGCGGAGGCCGTGACCCGGGGCCTGGTCGCGGCCGCCGACGTCGTGGCGGACTGCGAGGCCCGGCACCTCGCGACGCACGCCCGGCTCAACGCGCTCGTGCAGCCGCGGTTCGCGGCCGCGCGCGAGGAGGCGGTGGTGGTCGGCCCGGCATCGGGCCCGCTCGCGGGCGTGCCGGTGAGCGTGAAGGAGTGTTTCCCCGTCCGCGGCCTCGGGACCACGCTCGGGATCGAAGGCCGCCGGGGCCTGCGCGACGCCGCGGACGCGGCGATCGTGACGCGGCTGCGGAACCTGGGCGCGATCGTCGTCGGCAAGGCCAACGTGCCGCAGGCGATGTTCTTCCACGAGACCGACAATCCGGTCTGGGGCCGCACGAACCACCCGCGCGACGCGAGCCGCAACCCCGGCGGCTCGAGCGGCGGTGACGCGGCGCTCGTGGCCGCGGGCGTCGTGCCGCTCGCGGTCGGCACCGATCTGGCCGGAAGCCTGCGGCAGCCGGCCCATGCCTGCGGCGTCGCGACGCTCATGCCGCGGTCGGCCGTCTTGGGGGAGGGGGGGGCCGTGGACCCGATCCCGCACCTCGAGGCCGTGCGGCCGCGGGCCGGCTTTCTCGCCGCCCGCGTCGCCGACCTGCGGCTCGCGTTCCACGCGGTGATCGGCAGCGCGGCGGCACCGGCAGCGCCGCGTTCCGGGGCCGGCCTGCGGATCGGTTGGTGGCATGACGCGGGGCCGATCCCCGCCTCGCCCGCGGTGGCCCGCGCCGTCGCCGAGGCGGTCGCGCGGCTGGCCCACGCCGGGGCGACGACCGTGCCGCTCGATGCCGCCGTGGGCCGCGAGGCCGCGTGGCTGCACCTCGCGCTCGTCGGCGCGGGCGCGAGTGACGACATCCGCGCGCTCTTCGCGGGTGAACGACCGATCCCCGGCGTGGCGCGGCTCCTGCGGATCGCCGGGCTACCGGCCGTCCTGCGGCCGGCGCTTGCCGCGGTGGCGTCCCTCGCCGGGCGCCGGATCGAAGCGGAGGCGCTCCGGCGGACCGGGCTGCGCAGCGCGGCCGGGCAGGCGCGCTTGCTCGTCGCGCGGGCCGACCTCGCCGCGCGGTTCGCCGCGCTCGTCGCGGGCCTCGATGCGGTCGTCTGCCCCGTGTCGGCGCTGCCGGCCCTGCGGCACGGCACGGGCGCGCAGCTCGTGATCGCGGCGGCCCCCTGCTTCCTCGCCAATCTCCTCGACCTGCCCGCCGGCGCCGTGCCGGTCACCGCGGTGCGGCCCGACGAGGAGCGGGGGCGACCGTGGTCGCTCGACCCGGTGCTCCGCGCGGCGGCCGCGTGCGACCGCGGCAGCGCCGGGCTCCCGGTGGGCGTTCAGGTCGTGGCCTGCCCCGGCCGCGACGAGGACACGGTGCTCGACGTCATGGCGGCGATCGAGGAGGGGTAGAGTGTTCAATCGGCTGCCGGCCTCGAGGGAGGGGTTGGAGCCGAAACCGGGCAGGCAGGAGAAGGCGCCGACGCGCTTTCCATTCAGGCAGACCAGAGCGTGGTGAGACGCGAGCGCCGGATGCGGGCGTCGTGCGTCGCCAGCGGCAGACCCGCCGCCCGGGCCGTGGCCACGATCAGCCGGTCTGCAGGGTCTTGATGAAAACCCGCGGGCAGGCGATTCATCTCGGTCACGACGCCCGGGGATATGGGGAGCACGCTGACCGTAGCGGGCGCGGCGGCGATTCGCAGCCACTCCTCCAGGCCGTCGTCGAGCCGCAGCCGGCGGAGCTGCACGAGCAACGCCACCTCCCAGAAGCTGATGTCGCAGATCACGGGCCGTTGGCCGCTCGGCAGATCGTCGAGGGCCGTCCGCTCGCGGGGCGACAGCCGCGGATCACCGAGCATCCACCAGACCCAGACGTGCGTGTCCAGGAGCGGCGGCTTTGTCATCGCAGCGCGTCGATGTCGGATTCCGCGACGACGCTCTCGAACGGATCGCCGGTGAACTCACCCCGGCCGCGGAGCGCGAGCCAGGGCTTCTCGTCGCGGGCGGGCACCACGCGGGCCACCGGTCGCCCCCGCTTGAGGATGACGAGCTCCTCGCCCGTGCGACTGACCTGGTCGAGGAGCCGCAGGCAACGCGCCTTGAATGCCGACGCCGTGATCTTCATGATGACCACTGTACATGACCAGTGTACGCGGAGTCAAGTCAACGAGGGATGCGCCGGTGAGCGGCACGTCCACATGCGAGTGCCAGGCGACCGTCGGCCACTCACGGGGCGTGGGGTGGCCACCGACCCGGAGGGTGCGTCCGACGGCTCTCCGCCGGAGCGGGAGATTCGGCGCGCATGCCCCGGGGCACGCATGCCGGTGCGTGTCAGCGATCACCGCCCAGGCGGGCGGTGATCGTGCGGGGCATCTGCGCGACCGGCAGCACCTCGCAGGCGGCGCCCGCGTCGATGCCGGCCTTGGGCATGCTCCACACCACGCTCGAGGCCTCGTCCTGGGCGATCGTGTGCCAGCCGCGGGAGCGGAGCCTGAGCAGGCCGCGGGCGCCGTCCTTGCCCATGCCCGTGAGCAACAGCGCCACCCCGGGCTGCGGCCAGTGTTCCGCGACGCTGTCGAAGAACACGTCCACGCTCGGCCGGAAGAAGACGTCGCGGGGCTCGTCGTGGTATTCGAGGACCCGCGCCTTCGTCATCACGAGATGGTCGTTGGTGCCCGCGAGGAGCACGTCGCCCGCCTGCAGTTGCTGGCCCTGCGCGGCCACGCGGACCGCGCGGCCCGTGCGGTCGCCGAGCCACTTGGCGAGGCCCTGCGCGAAGGCCACGTCCACGTGCTGCACGACGAGCGTGGCCACGTTCCAGTCGCGCGGCAGCGGCACGAGCAGGTCTGAGAGCGCCTTCGGTCCGCCCGGCGAGGCGCCGACGAGGAGCAGTCGCGGCGGGGACGCGGCCGCCGGCTTCGCCGCGCGCCGCGGCTCCGCGGTGGCCCCCACGATCTTGGCGATCGTGCCGATCTTCTCCACGAGGGCCCCGGCGCCGCTGACCTCGCCCGCCATGCCGAGGATCGGCGTGTCCACCGCGTCGAGGGCGCCGTGACCCATCGCCTCGTAGACGAGCGAGATGTTGCCGCTCACCGTCGCGGTGACGACGAGGATCGCGCAGGGCGCGGTGCCCATGATCTGCCGCGTGGCCTGCACGCCGTCGAGGTGCGGCATGACGAGGTCCATGAGGATGAGGTCGGGCCGGTCGCGCTTCGCCAGGGCGACGGCCTCGACCCCGTCGGCGGCCGTCCAGGCCACCTCGTGCTCGGGCAGGCTGTCCACGACGCGCCGCAGCGCCTCGCAGGCCGCCCGCACGTCGTTGACGATCCCGATCCGCATCGGTCGCTGTCCCAGTGAGCATCCGGGGCCACCGCCCCGGCCGGCCACACAGACTACCCGCCCGGAGCCGCCATGCGCACGATCCCCCACACGGCGGAAGCCCGTCAGACCGGCCGCAGGGCCGCCCAGCCGTAGACGGCCGTGAAGAACACGAACATCGCCGTCAGGCCGTGGTACCCCAGCCGCAGCCACCACGCCGTGAGGTGCGCTTCGACGTCGAAGACCGCCTGCAGCACGATGCGGATGCCCCAGAAGACTGCGACGTAGCCGCAGAAGGCCCGCCCCAGGCCGCCGCCGGCGGCCAGTTCCGCCGCGTGGAAGAGCGTGATCAGCCCGAAGGCGACGATCGCGAGCACGACGTAGCCGCCGTAGACCCAATACATCTGCCGATGCAGGCGCGACAGGCCCGCCAGTTCGCGCCGCCAGTCGAGCCGGAACGGCACGAGTGCGGAAGCCACGAGGATGCCAAAGTGGCCGAGTCCGGCCACCGTCAAGAGGCGGGTCAGCCATTCCTCCGACATCAGAGTGCTCCCAGGGCGGTGAGAAACGGGACGACGATGCCGATGACGAACGGCCGGTGAAACAGGAGCGTCGCCGGGGCGAGCAGGACGGCCATCACGAAGAGCCACCCGCGCCACCTCCGGCCAAGCCCGGCCGCCCGGCCCACGGCGCTCCGCTCCGCGAGGATGCCCGCGCCCTGCAACAGGAAGAATCCGGTCGGTCCGCCGTAGCCGCCCCCCGCCGGCCACGAGATGACGACGTCGTGGACCACGCCGCTGAAGGCGAAGCCGGCGACGACGGCGCCCCGCGGCCCCAGCCACGACGCCAGGGGGCGGAACAGGAACCGGTGGGTCAGGTCGCGGAACGCCGTATTCCACCGCGCCCCCCAGAAGTCGGCGAGGCTCGTGGCGGCCAGCGGCCGGTTCATCAACGGCCGCGCGTCGATCCCCGCTGCCCGCCAGGCGCAGGAGAGCAGGTGGAACGAGCCGAAGTGCAGCACGAGGACGACGCCGATCATCCCCACCCAGCCGACCAGGTACGGATCGGCGGCGGGAAGGATCGGGACGAGGCCGTAGAGCACGCCGCAGCCAGCGGCGAGCTTCGCGAGGGCGAACAGCCATTCGGCGGGGGAGGGCGCGACGACCGGCCCCCGGTCGCCGGGCGCGAGGAACGTCGGCGCATCGAGGCCCGGCCAGGCGAGGAGATACCCGAGCTGCCGCCAGCGCGGCACCCCGCGCGTGCACACCGCGCGCCACGTCAGCCACTTGCAGCCGCAGAAGATCACGAAGGCGAGCAGCCACATCACGGCCCACCGCGGCCACTCACGCGGCGCGAGCAGCGGCACGAGCCACGGCGCGACCAGCAGCGGCAGCCAGGCGCCGAGCCACGCCGTGGTCGGCCGCCCCCGGCGAATGCGGCGGGCCGCACGCACTCCCCGTGACGGCAGGTCGGGCGCGGGGCGGCGGAAGTCGGTCACGTCGCGGCTCCTGCGACCCCGTGGATCATCGAACAATCGGCGTCGCCCCTTGCCGATCGCTCCCGCCGGGATCACGTCGCCGCGCCGATGAGGTCCGTGATCGTATCGATGAAGGTCGCGTCGTGGAAACTGCTCTTCGTCAGGTAGCGGTTGGCGCCGGCGTCGAGCCCCCGGAGCCGGTCCTCCTCCCGGTCCTTGTACGACACGATCACGACCGGGATGTCCTTCCGGGCCGGGTCGGCCTTGATGAGCGAGACCAGGCCGATGCCGTCCATGCGCGGCATGTCCACGTCGGTGACCACGAGGTCGTAGTGGGCCGAGCGGACGGCGTTCCAGCCGTCCATGCCGTCCACTGCCACGTCCACCGCGTAGCCGCGGGCCGCGAGCAGCTGCCGCTCGAGCTCCCGCACCGTGATCGAGTCGTCCACCACGAGGATCCGCTTCCGCTGCCGGGCCTGCTCGGCGAGCTTCTCGAACTCGACCCGCGACAGCCGCCGCCCCATGAGCACGTTGTCGATCGAGCGGACGAGGTCCTCGACGTCCACGATCAGCACCGGGTTGCCGTTCTCGAGCAGCGAGGCCGAGTTGATGTCGGCCACCTTGCCGAGCCGGGTGTCGAGCGGGCGGACCTCGAGGTCGCGCTCGCCGAGAAAGGCGTCCACGATCATCCCGAACTGCTGGCCGCGGTCGCTCACCACGACGACGGGCATCGGATCGACCGGCTGGCCGGCCGGCAGCTCGAGGATCTGCGCGGCCATGACGAGGCCGACCGACTGGCCGTCGCGGTCCACGTACTGCCGGCCCTCGATCGTGCGGATCTCGGCATGGGGGCAGAAGACGATCTGGTCGATCCGCGTGAGCGGGAAGGCGTAGGGCTCGCCGCCGATGTCCACGAGCAGGGCCCGGATCACCGACATCGTGATCGGCAACTGGAGCGTGAACACCGTCTGCCGACCCGGCTGCGTCGCCACGCGGACGCTGCCGCCGACCGCCTTGACCATGCTCTGCACGACGTCGAGGCCGACGCCGCGGCCCGAGATCTCGGTCACCTGGTCCTTCGTCGAGAAGCCGGGCAGGAACAGGAACTCGAGCAACTCGAGCTCCGTGAGGTGGTCGGCCACGGCCGGGGCCACGAGCCCGCGGGCCACGGCCTTCGCGCGCAGCCGCTCGACGTCGATGCCGCGGCCGTCGTCGGTGAGCGTGATGTGGAGCATGCCCGCCCGGTGCCGGGCCTCGAGGCGGATCGTGCCGGCCGGATCCTTGCCGGCGGCCGCGCGCTCGGCCGGCGACTCGAGGCCGTGGTCCACGGCGGTGCGGACGAGGTGCGAAAGCGGCGCCTCGAGCTTGTCGAGGATGTCGCGGTCCACGCCGGTCTCCTCGCCGCGGACGTCGAAGCGGACCTGCTTGCCGAGTGTGCGGGCCAGGTCGCGGGCGAGCCGCGGGAAGCCGCGGATGCCGTCGGCGAGCGGCCGCATCCGGCTCACGATCACCTCGTGGTGGAGCCGGTTGGACAGGTCCTCGTTGCGGCGGGCGAAGCCCTCGAAGTCCTCGACGAGGTCGGTGAGCCGGCCCAGGCAGGCATCGGCCCGCTCGCGGCTGCCGGCGAGCATCGCGGAGAGCGCCGCCGGCACCTCGACCTCCGCAGACTTGAGCCGCTCCTCGAGGGCCGCGAGCCGGTCGCAGAGGTCCACCTCGGTGCCGCGAAGCTGCAGGAGGGCATCGACGAAGGGGCGCAACTGCCGGGCCTCGACGAGCGACTCGCCAGCCAGGCCGACGAGCCGGGTGAGGCTGTCGGCCGACACCCGGACGACGCGGTCGGCCGTCTCGAGCGGCCGGGCCGGCTGCCGGGCGGCCGGCTCGGCGACCGGCGCCGATTCCGCGGCGGTGGGCGCGGGCTCGGCGGCGGCTGGCGAGTCGCTCGTCGAGGCCCGGCAGTTGCGCCCCTTCGTCGATGCCCTCCTG
>JBJTJO010000079.1:0-8385 GCA_046095965.1 Planctomycetaceae bacterium
GATCTTTTCGCGGCGGATCGTGAGCTTCGAAGAGCAGACCGCCCCGCTGCTCGACTATTACGGCCGCCAGGGCAAGCTCGCGAGCATCGACGGCCTGGGCACGGCCGATGAGATCTTCGAGCGGATCCGCCAGGCCGTCGCCCGCCTGCAGCGGCGGTCGCGGGCCCGCGGCTGAACGGGCGGCCGCGGCTATACTGACCGCAACTTTCTCCCAGATCCCCCGGACTTTCGTCGTGGTCAACCTGCGTTCCGCCCGTGAGATCGCGCTGATGCGCCGCACGGGACTCGTGGTCTGGGGCGCGCATCAGGAGGCCGCGCGGCTCGTGCGGCCCGGCGTCACCACCGCCGCGATCGATGCGGCCGTCGATGCCTACTTCACCCGGCACGGCGCGGTGCCGCTCTTCAAGGGCGTTCCCGGCAAGGTGCCGTTCCCGGCCGCCTGCTGCATCTCCGTCAACGACGAGGTGGTGCACGGCATCCCGGGCCCCCGCGTGCTCGAGGCCGGCGACGTCGTGAGCATCGACACGGGCTGCAGCGTGGGGGGCTGGTGCGGCGATTCGGCGGTGACCCATCCGGTCGGAGAGGTCGCGCCCGATGTGCAGCGGCTCCTCGACTGCACGTCGGGAGTTCTGGCGCTGGCGATCGAACTGATGGCCGTGCGCGACCGCTGGAGCGACGTCGCCACGGAAATGGCGAAGTACGTGCGCGACCAGGGCTTCTCCGTCGTCGAGAACTTCGTCGGCCACGGCATCGGTCGGAGCATGCACGAGGATCCGCAGGTCCCGAACTTCTGCACCCCGGCGTTCCGGCGGAACCACGACTTCGCGATCGAGCCCGGCCTCGTGATCGCGGTCGAGCCGATGGTCAACATGGGCTCCAAGAAGGTGCGGGTGCTCGCCGACCACTGGACGCAGTCCACGGTCGATGGGAAGCCGAGCGCCCACTTCGAGCACACCGTGGCCATCCTGGAGGGGGGTCCGGTGGTGCTGACCGCCCCGCCCGCCGCAGGCGAGAGCGTCGGGGCGGCCGATTCGGCGGCGTGAATGCCACGGGGCACGCAAAAAACGGCCGCTGCGGGGCACCCCCTTGTGAACGTGGTCCCGGGTGAACTATAGTTTGGGGCTCCCCCAGTCCCCCTCACCTGCCGCAGCGTGGTCGGTCGCACCACGGAATCCCATGAAGGTCCGCGCCAGCGTCCGCCGCATGTGCGAAAAGTGCAAGATCGTCCGGCGCCGTGGCGTCGTGATCGTCGTTTGCGCGGATCCCCGCCATAAGCAGCGGCAGGGGTGAGGACGGGCCGGGAAGGCCGCGGCTCCGGTGCGGACGGTCCGCTCCGGTCGGCCGGCGGCTCACGGGCGGCCGCAGGCCGGGCCGTGGCGGATCGATCGTTTTCGGACAACCTTTTTCGGACAATCAAGCATGCCGCGTTTGATGGGCGTCGATATCCCCTCCGAGAAGCAGACGATCTACTCCCTGCAGTACATCTACGGCGTCGGCCCGCGCGTGGCCCGTGAACTCTGCCACAAGGCGGGCGTCGATCCGCTGGGCAAGGCCCGCGAGCTCCACGAGGACGAACTGGCTCGCCTGGCGGCCCTGCTCGACAAGGACTACGTCGCCGAAGGTCAGCTCCGGCGTCAGGTCGCGCAGAACATCTCCCGGCTCAAGGACATCGGCAGCTATCGGGGCCTCAGGCACCGCCGCGGCCTGCCGGTCCGCGGTCAGCGGACGCGGACGAACGCCCGCACCCGGAAGGGGCCGAAGAAGACGGTCGCCGGCAAGAAGGGCGTCAAGGACCTCAAGTAACCACGGGTTGGAGTCACGGGCCGAGCCATGTCGAAAACAGCGAAAGTCAAAAAGAAGAGCGTGTCGGCGGGCATCGCCTACATCACGGCGAGCTTCAACAACACGACCGTCACCATCACCGACACGCGGGGCGACACGCTCTGCTGGGCGAGCGGCGGCACCTGCGGGTTCAAGGGCAGCCGCAAGGGCACGCCCTTCGCCGGGCAGTGCGCGGCCCAGCAGGCGGCCGAGAAGGCCGCGAAGTTCGGCGTCAAGGACCTCGACGTCCGCGTCCGCGGGCCGGGCAGCGGGCGGGAGAGCGCGATCACGGCGCTGGTCGCCGCCGGCATGAACGTGAGGAGCATCGAGGACATCACGCCGCTGCCGCACAACGGCTGCCGGCCGCCGAAGAAGCGGCGGGTCTGACGCGACAGCACCACGAGGGAACCGACGATCATGGGACGTATCACCGGGCCGGTCTGCCGGCTCTGCCGCCGCGATGGGCTGAAGCTGTTCCTCAAGGGGAATCGCTGCGACACGCCGAAGTGCGCCCTGGAGCGGCGGGCCACGCCGCCGGGCATGGTGCAGAAGCGGCGCAGCAAGGCCACCGACTACGGGCTGCGGCTCCGCGAGAAGCAGAAGGTGAAGCACTACTACGGGGTGCTGGAGCGGCAGTTCCGCACCTACTTCGCCCGCGCCGAGCGCGGCAAGGGCAACACGGGCGAGACGCTCATGTCGCTGCTGGAGCGTCGGCTCGACAACGTCGTGCACCGCCTCGGGTTCGCCGCCTCGCGGGCGGCTGCCCGCCAGCTGGTGATGCACGGCCACGTCACGATCAACGGCCGCCGGCTCGACGTCCCGAGTTACCTCGTGAGGGCGGGCGACCTGATCCGGATCAAGAACCGCAAGAAGAGCCTGCAGTTGGCGCACGGCGCACTGGCGGAGTTCCGCCGCGAGGTGCCCGACTTCCTCTCGCGGGGCGATGGGGCGATCCCCGAGGGGCGGGTTGACCGCCTGCCGGCCGCCGAGGACGTCTCGCTGCCCGTGCAGGCGAACCTGATCGTCGAATTGTGTTCCAAGTGACGCGGCCGGCTGTCGGCACGCGAGACGCACCCGCACGACGCACACGAAGAAGGAGAACGACATGCATACCCGCTGGCGCGGTCTGGAGCTCCCCGGTTCGGTCACGGCCGACCAGAAGACGCTGACGCCGACCTACGGCAAGTTCGTCGCGGAGCCCTTCGAGCGCGGCTTCGGCACGACCGTGGGCAACAGCCTGCGGCGGGTGCTCCTCTCCAGCCTGGAGGGCAGTGCCGTGACGCAGATCAAGGTGGGCGGCGCGCTCCACGAGTTCACGACCATCAAGGGCGTGCTCGAGGACGTCACCGACATCGTGCTCGCGGTGAAGAGCCTGATCGTGAAGAACCACAGCGAGTCCACCCGCGTGCTCACTCTCGAGAAGTCCACCAAGGGCCCGGTCACCGGCGCCGACATCCAGACCGACGAGTCGGTGGAAATCGTCAACAAGGACCTCGTCCTGGCGACGCTCACGGACGACGTGCCGTTCGAGATCGAGATGGTCGTGGAGAACGGCCGGGGCTATCTGCCGGCGGGCGAGCAGAGCCAGGCGGCGCCCGAGATCGGGATCATCCCGGTCGATGCGGTGTTCAGCCCCGTGACCCGCGTCAAGTACGAGGTCGAGGAGACCCGCGTCGGCCAGAAGACCAACTACGACAGGCTCACGCTCGAGATCTGGACGAACGGCACGGTGACCCCCGAGATGGCGCTCGTGGAGGCCGCCAAGATCCTCCGCAAGCACCTCAATCCCTTCGTCGGCTACACGCAGCCGGGCCCGGCGCTGAGCCTGCCGGCGGCGGGCAGCCTGTTCGGCGTCGAGGCGCCGCTCGAGAGCCGGCTGGGAATGCTCGTGTCGGACCTGCGGCTGTCGCTGCGGGCCAGCAACTGCCTCGAGGAGGCCGGGATCGCATCGCTCCGCGACCTCGTGTCGCGGTCCCGCGACGAACTGCTCGAGATGCGGAACCTCGGCGACACCACGCTGCAGGAGGTCGAGGAGACGCTCCGCGAACTCGGCCTGAACCTCGGCAAGGAGATCCCCGCCGGCGCCGGCGCCTGACCCGCCCTGCCGCACCAGTCCCCCAGGAACACCTGTCATGCGTCATCGTCGCAAGGGCCGAGTGCTCGGCCGCAGCCCGTCCCACCAGCGGGCCCTGCTCCGCAATCTCGCCAGCGCCCTGTTCCTCACGGAGCAGGAGCGCGAGGTTGACGAGGTCGGGGCCGCCAAGGTGCCGGGCCGGATCGTCACGACCGTGGCGAAGGCCAAGGAGGTGCGGCCGCTCGTGGAACGGTGCGTGACCATCGCCAAGCGTGGGCTCGTCGCGCAGGAGAAGGCCCGCGAGTTCGCCACCGGGGCCGTCCGCGATTCCGCCGAGTGGAAGCAGTGGCGGGAGGGCGAGCAGTGGCGGCGCTGGGCGCGGGCCATGGCCCCGGCCGTGAAGGCGCGGCGGCGCGTCGTGCAGCTTCTCGGTGACAAGCGGGCCGCGCGGGTGCTGTTCGAGCGGGTGGCTCCCCGGTTCAGCGAACGGCCCGGCGGCTACACCCGGATCCTCAAGCTGGCCACGCCCCGGCTCGGCGACGCCGGCCCCCGGGCGGTGCTCGAGTTCGTCGGCCCCGAGGCCCGTGCCGCGGCGGCTCCCAAGGTCGAGTCGGGCCGCTGAATCCCGGGCCGCTGAATCCCGGGCCATCGGGATGCTGGGAGGCGGCTCGCTCTCCCGTGTAAACTGTCAGCAGCGGGTGTCGGTCTGTGGTCTTCGCCGCAGCCCGGCGCCCGTGGGCGCGACCGCGAGACCGCCATGAGTTCGCCCGCTTCCTTCGGCGTTAGATCCAGGGGTCGTTCATCGGCCTGGCTGGCCATGGCGCTCATCGTGTCGGCCGCGTCCACCCGTGGGGCCGAGGACTTCGGGATCGGCGCGGTCAAGTTCATCAACGACAAGATCGCGGCCGGCTGGGCGGACGCCGGGCTCGCGCCGTCGGCGGCGGCCACGGACGGCGAATGGTGCCGGCGGGTGCACCTCGACATCATCGGTCGCGTGCCCTCGGTCGCCGAACTCGATGCCTACCTCCGAGACAAGTCGCCGAAGAAGCGGGCGGCGCTCGTCGGCAGGCTGCTCGGCGACGAGTACGGGGATGAGTTCGCCCGCAACTTCACCGACGTGTGGACGACCGTGCTCATCGGTCGCGACACGACGAACGAGCGCGTGAACCGGCCCGGCATGCGGCAGTGGCTCAGGCGGGCCTTGTCCAAGAACATGCCCTACGACCGGTTCATGGAGGAGCTCGTCACGGCCACCGGGGTGAACGCCAACATCAAGGGGATGCAGGGGTTCAACGGCGCCACCAACTTCCTCAGCGGCAAGATGGAGGAGATGGGCGTCGAGAATGGCGTGCAGGCCACTGCGAAGACGGCACAGATCTTCCTCGGGCTGCAGGTGCAGTGCACCCAGTGTCACAACCACCCCTTCAACAAGGGCAAGCAAAACCAGTTCTGGGAGATGAACGCCTTCTTCCGTCAGACGCAGGCGCTGCGGAAGCGTGAAGGCGGCGACGACGTGGCGTGGGTGGAACTCGTCGATTCGGACTGGAAGGGGGAGGGGGGCAATCCGGAGGAGGCCGAGCTCTATTACGAGCTGCGAAACGGCCTCATGAAGGTGGCCTATCCCGTGTTCATCGACGGCACCGAGATCTCCAAGAGCGGCTACCTGCCGGCCAAGATGGAGAATGGCGAGCCCTACGGCGTCAACCGGCGTCGCGAGCTTGCCACGCTGATCAAGGCGAGCCCCTACTTTCCCAGGTCGGCGGTCAACCGCGTCTGGGGCCACTTCCTGGGCTACGGCTTCACGAAGCCGGTGGACGACCTCGGCGACCACAATCCGCCGTCGCACCCGGAACTGCTCGACGGCCTCGCGGAGCGGTTCCGGGAGCAGAGCTTCGACCTCAAGGAGCTGATGCGGTGGATCGTGCTGTCCGAGCCCTATGCGCTCGCGAGCAAGGTCACGAAGAACAAGGGGGACGACCCGTCGCTCGGTGAAAAGCCGAAGTTCTCGCATTTCTACCTCCGGCAGATGACGGCCGAGCAGCTCTACGAGTCGCTGCTGACGGCCACGCAGGCCGACAAGACCGCGGCCGGCGAGGAGGCGGCGAAGAAGAAGGACCAGTGGCTCTCGCAGTTCGTCATCGCCTTCGGGACCGACGAGGGGGATGAATCGACCACCTTCAACGGCTCGATCCCGCAGGTCCTGATGATGTTCAACGGGGACCTCGTGAAGCAGGCCACGAGCCTCGGGAAGGGAAGCTTTCTCGACCGCGTCGTGACGGGGGCGGGCTCGAACGACGCGCGGATCAACACGCTCTACTTGGCCGCCCTCGCCCGCAAGCCGACCCCCACGGAGCTGACAGTCGCGTCGGCCATGGTGGCCGCCCGCGGCGGCGACGTCGCCAACGCCCTCCAGGACGTCTGGTGGGCGGTCCTCAATTCCAACGAGTTCATCCTGAATCACTGACTTCATGCCCGTGGGGCCAGCCATTGCCCCTGCGGGCTCGCGCTGCGGCCGCCCTCCGGGCGGCCGGGTTTTCTGCAGGCCCGAATCCCGCCCATCCGACATTCACGAAACCGGCTCGTTCATCACCCCGCGTCCCGAGGATTTTTCCCATGTCCTGCCTTCCCGCGATTCCGGCCGGCATGAACCGCCGGCACTTCATGTCCCACCTGGCGGGCGCCGCGGCGCTCGCCTCCCCCGCGATCGACTTCACGAACACGCTGCTCGCCAACGCGCCGAGCATGAAGAAGCGGCACAAGGCCGCGATCATGCTCTGGATGGGGGGCGGCCCCAGCACGATCGACATCTGGGACCTGAAGCCCGGTGCGCCCACCGGCGGCCAGTTCCGGCCGATCGCGACCAGCGCCGACGGCGTGCAGATCTGCGAGCACATGCCGTTGATGGCCAAGCAGATGCACAACATGGCCATCGTGCGGTCGATGAGCACGCGCGAGGCCGACCACCAGCGTGGCCGCTACTACATGCACACGGGCTACGTCCCCAACCCGAACGTCGATTATCCGAGCTACGGCTCCGTGATCGCCCACGAGCTCGCGAGCCAGGTGCCCGACCTGGAGATTCCGCCGTTCGTGTCGGTGGGCGGCGGGAGCGTGGGGCCCGGCTTCCTGGGCATGACCTGGGCCCCGTTCGTGGTGGACTCGAACGGCAACGTCCGCAACCTCGACATGGGCGTCGGCGGCGACCGCCTCGAGCAGCGACTGAAGATGCTCAAGGCGGTCGAGGACCGCTTCATCGCGGAGAAGCGCGGCGGCTCGGCCGACGACCACAGGCGGGTCGTCGAGAAGACCGTGAGACTCATGACGAGCCCGCAGATGGAGGCCTTCAAGGTGGCCAAGGAGCCCAAGGAGGTCCAGGAGAAGTACGGCACGAGCGGCTTCGCCAAGGGCTGCCTCATGGCCCGGCGGCTGGTGGAGGCGGGCGTGCCCTTCGTGGAGGTCGATCTCGGCGGCTGGGACAACCACGCCGGGATCTTCAACACGCTCTCGCAGCAGAAACTGCCCGATCTCGACAAGGCGATGGCCGGGCTCGTGTCGGACCTGTCCGATCGGGGGATGCTCGACGACACGGTCGTCATCTGGATGGGCGAGTTCGGGCGCACTCCGAACATCAACGGCGGCGGCGGCCGGGACCACTGGGCCCGCAGCTGGAGCGCGGTGGTCGGCGGCGGCGGCTTCCAGCGGGGCATCACGGTCGGGGAGACGAGCGCCGACGGCAAGGAGGTGGTCACCGAGGCCTACACGTCGCAGGATCTCATGGCGAGCGTGCTCAAGGCCCTCGGCATCTCGCTCGAGACCACGTTCACCTCGAAGAACGGGCGGCCGATGAAGATCGCGAACTCGGGCAAGATCATCAAGGAACTCTTCGCCTGAGCGCGGCTGCAGGTGGCGAGCGGGGCCGCGGCGTGCCTGGCGGCGTCGCCGCCCGGTCGGGCACCGTCGGCCCCGTCACCCTCCTCGTCGCGCCCGTGCTCCTCGAGCAGGTGCTGGCCCTGTCGGTGGGCTTCACCGACAAGTGGCTCGCCGGCAACCTGTTCGCCGGGCCGGAGCCGCTCGCGGCCGTCGGACTCGCGGCCTACTGCCTCGGGTTCCTGCCGGTCCTGTTCGCCGCGCCCGCCGTGGCGGCCACCGCCCTCGTGGCCCGACACGTCGGGGCCGGCGACCCGGCCGGCGCCCGCCGGGCGCTGGCGCAGTGCTTCGGGATCGGCGGCGTCCTCGTGGCCGTCACGCTCGCCCTCGCCGCGGCCTTCGGGCCGTGGCTCCTCCGCGGACTCGGCCTCCCGGCCGACAGCGGCGCGCTCGCCGGCCGCTACATCGCCATCGTGCTGCCCGCCCTGCCGGCGATCCTCGTGATCCACGTGGGTGTCGCCGGGCTCCGGGGCGCGGGCGCCATGGTGTCGGGGCTCGTGGCGATGACGGTTGTGAACCTCGTCAATGCCGGGGCGAGCTTCGCGCTGGCGACCGGATGGGGC
>JBJTJO010000080.1:0-2522 GCA_046095965.1 Planctomycetaceae bacterium
TTCCCGTGGCTGCCGTTCGGCGGCGAGGCCCAGCGGATCGAGCGGGGCACGGCGCAGACCGACGCCAACGGGAAATTCACCGTGACCTTCCCGGCGAAGCCCGACCGCTCCGTGCCGAAGGAGTCGCTGCCGGTGTTCACGTTCAACGTGACGGCTGACGTCACCGACGCCGGCGGCGAGACCCGTACGGGCACACGGTCCGTGAGCGCGGGCTACACCGACGTGGAAGCCTCGCTTGCGGCGAAGCCCTGGCAGGCGGCCCGCGGGGGCGAGCCCGCGGCGGTGGAGATCGCGCTGGCCACGACCACGCTCGACGGCGTGCCGCGCGGTGCGGCGGGCACGCTCACCGTGTCTCGGCTCGTGCAGCCGGCCGAGGTGGCCCGCGACGAGTTCTTCGACGCCCGGCCGTTCCCGATGCCGCGGCCGGTCCGCGGGCGGCCCTTGCGCGGCGGCCGTGGCCGGCCCGCAGTCGCGATCCCGAGGCCGAAGCCGAAGCCGGTCGAGCCGAATCCGGCCGACCCAGAGACGTGGGCGGCGGGTGAGGCGGTCGTCACCGAAAAGGTCACGACCGACCAGGCGACGGGCAAGGCGACGGTGAAGCCGAACCTGCCGCCGGGCCTCTACCGCGCCGTATTCGAGATTCCCGCGCAGGGCGACGTGCCGGCGGTGAAGGCGCAGCAGCTCGTCGAGGTGCTCGATCCCGATGCCACGGCCTACGGCGTGAAGCGGGCGTTCGCGATGTTCCCGGAGCAGATGTCGGTGGAGCCGGGCGCGGAGTTCCGCGCGGTCGTGGGCACGGGTTACGCGAAGGGCAGGGCGCTCGTCGAGATCTCGCAGGCCGGCGAGGTGCTCGAGCGGTTCTGGACCGACGCGGCCCGCACGCAGTGGCCCGTGAGTCTCAAGGTGACCGAGGCGCGGCGGGGCGGGTTCACCGTGCGCGCATGGATGGTCCGCGACGGCCGGCTCGAGGTCGAGTCCCGCACGATCGACGTGCCGTGGACGAACAAAAAACTCGCGGTCGCGTGGGAGCGGTTCACCCGCCGCGTCGAGCCCGGCGCGAAGGAAGTCTGGCGGGCGAAGATCACCTCCCCGCTCCCTCTCCCTGTGGGAGAGGGCCGGGGTGAGGGTGCTTCAAACAGCGATCAACCAAACCCAGCACCCTCACCCGGCCTTCGGCCACCCTCTCCCCAGGGGAGAGGGGAAGAAGGATCGCCTGCCGCAGCCGAATTCCTCGCGCTCGCCTATGACCAGTCGCTCGATGCCCTCGCGGCGCACCAGTGGCCGGGCGACGGCCTGATGGGCCTCTTCCGCCGCGAGAGCAGTTCAACGCACCTCGGATTCACGAATGCCGGGGTGGGGCTGACCCACATCCTCGGCAACTTCGACATCCGCATGGCCGACGTACCGCCGATGACGTTCCGCCGGCTTCGCGATCCGTTCGGCACGCCGGGCGGCGGCCACTGGCTGCAGGGCCCGTTCGGTGGCGGCGGAGGCGGGATGGTGGCGCTGTCGATGGCCGCGCCGGAGGCGGCGATGGCCGATGGGGCCATGCTACGCGGGGCACCCGGGAAGCGGAGGATGATGGCCAAGGGCGCGGTCAACACGATGTTTGCCGAAGCCGAAAAAGGCTTCGAGGACAAGGCGGCGGACGGCGGCTCGCCGCCCGTCGCCACCGGCGCGGCGGCACCGCCCCCGCCGCCCGCGCGAAAAAACCTCGTCGAGACGGCGTTCTTCCTCCCCACGCTCACGAGCGGCTCCGACGGCGTCGTCACGATCGAGTTCACGCTTCCCGACACGCTCACGACCTGGCAGTTCAAGGGCCTGGCCCACGATGCCGCTCTGCGCTCGGGCACGATCATCGATGCCGCCGTAGCCGCCAAGGACCTCATGGTGGAGCCGCTCGTGCCGCGGTTCCTCCGCGAGGGCGACGTCGTGAAGATTCCGGTGAAGGTGAGCAACACGTCCGCCGGCCGGCTCGCCGGCACGGTCTCGTTCGCACTCGCCGACGCCCGCACGAACGATTCTCGTGACTCACTTCTCGAGGGATCGCGGGAACTGCCCTTCGACCTTGCCGCCGGCGAGTCGAAGCCGGTCGTGTTCACGGTGAAGGTGGCCGACGGCACCGACGCCCTCCGCTACCTCGCCGTGGGCACCGCCTCCGGCTCCGCCAAGCCGGCCAGCGATGGCGAAGAAGCGTTGCTGGCGGTGCTGCCACGGCGCGTGCTCGTGAGCGAGTCGATCCCCGTCACGATCCGCGGCCCCGGCACGCGCACCGTGTCGCTCGACCGGCTCGCCCAAAGTGCTGACCCTGCCGCCGGCACCGACATCCAGAGCCAATCGCTCGTCGTGCAGGCCACGTCGAACCCTGCCTGGTATGCCGTCCTCGCGCTGCCCGTCTTGATGGAGGACTGCGACGAGAGCACCGAGACGCTCTTCTCACGGCTCTACGCCAATGCGCTCGCCCGTCATCTCGCCACGAGCGACCCGCGGATCGCCAAGGTCTTCGAGCAGTGGAAGGGCAC
>JBJTJO010000081.1:0-3430 GCA_046095965.1 Planctomycetaceae bacterium
CGACGGCAGGTTCGCGTTCTCGGTGCCGAGTCCGTAGCTCACCCACGCCCCCATGCTCGGCCGCGCGAATTGGAACGAGCCGGTGTGGATGCCGAGGGTGGCGTTGTAGTGGTTCTGGTGCGAGGTGTGCATCGAGCGGATGAGCGCGATGTCGTCCACGCATCCGCCGATGTGCGGAAACAGGTCGCTGACCTCGATGCCGCTCTCGCCCCGCTTGCGGAACTCCCACAGCGGCCGCTTCACGACGCCATTCGTGTAGGCACCGATCGCCGCGGCCTGCGGGTCGTCCACCTGCATCGGCTTGCCGTGATCGGCGAACAGCCTGGGCTTCGGGTCCCACGCATCGACGTGGGAGACGCCGCCGCTGAAGTAGAGGAAGATCACCCGCTTGGCCTTGGGGGCGAAATGCGGCGCTCTGGGCGCGAGCGGATCGGAGGCAACGCTGCCATCGGCCGCGAGCAACTCGCGGATCAGCGCCGGCAGAATTGCGGAGCCGGCGGTCAGCGAGCGGACGAATCCGCGACGCGACCAGTGGAACGTTGCCGAGCTCATGGTGGCACTCGTGATGGGTGTCAGTCGAGGGTGACGAACTCGTTGCTGCCCAGGAGCACGCGGCCCAGGGCGATCCAGGCGGCGCCGCGGCGATCCGCCTCCGGCAGGTCGGCGAACCGGCCCGCGACATCGTCGAGGAACCGCGATGCCCGCTCGTACTCCGCCTCGGTGGCCGGCCGCTGGAACGCCCGCCGGCAGGCGGCGTCGAGGCGGCCGCGATCGTCGCTCGCAGCGGCCAGCACGGTGCGGATGAAGGATGCGGCGCACTCGTGGAAGAACGGGTCGTTGAGAAAGTACAGCGCCTGGGTCGGCACGGTGCTCACCTCGCGGCCCGACGTGGCGGCGTTGGGGTCGGCGCCGTCGAACAGGCCGAGCATCGGGTGGCGGCGGAGCCGCAGCGTGATCAGGTAGATGCTCCGCTGCTTGGAGTCGTAGAACTCGTCGAATGGCTTGTGCTGCGAGTACTTGTAGCCACTGGTCGCCTTGAAGGGATGCGGTCCGCCCGGCGTGAGGTCGAGTTGGCCGGCGACGTCGAGGAGCGAATCGCGGATCTCCTCGGCATCGAGCCGCCGGCGACGCTGGGGGTAGGCCGATCCCGCCGCGTCGCACCGCTGCCGGTAGGCCGCGCTCGTGACCATGAGCCGGTGCATCGTCTTCACGCTCCAGCCCCGCTCCACGAACTCCGCCGCCAGCCAGTCGAGCAGTTCGGGGTGGGTCGGAGGCTGCCCCTGCATGCCGAAGTCATTGGGCGTGCCGACGATGCCGCGGCCGAAGTGACCCTGCCAGATGCGGTTGACCATCACCCGGGCGGTGAGGGGATGCTCGGCGCGGCACAGCCACGAGGCGAGCTCACGGCGTCCGCTTCCCTCCTCAACAGTCTCGCCGCCGAAGATGTCGAGGTTCTTGCGGGGCACCTCGGGCCCGAGCTTCTCGGGGTCGCCGCGGAGCAGGATCTTCGCGTTCGCGGTCTTGTCGGCCTCGGACACGGCATAGGCAAACTGCTGGGGGAGTTTCTTGGCGAGGTGCGCGTCGCGCGCCGCCGCGGCCGCCGTGCGGGCGGCGGCGAGCCGTTTGGCGGCGGCAAAGTGATCGATGAGGTCGGCCCGCCGGTCGAGCCGCCAGGCCGTTCCGTCGCCGCCCGGATCGATCTTCTCCACTCGGCCGTGGACGCGATAGACGCCATCGGTGGGCGCCCGCCAGGCCAGCGCCACGCCGGCCCGCGGGCCCGGATGGAGGGCCAGCGACCGTGGCGGCGCCGTGATCGTCTGCAGCTGCACGGGCTCCGTGCGCGTGTTGACCATCACGAGCGGGAAGTCGTTGTGACGCCAGGCCAACGCGCCCTTCGTGCCGAAGAGCTCGGGCTCCCAGCGGTCGAGCAGCACGGCGCCGTGCTCGATGTCGTAGAGCAGCCAGGTGCCGGCGTTGCCCTGCGAGTCGGCATGCGCGGCCCCCGCGCCCCCCTGGTGGAGGTCGGGGACGAGATCCTCGGCCGCGCTCCACCGGCGGCCCGCGCCTCCCTGCTCCTCGATCACGAGGTCCACCCGGGTGGCGTCGCCGCCGTTGTTGGCACGCATGAGGATCGAAAGCTCGAGCATCTCGCCCGCGCGGAGCGAAACCGTCGGCGTCCCTTCCGGCAGGGCGATCTCCTGCCTCCCCGTGGCCGCGATCTCACCGGCCGCCAGCGGGGCGAGCACCGGGCCGAGCGTGTCGGCCTGCTTCGCCTGCGCCTTCCATTCGGTGTCGCGGTGGCCGAGCTCGGCCTCGAGGCGGGAAAGCTCGGCGTTCCACTCGTTCATCAGGCTCTTCTCGGCCGCCGACATGATCGGCACCATGTCGCGGGGCGTGGCCTTCAGCTCGGTGCCCGGGAAGGCGAATCGCGTGCTCGCGAGCATCCCGTAGATGCCGTAGTAGTCGCGGGTCGTGACGGGGTCGTACTTGTGGTCGTGGCAGCGGGCACACGCGATCGACAGGCCCATCACGGCCTTGCCGAGATTGTCGATGGCGTCGTCGTAGGTGAGATACATGTCCTTGTCGCCGTCGGCGCCGAATCGCCGAGCGAGGGCCCAGTAGCCGGTGGCGATGATCATGTCGGCCGAGCCGGAGTCGGGCAGGCCTGCCAGGATGTCGCCGGCCAGTTGCTGCCGCAGGAACTCGTCGGAGGGAAGGTCGCGGTTGCAGGCGTCGATCACCCAGTTGCGGTATCGCCAGGCATCCATCACCGGGAAGTCGGCGGTGTCGCCGGCCGTGTCGGCGTAGCGGACGACGTCGAGCCACTTGCGGCCCCACCGCTCGCCATAGCGGGGCGAGTCGAGCAGCCGCGTGACGAGCGCGTCGTAGGCGGCGGGTGAGTGATCCCGCTCGAAGGCCGCCACGTCGTCAGCGGTGGGGGGCAGCCCCGTGAGGTCGTAGGTGAGCCGGCGGACGAGCGACCGCGGATCAGCCTCGGGGGCCAGCGTCTTGCCCGCCGCGGATTCGTGCGCGAGGAGGAAGCGGTCGATGGGGTTCGGCAGGTCGCCCCCGGGCACGTCGGGCCGCCGCACGAGCTTCCAGGCCCAGTGGTCCATGCGGCCGTCGTCGGTCGAGCCGGCCAATTCGTCGGGCCAGGCCGGGCCGGCGTCGATCCAGGCGGCGAGCGTGGCGATCTGCTCGGGCGACAGCGACGTGCCGGATCAGCGGGCTCTCGGCCGACTTGTGCGGCACGATCGCAGCCTCGCCGTTGTCGCCCCCCTTGAGCGCGACGTCACGGACGTCGAGCCGGTAGCTGCTCGTCTGGTCGTCGGGCCCGTGGCAGGAGTAGCAGTGCTTCGCGAAGATCGGCTGCACGTTGCGGGCGTAGTCGGGCCCGGCCGCCGACGCCAGGACGGCGCACAGCCACAGG
>JBJTJO010000082.1:0-10310 GCA_046095965.1 Planctomycetaceae bacterium
AGGCGTTCGAGATCACGTGGTGCTTCTTCGGGTCGTACATCTCGTTGTTGACCCCGAGCACGATCGTCAGGTCCTCGTTCTTGGCCGGGGCCGAGATCACGACCTTCTTCACGCTGTCCCGCTTGTGGGCCACCGCCTTCGTGGCGTCGGTGAAGAAGCCGGTGCTCTCCACCACGATCTGCACGTCCTGGCTGCCCCACGGGATCGCGCCCGGGTCCTTCTCGGCGAAGACGTGGATCTTCTTCCCGTCCACGAACAGGTCGTTGCCCTCGTGGCCGACCTTGCCCTTGAAGGGGCCGTAGTTGGAATCGAACTCGAGGAGGTGGGCGTTGGTCTTGGCGTCGGTCAGGTCGTTGAGGGCCACCACCTGCACGTCGCCGTTGAGACCGTACTTCTCGTAGATGGCGCGGTAGGTGAGGCGACCGATGCGACCGAAGCCGTTGATGCCGACGCGGATGGGCACGGGGGAAGTCTCCGGGAGGGTGGGGCTGGCCGCGTCAGCGGCCGGGACGGGACGCGGAATATACACGCCGCTCCGGCGGCCGCTCAATCGACCGCCGGAGCCGCCCCTGCGCGGTAGGATTCGCGTCCCCATGGCCGTCCCCGTCGTCGAACTCGCAGCCGTCCGCAAGTCGTTCGTGATGCCGGACGGCGAGCGGACCGACGTCCTCGACGTGCCCGCCTTCGCGCTCGCCGAGGGGGAGCAGTGCGCGCTCGAGGGCACGAGCGGCTCGGGCAAGTCCACGCTCCTCCACGTGATCTCCGGGATCATGCGTCCCGACACCGGCCGCGTGGCGCTCGACGGCATCGACATCACCCGGGTCGCCGAGGCCCGCCGCGACCGGCTCCGGGCCGACAAGCTCGGCCTCGTGTTCCAGCAGTTCAACCTGCTCCCGGGCTTCACGGCGCTCGAGAACGTGCTCGTCGCCATGTCGTTCGGCTCGGGGAAGCCCGACCGCTGGCGGGCCGCCGACCTCCTGGCCGAGGTCGGGCTCTCCCATCGGCTCCATCACAAGCCGGCCCAGCTCTCGATCGGCCAGCAGCAGCGGGTGGCCGTGGCCCGGGCGCTCGCCAACCGGCCGCGGGCCGTGCTCGCCGACGAGCCGACCGCGAGCATCGACGCCGCCCACCAGCGGCAGGTGATCGACCTCCTGCGGAACACCTGCACCGAGCAGGGTGTCGCGCTGCTCGTGGTCACGCACGACCCGGCGGTCGCGGCCGAGTTCCCGCGGCGGCTCAAGCTCGAGGACTTCAACCGCGCGGCGGCCCACGCATGACGCTGCTCGGGATAGCCTGGCGCTCGATCCGGCAGCGGCCGCTGCAGAGCGCGCTGACGGCCCTGTCGCTGGCCCTCGGCGTGGCGCTCGTCGTGACCACGCTCGTCGTGTCGGGCGTGGTGCAGCGGGCCTTCGCCTCGGGTCCGGGGCTCGGCTACAACATGATCGTGGGCGCGAAGGGGAGCCCGCTGCAGCTGGTGCTCAACAGCGTCTACCTCATCAGCAAGCCGGTCGAGAACATCCCCTGGAGCGTGTACGAGGCGTTCCTGCCGGCCGCGGACCGCCGCGACGGCGAGGATGGCCGCTTCGCCCCGAGCGTGCGGACCGCGATCCCGATCTGCATGGGGGACTACTACCGGGGCTACCGCGTCGTGGGCACGAACCGCGCCTACTTCGAGCGGCTCACCGCCGGCGACGGCCGGCCGTTCGCCTTCGCGAAGGGGGAGAACTTCCGCGACGACGACCTCTACACCGCCGTCGTCGGCGCCGACGTGGCCGCGAAGCTCGGCCTCGCCGTGGGCGACGGCATCGCCCCGCAGCACGGCGCCGACCCGACGAAAATCCACGATCCGTTCCGGCTCACCGGCATCCTGGCCCGCACCGGCACGCCCGTGGACCGCGGCGTGTACGTCAACATGGAGGGCTTCTACCTCCAGGAAGGCCACGCGAAGCCCCCGGGCGAGGATGCGCCGGCTGACGACGCCGCGCCGGCGCCGGGGCTCCTGCCCTACGCGGAGCGGGAGGTCACCGCCCTCCTGGTCGAGACGGCGGCCCCGCCGGGACTGCCGCCGGAGCTCATGGCGATGGAACTCGCGCGCTCGCTCAACGAGGGCCGCGACGCGCAGGCCGCGATGCCCGTCCGCGAGATGCGGCAATTGCTCGACGCGTTCGTGCGGCCGCTCGAGCTCCTGCTGCTGCTCGTCACGATCCTCGTCGTGGTCGTCTCCGCGATCGGCATCCTCGTGAGCATGGTGGGCTCGGCGCTCGAGCGGAGCCGCGACGTGGCGATCATGCGGGCCCTGGGGGCCGGCCGCGGGACGGTGCTCGCCACCGTGCTCATCGAGGCGGTGCTCCTGGCGGGCCTGGGCGGCCTCGCCGGCTGGGTGCTCGGCCATGGCGTCGTGGCCGCGATCGCCCCCTGGGTCGCCGATCGGGCGGGCGTGGTGGTGGGCTTCCTGTCGGGGTCGCCCGCGGAACTCCTGCTCGTGCCGCTGCTCGTGGGCCTGGCGGTCCTCGCCGCGCTCATCCCCGCGCTCTCGGCCTACCGCACCGACGTGGCCCGGTGGTTGTGAGGGGCCGGCCTCTCCCGGAGGGAGAGGCGGACGAAATACCGTAGAATCGAGTCCATGCCCCTCGTCAGGCCTTTTGTCGCCGCGCTCCTTCTCGTCGTCGCGTTCACCCGCGCCGCCACGGCGTGCCCGTTCTGCTCGGCGGTGTCGCTGACGTTCGCGCAGGAGATCGCCCAGAGCCAGGCGGCGGTGATCGCCCGGCTCGTCGAGCCCCCCCCGGCCGCCGCGCTCGCGCCGCGGGCCGAGGGGCCGCTCCCCAAGGCCAAGTTCCAGGTCGTGAAGGCCCTCAAGGGGGCCGACCTCGTGGCCGCCGCCGGACTCGCCGGCCCGGACGGCAAGGCCATCGAGACGATCGTGCTCGACGCCAAGCCGGTCGGCACCCTCGCGCTGGTGTTCGGGATCGAGCCGCCCGAACTCATCTGGTCGAGCCCCGTCACGGTCAGCGACCGGGCGGTGGAGTACCTCGAGAAGCTCGCCGGGCTGCCCGAGAAGGGTGCGGACCGCCTGGCCTTCTTCCAGGACTTCCTCGAGGACGCCGACGAGACGCTCGCCCGCGACGCCTACGACGAGTTCGCCATCGCCCCCTACGCCGACCTCAAGGGGCTCGAGGATCGCATGGACGCGGCGCGGCTCCTCGCCTGGATCGAGGACCCGAAGGTGCAGGCCAACCGCCGGCGGCTCTACGCCACGATGCTCGGCGTGTGCGGCAGGCCGGACGACGCCGCCCGGATCGAGCGATTGCTCGTGGGCGATGGGCTCTCGCCCGACGAGGCCGAGGCCCGCAGCGGCTTGGACGCGCTCATCGCCTGCTACGTGGCGCTCCGCGGCACCGACGCGCTCGACCTCGTGGACCGGCAGTTCCTCGAGCGAAAGGGGCGCGCGGTGCCGTTCGCCGAGACCTATGCCGCGGTCATGGCGCTGCGGTTTCTGGGCGAGGAGTCGGCCCTCGTGCCGCGGGACCGCGTCCTCCAGTCGCTCCGCATCCTGCTCGGCGAACCCAAGCTCGCCGACCTCGTCATCGCCGATCTCGCCCGCTGGCAGGACTGGTCGGTGGTCGATCGCGTGGTGACGCTCTTCAAGGAGGCGACCGCCGACACGATCTTCGTCCGCGAGCCGGTGGTGAACTACCTGCGGGCCTGTCCGCTGCCGGAGGCGGCGGCCGCCGTGAAGGAGCTCGAGACGATCGACCCCGAGGCGGTGCGCCGGGCGGCCACGCTCGCCGGACTCGCCGGCGTGGTGGCGGGGGCGGGCGCCGCACGGCCCGCGACGGGGGATGGCGCCGACGGCGGCGCGGCGAGCGTGGCGCCGGTCGGGCCCACGGCCGACGACGCGGCGCTCGCGGGGCGGATCGCCCCCGTGCTCGGCGACGAGGAGGCCACCGACGAGGTGCCGGGGGCCGCGCCCCCCCCGCCGCCCAGGCCCGCGCCGGCGTCCCAGGCCGCCCCCCAGCCGCGGTGGAAGTGGGCCGTCTGGGCGGCCGCCGTGCTCGTGATCGCCGCGGTCGCGCGGACCCTGCTGCGGCCCGGTGCGTCGGGTCCGGCCGCGCGGTAGCCTCGCGGCGAGGACGTGACCCCATGGCCACCGGACTGTTCGACTCCACCACCCGGGCCGAGACGGTCCCCGCGGACTCCCCCGCCGGGGGCGAGGACTACCGCGCGATCTCCGGCGTCGCGGTGGCGGCGGCCGCGCTGGCGGCCTTCGCCCCGCTGGCCTTCGTGGACTGGTGGCTGGCGGCCGTGCCCGTGCTGGCGATCGTGCTCGGCGTCGTCGCGCTCGGCGACATCACGCGGCGGCCTCACGAACTCGCCGGCCGGCCGCTCGCGATCGCCGCCATGTGCGTCGCGGCGACATGCCTCGGCGGCGGCCTCGCGCGGCTCGCCGCGGTCTACGCGGCCGAGTTGCCCCCCGGGTTCGAGCGGCTCTCCTACGCGCTCCTGCAGCCGGCCGAGGGGGATCCGCCCGACGCGGTGCCCGTGACGGCCACCGCCCTCGACGGCCGCGACGTGCTCCTCAAGGGCTACATGTATCCCGGCAGCCGGCAGGAGGGCATCGTGCAGTTCCTGCTCGTCCGCGATCAGGGCGACTGCTGCTTCGGTGGCAACCCCAAGGTCACCGATCGCGTGAACGTGCTACTGGCCGACCCGCGCGGCATCGACTTCACGCCACGGCTCGTGAAGATCGCGGGACGGTTCCGCGTGCGGCCGGCCGGGGCGCCCGAGGCCGGCGGCGGCGTGCTCTACCACCTCGAGGCCGCGCAGGCCCGGTAGCCCGCGCATCGCTCGCGGCCAACGGAAGGAACCGGCGGATGCACGCTGCCGTGGTCGTGACCTCCGTCGTGACGCTCGCCGCGCTCGTGGGCGGCTGCGGGAAGCCGCCGCCCGTGCCGGTCGTGCCGTCCACTCCGGCCGCCACCGACTCCGGCGCAGGCCTTGCGGCGCCGGCGCCGCCGCGGCGCACCCCCACCGGCGCGCCGCGCGAGGTGACGTTCGACGACGTCAAGCTCGACATGGAGAAGGGCGCGCCCTTCACCCGCGACCTCCTGCCCAAGCGGGTGACGGCGCTCGCCGGCACGCGGATCCGCATCCGCGGCTACATCCTGCCGAGCTTCCAACAGACCGGGCTCACGCAGTTCGTGCTCGTCCGTGACAACATGGAATGCTGCTTCGGCCCCGGCGCCGCCCTGCACGACTGCATCGTGGTGCGGATGCAGCCCGGCACGACGGCCGACTTCTCCGTCCGGCCGGTGGCCGTCGCCGGCACGTTCCGCATCGACGAGCTCAAGGGCCCCGACGGCCGCCACCTCGCCATCTACGCGCTCGACGGCGAGGAGGTGCGGTAACCCGCACGCTCATGGAGCCGGGGTTGCCGGTGAATTGACAATCCGGGGAGGAGCGGTATCGGCAAGCTCGGAGGAACCGGAGCATCGCGTACCACCGAGAGGCGGTCCACCGTCCAAGAGCATCCTGTGAGCGATCCGGAGGTGACGGAGAGCGGGCACCGATCCGCCGCAGGCGGATCGGTCGATGCCGATCCGGTGCCCTTTCGTCACGGCCAGACACCCGTCCTGCACCGCCTCCGGGCCGTTGGTACCATCGCTGGGCAGCCCTTCCGGACCCGCTCGCGATGTTCGACCCCGAGAACTGGTACTGGCTCTACGACGTCCCGCAGGGGCGGCTGGCCGCGCTGTTCATCGGCGCATTCGTCGGCTTCTACTGGCTCGGGTCGATCGTTGTCCGGCCGATCCTCCGGCAGTTCGTCAAGCGCACGCCCGGCTCCAACGACATCGTCGGCTACGTGCTCTCCTGCTTCTGCGTGTTCTACGGCCTCCTCCTCGGCCTCATCGCGGTCACCGCCTACCAGAACGTGGCCGACGCCGGGGCCAACGTGACCCGCGAGGTCGCGGCGCTCTCGGCCCTCTACGAGGACGTCTCGCGGTATCCCGAGCCCCACGGCCAGAACCTTCGCTGGTTGCTCCGCGACTACACGCGCTACGTGATCAAGTACGCCTGGCCGCTCCAGCAGCGGGGCATCGTGCCCCAGGAGGGGACGATCCGCGCCGACGCCTTCCACGACCGGCTCCTCGAGTTCGCGCCGCAGACGCCGGCCGAGGAGATCATCCACGCCGAGGCCCTGCGGCAGTTCAACATGTTCCTCGAGGCGCGGCAGATGCGGCTGTTCTCGGTGAAGTCGTCGCTCCCGGCGACGATGTGGTGGGTGATGTTCCTGGGAGCGGTGCTGAACATCGCCCTGTGCTGGATGTTCGACATGCGGTTCATCTCCCAGCTCATCCTCGGCGGCATCCTCGCCGCCTACCTGGGCACGATGATGCACCTCATCTTCGACATGAACCAGCCCTTCCGCGGCGACGTCAGCATCTCCTCGGAACCCTTCCAGGCCCTCTACGCGCGGATGGACGAGGACTGACATGGCCGCCGACCACGCCCCCGACCGGCCGCTCGCGCGGCGCGACCTCCTCGCCGGCGGCGGCGCGGCGGCGACCCTCGCGGCGGCGCGGGCGCGCGCGCCCGCGCTCTTCGCCGGCTGCTCGCTCGGCATCCCCGCCCGGCAGCGGACGGTGTCCCTGGGCATGCTCCATTCGCAGACCGGCCCCCTGGCCATCAGCGCCACGGCGCTCCGCGACGTCGAGTTCCACGCGATCGAGCGGATCAACGCGGCCGGCGGCCTCCTCGGCCGGACGGTCGTCGCCCGGGCTCCGGACCCGCGCTCGCGGACGGAACGCTTCCCGGTGCTCGCCCGGCGGCTCCTCGACGAGGGAGCCGTCGCGCTCTTCGGCTGCTGGACGAGCGTGGCCCGCAAGGCGGTCCTGCCGGTGGTCGAGGAGGCGAACAAGCTCCTCTTCTACGCTGTTCAGTACGAGGGCAACGAGTCGTCGGAATCCTGCGTCTACGGCGGGATGGTGCCCAACCAGCAGATTCTTCCGGCCCTCGACTGGCTGGCGAGCCCGGCCGGCGGGAGCCGCAAGAAGGTCTTCCTCGTGGGCTCCGACTACGTCTTCCCGCGGACGGCGAACTACATCGCCAGGAAACACCTCGCCACCAAGGCCCTCAAGCCCGTGGGCGAGGCCTACCGGCCGCTCGGTGACCGCGAGTTCGCGGCCATCGTCAAGCAGATCACGACCGCGGGCGCCGACTGCGTCCTGAACACCGTCAACGGCGACTCGAACCTCGGCCTGTTCGCGGCGCTCGCGGCCGCGAAGGTCGATCCGGCGAAGCTCCCCGTCGTCTCGACGAGCATCGGCGAGGGCGAACTGCGGAGCTTCCTGCCGGCGCACGTCGCGGGCCACTATGCCGTCTCCTGCTACTTCCAGAGCCTCGACACGCCCGCCAACCGCGACTGGGTCGCCGGCTTCCGGAGCGAGTTCGGCCGCGACCGCGTGACCGACGACCCGATGGAGCCCGACTGGTGCCTCGTGCACCTCTGGAAGCAGGCGGTCGAGAAGGCCGGCTCGTTCGACACCGAGGCCATGCGACAGGCCTTCCGCGACGGCCTCGAGTTCGCCGGCCCGGGCGGCACCGTGCGGCTCGACCCGAAGACGCAGCACACGACGAAGTGGTGTCGCATCGGCAGGATCCGCCGCGACCGGCAGTTCGACGTCGTCCACGAGCAGGGCCCGATCGACCCCGATCCCTATCCGCAGGTGGCGTTCCCCGGCTGGAGCGTGGACTGGACGAAGGCTGGCGTCACCCGCGGCCCGGAGGTGACGATCTGATGGCCCGCTTCGAGGTCGAGTCGAGCGAGGGCATGCGCTGGATCCGCGTCGATCTCGACGACGACGACGTGCGCACCGAGAAGGGCGCGCTCAACCACATGCAGGGGAAGATCCTGATGGACGTCCCCTTCCCCACGCTCAAGGCCTGGTGGGTGTCGCTGTTCTCCGACGAGTCGCTCCTGCGGCCCCGCTACGAGGGCACGGGCAGCGTCTATCTCGACAGCACGCTCGGCGGCTTCCACATCTTCCGGGTCGAGCCCGGCGAGCGCTGGATCCTCGACACGAGGTGCTTCTGGGCGAGCGACGGCGAGGTCAAGCTCTCCGTGCACCGCGAGAGCATGTGGACGAGCTGGTGGGCCGACCAGGGCCTGTTCTGGTACAAGACCGCGCTCAAGGGGGACGGGCAGGTGGTGCTCTCCGTGGACGGCCCGGTGCAGGAGGTCGAGCTCGCGAACGACCGGCTTCTGGCCGACGGCCCGTTCGTGATCGCCCGCACGGCCGGCATCCGCATGCGGGTCCGTCGGCCGGCGCGGTCGTGGTGGAGCTCCTGGCTCTCCGGGCAGAAACTCGCCTATTCCTTCGAGGGCACGGGCAAGCTGCTCCTCTGCACGACGCCCTACTGGCGGCAGCGGATGCAGAAGGAACGGGTCTCCGACCCGGCCCTCCTCGGCTGAAAGACCCGGGCCGCTTGCAGGTCCGCGCGTTCGTGGGATATTCGCCGCCATGAAGATCCACGAGTTTCAGGCCAAGGACCTGCTGCGGGCCGCCGGCGTGCCGGTGCTCGCGGGCACGGTCGCCCGCACGCCCGACGAGGCGGCGGCCGCGTTCACCGCGCTCGGCACGCCCGTCTCGGCGGTCAAGGCCCAGATCCACGCCGGCGGCCGCGGCAAGGGAAAGGTGAAGGGCTCCGAGCAACGCGGCGTCGAACTGGCGAAGTCCGCAGCGGACGCGAAGCGGATCGCGGAGGGACTCCTCGGCAAGACGCTCGTCACGATCCAGACCGGCCCCGAGGGGCAGGTCGTGCGGCAGGTGTTCGTGGAGAGCGGCTGCGCCATCGACCGCGAGCTCTACTGCGCCGTCCTCGTGGACCGTCGGGCCGGCTCGCCCGTCCTCATCGCGAGCACCGCCGGCGGCATGGACATCGAGGAGGTGGCGGCCAAGACGCCCGAGCTCATCCTCACCGAGCCCTTCGACCCCGACCGGGGCCTCGCCGGCTGGCAGGCGCGGCTCCTGGCCGCGAAACTGAAGCTCCCGACCGCGAGCTGGCGGCACGCCGAGGCCTTCTTCCGCGGCCTCTGCAAGGCGTTCGTGAACCTGGATGCCTCGCTCCTCGAGGTCAACCCGCTCGTGCTCACGAAGGAGGGCACGCTCGTCGCGCTCGACGCCAAGATGACGTTCGACGACAACGCCCTCTATCGGCACAAGGACGTGGCGGCACTTCGCGATGAGGCCGAGGAGGAGCCGGCTGAGATCCGGGCCGCGGCCGCGGGGCTCTCCTACGTGAAGCTCGACGGCACGATCGGCTGCCTCGTCAACGGCGCGGGCCTGGCCATGAGCACGATGGACCTCGTCAAGCTCCACGGCGGCCAGCCGGCCAACTTCCTCGACGTGGGCGGCGGCGCCGACGTGAAGGCCGTCACCGAGGCCTTCCGCATCATCCTCTCCGACAAGAACGTGAAGGCGATCCTCGTCAACATCTTCGGCGGCATCATGCGCTGCACAACGATCGCCACGGCCTTGGTCGAGGCCTCGAAGACGGTCGGCTTCACCGTGCCGCTCGTCGTCCGCCTCGAGGGCACGGAGGTCGAGGAGGGCAAGAAGATCCTCGCGTCGAGCGGCACCTCGATCATCCTCGCCGACGGCCTCACCGACGCGGCCAAGAAGGTCGTCGCGGCCGCGAAGGCCGGCGGCACGAAGATCATCGTGGCGCTCGCGCAGGTGGCGTCTCGGGCCTCGGCGACCGTGTCGAACACCGGCAGGCCGGCGACCGTCTCGCCCCCCTTCCCCGGCGTCACGCCGCCCACCATCCGCGTGCCGTAGTCGAGGCAGCCCTTGGTGTGGAACTCGCCCACCTTGCCGGTGATGCCCTGGCAGATCACGCGGGTGTCGCGATTGACGAGGATGCTCATGCGTGCGAGGTGGGTGGGTGTGAAGGGTTCAGGCCTTGGCGGCCGCGACGACCTTCTTCGCGGCGTCGGTGAGGCCGTCGGCGCCGGCATCGAGCTCGTGATCGCGATCACCGAGGGCATCCCGGTGATGGACATGGCCCGTGGGCTGCCGGGCGTGCAGGCCTCGAAGAGCCGGCTCATCGGCCCCACCTGCCCGGGCGTGATCACACCGGGCGAGTGCAAGATCGGGATCATGCCGGGCTACATTCACACGCCCGGGCAGTTGGGGCCGATGAGCCGGCTCTTCGAGGCCTGCACGACCGGCAGCACACGGGCCATGTCCATCACCGGGATGCCCTCGGTGATCGCGATCACGAGCTCGATGCCGGCGCCGACGGCCTCCAGG
>JBJTJO010000083.1:0-3169 GCA_046095965.1 Planctomycetaceae bacterium
CCACCACGAGGCCGAACTCGTGTTCGTCCACGCGCACGACGACCACCGTGCCGTCGTCGCGGCGGTCGGCAGGGCAGGCCAGTCCGAGGAACTCCGCGAGGAACACGATCGGCACGAGCCGCCCCGACCCGCCCCGGCGCCGGCACCGACCGCACCGCCGACCGTGGAATCACCATCTCCGACCGCATCGCCCCCCGCCCCTGCCGCGGCCACCGACACCACGATCCGCGTGGACGTCGGCGTCCTGGCCTCGATCCTCGACCTCGTCGGCGAACTCGTCCTCGCCCGCAACGAGCTCCGCAGCATCGACACGACCGATCAGGCCGTGCTCGCCGCCGCACAGCGAATCAACGCCGTCACGGGCGCGCTCCAGGAGGCCGCCATCAAGACGCGGCTGCAGCCGATCGACCACGTCCTCGGGAAGTTCCCCCGCACCGTCCGCGACGTCGCCGTGGCGTGCGGCAAGGAGGTCGGCCTCGTGATCGACGGGGCAGACACCGAACTCGACCGGTCGCTCGTCGAGGCGATCCGCGACCCGCTCACGCACCTCGTCCGCAACGCGGTCGATCACGGGATCGAGGCCCCCGACGAGCGCGTCGTGCGCGGCAAGCCCCGTGAGGGCCGCCTCGCGCTTCGCGCCTTCCAGGAGAGCGGCCGCGTCACGATCGAGGTGGCCGACGACGGCGGCGGCATCCCGGTCGAGGCGGTGCGTGCCAAGGCCGTGTCCCGCGGTCTCGTGACGGCCGAGGCCGCCGCGGCGCTCACCGACCACGACGTCCTGCAGTTCATCTTCGAGCCGGGGTTCTCGACCGCCACGCAGGTGACGAGCGTCTCGGGCCGTGGCGTGGGCATGGACGTGGTGCGCACGAACATCGAGGCCATCGGCGGCACGGTGGACCTCGACAGCCGGCCCGGCCTCGGCACGACGGTGCGGGTTCGGGTGCCGCTTACGCTCGCGATCGTGCCGGCCCTCGTCATCCGCTGCCGCGGCGAGCGGCTGGCGATCCCGCAGCCCGCGGTCCGCGAGCTCGTTGCCTTGCGGCCCGACCGCGCGGGCCCCCGGATCGAGGGCCGCCCCGACGCCCCCGTGATGCGGGTCCGGGGCCGGCTCGTGCCGATCGTGTTCCTCGCGGAGTTCCTCGGACTGGCCTGCCCTGCCGACCGCCGCGACGACGGCACGGTGGTCGTCGTGCGCGTGGACGAACACGAGTTCGGCCTCGTGGTGGACGGCCTGCGCGAGGATGCCGCCGGCGGGATCCTCGACGCCGCCACGCTCACCACGATCGTCGTCAAGCCGATCGGGGCCCTGCTCGCCCAACTCAGCGTCTACTCGGGCGCGACCGTGCTGGGCGACGGGGGCGTCGTCCTGATCCTCGACCTCCGCGGCATTCTCCGCACGGCGCGGCTGCCACCGATCCCACCCGAGGCCGAGGCCACGTCACCCGCCGCGGACGTCGCGTCGGACCGGTATCTCGTCTGCACCACCCGCGGGGGCCGCCGGATCGCGCTGCCGCTCGGGGAGGTCGCGCGGCTGGAGCGTCATCCACGGGCCGACCTCGAGCGGCTCGGGGAGCGAACCGTCGTGCGGCGCGGTGAGCGATACACGCCCGTGATCGACGCCGACGCCGTTCTCAATGCACCCACTGGCCCCGCGGCCGACACGGCCAGGATCGTCGTGCTCGGCAGCGGCGCCGACGACATCGCGGTCGAGGTGGACGGCATCGTGGACGTCCTGCCCGCGGAGACGGGCCTCGAGACGGGAACCGGTGTGGCGGGCACGCTCGCCCTCGGCGGCCGTGCCGCCGACCTCGTCGATCGCGTCACGGCCGCACGGATCCTGCACGCCTGAGCCGACCATGACCGCAGCCACCGCCATCCGCTACTGCACGTTTCGCGTCGGCGACCACTGCCTCGCCGTGGAGTCCGACGCCGTCGCCGAGGTGCTCGGAGTCCGGGCGATGACCCGCGTGCCGATGGCCCCGTCCGGCGTCCTCGGTCTCGTTCACGTGCGGGGGCGGATCGTGCCCATCCTCGACCCGGCGGTCCGACTCGGCCTCCCCGTGCCGGCCGAACGCCGGGCAGCGGCCCACCTCGTCCTGGAGTTGGCGGCCGACGATTGGGTCGGCCTGCTGGTGGACGAGGTGCTCGACGTCGTCGAGATCCCGACCGCCGACGTCGAACGGCCCCACGCCGCCGACGCGGACACGGCCGTGACCGGCGTGGTCGCGGCCCGCGGCCGGCGCGTGCCCGGGCGCGATTTCCGACGCATGATTCAAGCACCCACGCGGCCCCGACCGCAGACATCCTGAAGGCGAGGAGTATTCCACCATGGCAGATCGTGGTTCCACCGGCGGCTGGCGGTCGCTCGTCACCAACCCCCTGCTCCTCGCGCTGCTGGGCGTGTCGCTCATCCCCATGGGGTTCATGGGCGCCATGAGCTACCGGGCCTCGTCGGCCGCGCTCCGCGAGCAGGCCCTCAAGCAGCTCGACACGGTGAATGCCGTCACCGCGAAGGCCGTCGAGCGTCACTTCGAGGTCCTCCATGAGCAGGTCGCCGTGCTCGGCGAGGGCCGCATCTGCCGCGAGGCCCTCCAGCAGTTCAAGGCCGGCCTCGCGTCGATCCGCGCCGATGACAAGGTGGACGACGAGGCCATGGCCACCGCCCGCCGCGAGCTCGAGACCTTTTACACGGGCGAATTCGCTGCCGAGTTCCAGCGGCGGGCCGGTGAGGCACCCGACCTGCGGCCCCTCTGCGAGGCGCTCGACGACGCTTCGGCCTACGCCCAGTTCCTCTACATCCGCAACAACCCCAACCCGATCGGATCGAAGTCGCGACTCGACGCAGCCGCCGACGGTTCCGCCTACTCGCAGGCCCATGCGGCATTTCATCCGTTCTTCCGCACCGTGTGCACCCGCTACGGCGTCTCCGACGTGTTCCTGATCGACGCCGCCACGGGCAAGGTCGTCTACAACGTTTCCAAGGAGGTCGATTTCGGCAGTCTCCTGAACACCGGGCCGCTGGCGTCGTCGAGCCTCGGCAGCGCGTTCCAGCAGGCGGTGGCCGCCGGCCGGCCGGGGGCCGTGGCCTTCGGCCAGTTCCGCCGGTATCTGCCGTCGTGCAACGAGCCGGCGAGCTTCCTCGCGGCGCCGATCTACGACGGCAGATACC
>JBJTJO010000084.1:0-12223 GCA_046095965.1 Planctomycetaceae bacterium
GGGAGGGATCGAGCAGTTCCGCGACCGTCCAAGCCGCCGTGCGGCCGGCGGTCGCCCGGCGGACCTCCGCCACCTCGCCGGGCTCGACAGGCGTGCCGTAGTTGCCCCAGGCACGGCGGATGAAGGTCAGCACCGACGCCATCCGTTCGTCGTCGAGCACGGGGCTGTTGCCCAGCCCCGGCATGGCCAGGTTCCACGTCTCGCCGTTCACATCCACGGGTCCAACCAGCCCGTGCAGCGCGATGCGGATCAACCGCTCGGGCTGGCCGTTGACCCACTCCGAGTCCACCAGCGGCGGCGCCTGGCCCGGCTGGCCGCGGCCATCGCCCTTGTGGCAGGAATAGCAGCTCGCGGCGTACAACGCCTCCCCGCGTGCCCGGCGCCGCTCCTGCTCGGCCGAGAGCGGCACGAGTGCGGGCTTCTTCACCCGCGGAGTCGTGTCGCCCGGCCAGGTGACGATCCGCAACAGCCGCGCGGCCTGCCGCAGCCGCGGCTCGTCGGCCACCGCGTCGAGCATCGCGAGCACAGGCGGCCTGGCCGACAGCGGGAACGGCTCGGGCCAGCGGCTCGCGGCGGCCCGCGACCGGCTAACGCCGGCGACGATCGCCCAGGTGGCCCAGTTCCTGGTGGGCGCGAGATCGGCGGCAAGCCGGAGCAGCCGCTCGATGCGAGCGGCATCGCCGGCGTTGACGACGCAGGCCGACAACATAGCCAGTGCGCCCGCGGCCCGCTCCTGGTCCTCCGTCCAGCCTGCGGCAGACGTCCGCTCGGCGGCCGGCCCCGCCAGCCGCTCGATCATCTCCAGCTCGCAGTCGCGGGCACCGCTCACCAGCGCTGCGCCGAACAGCCCGTCGGGTGACGTGCGGAGGATGTCGATCATGGCGTCTCGGGCCGCGTCGCGCTGGTCCGTCTCGTGTGTCGCCACGTCGCCGAGGGAGAGCAGCCGCTGCAGCCGCACCATCGGCCGCACGTCGTCCGCCGCCGGCGGCAGACCGCCCGGCCACCCGCCGAGCTGCCCGCCGAGCCGCAGCGCGGCGGCCCGGACAGGCGCCTCGGCGCTCGCGACGGCGGCGGCGAGCGTCTCGCGATCCAGCCGGCCCAGCCCCTGGAGCGTCCACAGGGCGTGGACGCGTCCCACGGCCGGAGCCGCCTCGTCGGCAGCCAGCCGACGGAGCGGCTGGACGGCCGACTCACCACCCCGTTCCACGAGCAGCCGCTGGGCCGTGTCCCGCCACCAGCCATTGGGATGGACGAGGGTCGCGACCAGCTCCGCGTCGGCGGCCGACGAGAGCCGCGGCCGGGGCCCGAGCGGCCGCCCCCGCTCGTGCGTGATCCGGTAGATCCGACCCATGTGGATCGGCTTGTCCAGGCCGCGGGAGAGGATCTGGTTCCGCAGATAGGGCATCATGAAGATCACGTGCTCGATGATCCCGCGGTACAGGTCGCACACGTAGACCGCGCCGTCCGGCCCGGTGCGGCTGCACACCGGCCGGAACCGCTCGTCGGTCGAGGCCACCAGTTCGCGGCGGTCGAAGGCGTTGCGGGCCTCGAGATGCGCCCCATTCCCCGCGAGCACGTTCATGCGGACGAGGTTGCCGGCGGCCTCCGGAATGATTGCGGTGCCGTGATACTCCGGCGGGAACTGGTCGCCGCGGTAGATCGTCGGCCCGCAGGCGACCGTGAACGTTCGCAGGCGTCCGTCGGGCCGCAGTTCGGTGCCGCCGAGCGTGACTCCGGGCGTGACGCGGATCGGGTGCACCTCGCGGGCGTTGCGGGCCACGTCGACGTTCACCGCGGCGGAGTCCCGCCGCCACAACTCCTCCGTGAAGTGGGGATTGCGGAGCAGGTATTCGCCGGCGAGCAGGTCGGCGTGCAGCGACGAACTCTCGTAGTTGTAGAACAGCCGTCCGACGTCGTCCTGTGCCATTCCCCACTGGCCGCGGAAGATCGTCGGCTCCTCCACGAGCCGGCCGGCGACGAACCGGTGCCGCACGCCGCTCTTGGCGTTGTACATCCAGTTGTCGAGCGCGTGCATCAGCCCGTTGTCGGTGTGCTCGGGGTTTCCCGGCCGGCCGTACCGCCCCACGAGCCGCTTGTCGTCGCACCGCAGGTCCCCGTCGGTGTCGCGGCAGTACCACAGGTGCGGCGGCTCGGCGACGAGCACGCCGCCGGCGACGAAGGACAGCGTCCGCGGCATGACGAGTCCGTCGAGGAACACCGTCGACCGATCCATCACGCGGTCGCCGTCCTCGTCGTCCAGCACGACGATGCGGCAGATCGGATCGCCCTCCCCGGTGCCCTCGATGTCCTGCATCCAGCCACGGAACTCGATGACCCACAATCGGCCGTCGGCGTCGAACTCGAAGAACACCGGATCGACCACCAGCGGCTCGGCCGCGACGCACTCGATGCGAAAGCCCGGGGCGGTCTGGAAGGTCGCCAGCGCCTCGGCCGGGGGCAGGGCGGGCGCCGGCGGGATCGCGATCCGGGCGAAGATCTCGTCGGCCGAGAACGGGTCGTACTCGCGGAGCGACTGCTCTCGATGCGTCACCTCCCGTCCCTCGGGAACGGTCTGGCCGCTGGCCGCGACGCACGCCGCCCAGGCAATGCACCAGGTGATGGTCGAAGCGATACCACGACGGGCAGAAGTGCTCATGGGCGATCGCAGCCGCCTCGGGCCAAAAGCGTGACCCGCGTCGCAGGGAAGCCGGACGTGCACCACTGGATTCCCGCCTTTGAGGCTGTAGCACGCGGCGGCTGGATGTGCAACGCACGGCTTGGCCGACCGCTCCAGTTCTTTTACAAAAATCCGTAACATCGGACGCATTTCCGCATCCCGATCGACAGTGCAGTGTAGACGGGCGGCGGCCACGCGGATTTCGAGCGGCTCTTTCACCGGCACCGGATCGCCTCCGTGAATCCCCGGCCGCGGTCGGGATATGATCGATCCCGCCATCCATCCCCACCCCACCACCGGTCGCTCCCATGCCCGCCCCGAACTTCTGCCCGACAGTCCCGCGGCGCATTTCGTGCCTTCTGGTGACGCTGGCATGCGGCCTGCTCGTGACCGATCCCGCGGCCGGCCAGAGGCCGGCACGGCAACGCGAGCCCCGGGCCGATGCCGCCGGGCTTGCCGCCCGGCGGCTCCTCGAGCGGGGCCAGGAACTGCTCGACGCCGGTGAGCACGATCGCGGCGTGAAAATGCTGGAGACCGTGATCGAGCAGTACCCGGAGGATTCCGCCCGCTTCGCCGCCCACCTGGCCCTTGGCAGGCATGCGGTGGCACGGAGCGAGCAACTGGATGCCATCGGCCACCTGCGGGCGCTGGCGGCCCTCGAGCAGCCGGGGCGGGAGATGACGCCAGACCAGCGGGACGTGTTCGTGGAGGGGCTCTACCTGCAGGGCGTCGCGCTGTTCCAGACGCGGCAGTACGCGGCCGCCTTTCCGATCCTCCGCCGGATCACGAACGACTTCCCCCACACGGTCTGGGCCAACCAGTCCTTTTACTACATCGGGATGTGCCATTTCGCGCAGGGCAATTGGAACAAGGCGATCGAGGCGCTCGGTCTCGTGGGCACGTTCGTCGACCCGCGGGGTGGCGGCGTCGAGCGGGCCGAGGCCGGCCGGCGGTTCTACGTGAAGATCCGCGACACCGACCTGCCGGTGCTCGAGCGGCTGGGCACGGCGGCCCGGGTGATGGTCGCCACCGCCGGCGGCGACCGCGAGACGGTGCCGATCGTCGCCCTGCCCGGCGACGAGCATGCGGCGCTCGGGTCGCTGGCGACGGTGCTCGGCAAGCCGGTGCCCGGCGACGGTGTCCTCCAGGTCGTGGGAGGCGACACGCTGCGGACGACCTACCTGGACGCCACCGCCCGGGATGGCCGCCGCGACGTCGAACGGTCCCGCGACGTGAAGCTGGTTTCCACCGCCGCCCTGACATTCACCCGCGGTGACTTCGAGTCACCGAGCGCCGCGGCGTTCCCCGGCCAGCCGGTGTTCCTGCTGCTTTCCGACGCCGACCTCGACGTGTCCGATCGGGCGGACTCCGCGACCGTGCGGGTGTATTCCCGATTTCGCGAGGAGCTGGGCGACGACGTGGAGCAGGACGCGGCCGGCGGAGGCGTCGATCTCGACCGCATGCTCGCCACCGATGACGACCGCTGGCGGACCCGCGACGAGGTCTCGCTCACGCTCCGCGAACTGCCGGCCGCCGGCGCGGCCGACGCCCTGGTCCACAGCGGGCTGTTCGGCGGCCGCTTCCCGCTCGCCCCGGTCCTGCCCGACCAGCCGGTGAATCGGGCCGACGACGCCCTGGCTGCGGCGGTCGGCGACGAGATCGTGGCCGTCTGCACCGACGCCCTTCACATCGGCGGCGCCACGCCGCGGACCGTGACGGCGACCGTGGTCGTGGCCGCCGAGATCGAGAACAAGCCGCGGGCGGTGCAGTACGAGGTGGCCGATCCGGTCGTCGCCGCCCGCAAGAACCTCGTCGAGGCGGCCGCGTTCCTCGAGCTCGGCCGGATCTTCCGCTCGATGGGGCTCATGAAGGGCGCGGTGGAAAAGGTGACCGAGGGCCTGGCCCGCGTCGATCCGATCGTGCGGCAGGCCGGAGCCTTGCCCGGCCCGCTCACGGAGGAGGCCTTTCGCGCCAAGTGGGATCTCCACATCGTGGCCGACGACTTTGCCGCCGCGATCGCGACCTGCGAACTCTTCAACCGGCTCTACCCGGAGTCGCCGTTCGTCGACCAGGCGCTCCTCCAGATCGGCCGCATCGAGGAGGAGCAGCGGAGGCCCGACCGGGCGATCGAGGTCTACAGGCGGATCCTGGCCCTGCCCGCCTCGCGGATCAAGGCCGAGGCCCAGTACCGCATCGCGCGGGCGACCGAGCAGTTCGCGGGACCGGGGGCCGACGTCGCGATCGCCGCCTACAAGACCTGCGCCCAGCGCTACCCCGACAGCCCGTTCGCGGGCGAGTCGCTCGGCAAACTCGTCGACTACCACATCGACAAGCGCGACTACACGGCCGCGGCCGATCTCCTCGAGCAGATTTTCCAGGACCACCCCGATGCCCAGTTCCTCGACTCGATGCTGCTCAAGTGGGTGATGGTGGCCTACCGGCTCGGCGACTTCCGCCGAGCCTCCGAGAAGTGCTCGCAGCTGATCTTCGAGTATCCCTCGAGCCCGTTCGCGGAGAAGGCCCGGGCCCTGCTGCCGAAGATCGAGGCGCGGACGGGCGGCGGCGCGGCGGCCGCGCCGGCCCAGGACTGATCATCGGAGACCGGTCACCATGCGATCCTTTCGCCGCGCCGCTCGCCACGGGCCGGTCCTCGTGCTCGCCGAACTCCTGCTCGGCTGGCTCGCGCTCGCCGGCGCGGCCGCCGCCCCGCCTCCCGACGCCTACGACGCGGCCCGCGAGCGGATCGCCGCGGATCCGGGGTCGGCCACGGACGAGCAGGTGCTCGACATGCTTCGCCTCGCCCGCGCGGCGGGCCGGCAGTATTCCGCCAACCAGGTGCTCAAGGGCTGGCTCACGCGGCGCGCCGCACCCGCGGCCGCCGTTCTGCGGGCCGCCGCGGAGACGGCGCTCGAGGCCGGCGACGTGCGCACCGGCGTGGCCCGGCTCAAGGCGGTGATCGCGGCCGCGCCGGCCGGCGAGGAGCGGTCGCAGGTCGCGGCCCGGCTCTACGAAGTGCTGATCGACGGCCTGGCCAACGCCGACGACGCCTATGCGTTCATGCGCCGCGCGCCCGGCGAACGGCGGGAGTCGGCGGCCGCCCGGAAGTTCGACTTCTGGTTCCTCGACCAGGCGCAGCGCCGGCAGGACATCGAGGGGCTTGCGACGATGCTCGGGCTCCTGCTCGCCGAGGGCATGCCCCTTGAGATGGAGCGGCTCGCCTGCGATCCCTTCCTCAACTGGCTGTCCGTCGACCTGGCCCGGGCCGAGCCCCAGCACCTGGCGGCGCTTCCGGCCGTCCGGCTCCTGCCGGATCGGGTGCGGGAGGCGCCGGCCACCGCGGCGCGGTTGAGATTCATGGTGGCGTGGCTGGAGTACAACGCCGCGCGGGCGGGCAAGGATCCGGCCGCCCTCGCGGAGGCGTTCCGGCCGGTGCTCACCGCAGCCCGTGCCTTCGTCGACGCCGGTCCGACGGCCGCCGCGGTCGGCGACGTGCTGCAGGCATTCGTCGCCCCCACCCGCGACCACTCGCTCTGGACCACCCACGGCGAAGCGATCCGCGGCTGGTGGGTCGAGGCCTTCACCGCGTTGCCCGACGAGGAGAAGTCGGCCGCGATCAACCTGGTCGGCTGGCAGCAGTTCCAGGCCGCGCCGGCGCAGTGGCTCGAACTGGGCGGCCGGTTTCCACAGGTCTTCCGGGCGGCTCCCGGAATCGCGGGCATCGACGTGTTCCAGCCGGGCCGCGACCTGGCCACCTACCAGGCCGGGGCCGCGTTCCTTGCGGGCGTGCCGTCGCAGTCGGCCCGGGCCGTGAACTCGCTGGCCGCGACCGGCGGCACCGACCTCGTGGCCGGCCTCCGCCATCTCACGCAGCGCGAGTCGTGGTATGGGCCCGCCGAGGAGATCCTTTGGGCCGCGCGGGACGCGCTCCCGGCCACGTTCGCCGGCTTCAAGCGGGAGCAGCCGCTGCCGGCGACCGCCGCCCAGCAGGCCTGGCTCGCGTGGGGACCCACGGCGATCGCCCGCGCGCCGCTGGCGATCCTCCATCCTCCCGCGGCCACGCAGTTTATGGTCGCCGTCTGGGACGGGCTCGACGACAAGTCGCAGTTCGTACCCCACCTGCGAAGCCTCGACTGGGTGCCGTGGGACGAGGCGACCCGTCGCGGCGTCATGGCTCCCGTGGAGGAGCGGGTCCGGCAGTGGTCGGAACTCGTCCGGCAGCGGGCCGACGGCGCCGAGAAGGAGAAGTGGGCCGCCGCCGCCGCGCTCATCGGGCCCCTTCAGGAGGAATTGCGCCGCGCGGCCAATCCCGCCGTGTCCGCCACGGCCGACCTCGCCGCGCTCGCCGACCCCTTGGCCGCCGGCATGGCCCGGTGCATCCGGGCCGGCCGCGAGCGGAACGCCGCCGCGTGGAACGCGGCCGCGGGGGAGGTCTACACGCTCGTTCGCGACTACCCGGCGAAGCAGACGCCCTGCGGGCAGGCGGTGTTCCGCTGGCTGCTCGCGGAGCGGCCGGAGGGGATCGACGTCGTCGACTTCCAGTGCCGCGTGATCGCCGACCAGATGGCGGCCTGGAACGGCGGCCCGCCCACGCTGGCCCTCGAGGCGATCGACATCGTGGTGCTGCGGCCGGGCTGGGGGTGGGCTGCGTTCCCCGCCGACGGCCGCGAGGTCGTGTTGCGGTTCAACGCCGCCATCGGAAAGGGAATCCTGGAGCAGCTGGGCCGCAACCTCGCCCACGTGGAGTTCATCCAGCGGTTCCGGCTCAGCCGCCTCGGCCAGGGCTGGCGGGAGACCACGGCGGGCGAGGAGGTGGCCGTGGCGCTCGTCGAGAAGGACGCGTTCCGCCGCCACGGGGTGCACTTCGACCCGTTTGGCTACCGGGGCAGTCCGACGGTGGGCCTGATGTGGCTGGTGCGGAGCGATTTCCCGGGGCTCGTCGAGCGGTTCCCGCCCGACACGTTCTTCGCCGACATGTTCATCGAGGAGTCGCGGCAGAGCGGCTGGTTCGACCCCGCCTACTTCAGCGTGAGCCAGGACGTCGGCGGAAAGGTCGCCACCGCCGCCGCCGAGAAGCTGGCCGAGTTCACCGCCCTGGCCACCGGTCCGGGCAATCCGCTCGGCTACGGCGCGCCGGCGGGGCGGCCGCGGTGGACCTGGGAGCAGCTCGTCACGTGGTATGCCCGTTCGGCGTTCGCCGCGCCGGCGGCGCGTGAGCGGCTCGCGCAGGCCACCGCGGCGGCGTGGGGCAAGACCCGGCACGACGCCTGGGCGACGGGCTATCTCGCGGTGCCCACCGATCCGGGCGCGGTCCTCGAGCCGGCGGGCCGGGCCGCCACGTTCGCGGCCTTCACCGCCATGATGGAGCGGATGCCGGCGCTCCGCGGCCGCGGCTTCCTGCCGCCGCTCCGGGCCCTCGAAGGCCTTGCCGCGGCCGACGTGCAGCCCGCCGAGCTTGCGGCGCTCGTCGCGATCCTGGCCGCCGCGCCACCCCCCGGCCCGCCGCCGCCGGCGCGGGTGCACGAGCCGCCGCTGCTCGTCCGCACGGTCACGGGGGGCCTCGCCGCGCAGGGGCGGTTCGCGGAGCTGCCCCCGCGCGCCCTGCAGTGCTGGCGGATCCTCCGCGAGAACACCAATCCGGTGTTCATGGCGGAACTGGCGGCCGTCGCCGCGGCGGCCGGGAAGGCCGGTCATCCCGAGGTGGCCGTGGCCCTGGCCGACACGGCGACCGAGCTCCTCGGCACGGCGCTGCCGGAGCAGGTCCGCACCGTGCTCGCGGCGGCCCGCACCGAGGCGCTCCTGGCCATCGGCGGCACGAATCCGGTGCCGCCGAGCGACCCGCGCTGGAGCGGCTTCGAGGCGCAGCTCGCGTTCACGGCGGGGCGACTGCAGACCGCGTGGGAGCGATACCTCGCCCGGCCGGCCATGTTCGCCGAGATGCACAAGGAGCTCGACCCCACGTTCACACTCTGGCTGATCCGGGAGAACACGCAGGCCGGCGCCTTCGACCGGGCCCGCGAGCTCGGCCAGCTCGTGCTCGGCTGGATGGAGGCGCAGCCGGCCGCCGTGGACGCGGAGTCGCAGGCCGCCGTGCTGGTGGCCTACGCCGACATCGCCAAGGCCCGCAAGGAGTATCCGCAGGCCCGCGCGCTCTACGAGCGGATCATCGCGGCGGACGTCCTCCAGGGCACCGTCGGCGCCCGCGACGCCGCCATCCGGGTGGCCGAGGTGGACCGCCTCACGCGGCAGTTCGACACCGCCCGCCAGCGGCTCGAGAAGCTGGCCCGCAGCCAGGACCGCACGCTCCAGGCCGAGGCCCTCTACGAACTGGCGATGCTCGAGGCCGACCAGGACCAGATCGAGGAGGCGGCGGCGTTCCTCGAGCAGTGCTTCACACGCACGCCGAACCACGTCAACGGCCGCATCCTCGAGGGCCGGCTCAACCTCCTCCGCCGCAAGTTCGACGTGGCGGCGAAGGTGAAGCTCGGCGTGCTCGGCGACCGGAAGTTCCTCATCCCCGGGAAGCCGCTGGAAGTGGACCTCGAGGACCGGAACCTCGCCGTCGTGGGCAAGGCGACGCAGATCGAGATCCGGGCGTGGACCGACGGCGGCGACGAGGAGCGGTTCGGCCTGTTCCCCTTCGGCGACTCGAAGACCCGCTTCAGCGGCCAGGTGGCCACCCAGCTGGCCGCGCCCGCGAAGGGGGATCGCGTGCTGCAGGTCCGCGGCGGCGACGTGGTCCGCTACGCCTTCGCCGATCCGGCCCTCGCCGGGGCCGCCCTGGGGGAGGCCGCGGCCATGACGGTGGTCACCGACGCCGAGCTGTTCGCGTCGAGCGGCGCGATCCTCGGCAAGGAGGAGCAGGAGAACCGCGCCCTCGAACGGATGATCCGCGAGCGGCTGCGGCTCGACGACGGGCTCGACCGGCGGATGGCCCTGGCAGCGGTGCGGAGCGAGGATCAGGTCAAGCCGGGCAACGGCATCAACGTCCGCGTGGTGGATGCCGACCGCAGCACGACCGGCGATCGCGACGAGGTGGAGGTGCTGGCCGCCACGGCGAGCGGCGACGCGCTGCGGCTGCGGCTCCGCGAGACCGCGGGCTTCTCCGGCGTGTTCGAGGGGGTGGTGCCGACGGGCGCCAGCCAGGCCACGGCCTTCGCCTCCGACGCCCGCGAGGGCAACGACGCCGCCTGGGTGATCGCCCCCGCCTCCGACACGCCCTGGATCGCGCAGCCCGACAGCGTGCGGCCGAAGTGGCTCGCCGTGGACCTCAACGACAACGTCCCCCTGGGCACGCTGACGGTGCGGGCGGCGGTGCCGGGCCGCAGGCTCCGCGACTTCCTCGTGCAGACCTCGATGAACGGCCGCGACTTCCGCTCCCTCGCCCAGTGGCGGGCGGACCGCAAGACGGGCTTCCGGCCCTGGGACGGTTCGCCGACCCTCGACCTCGTGCGGCTCGTCGGCGCGGAGCCGCCGGCACGGCTCGAGGACTTCGAGGCCTACCTCGACCGCGGCCGGTTCGCGAGCGACTCGCCGCTCGTGTCGCTGCCCGTCGAGACGCTGGCCGCCGCGTTCGACGCCACGGTGGGGGGCAGGGCCGACGCGCTCGGCCTCGACCGCGTCACCAACTGGTACGTCGCGCGGTGGCGGGCGGCCTTCACCGTGCCCCGCGACCAGGTGCGGACGTTCACGCTCCACCCGCGGAGCCCGCGGACCCACGCCCGCTACCTGCTCGCGGTCGATGGTGTCGTCCCGGGCAATCCCGAGCAGCCCCTCGCGGTGACGTCCCGGCTCGACGCCGGCCCGCACCGCATCGAGATTTACGCCCTCGCGCACCGTCCCGACGGCCTCGACTTCGAACTGCGGTACGACGTGCCCGAGGCGCCGTTCGTGGCGGCCGTGCCGCGGCAGTTCTTCCCGGGGCCCGCCGACCAGGGCATCCGCGAGCGGTTCGCCCAGCCGCCGGCCGAGGTCAGGGCCGCGGAGGACGGCGGGCGGTTCACCGTCGCCTTCGCCGCCGGCGCGCGGGCCCGCGTGGTGCGGCTCCTGATCGCCGACTACGAGTCCGACGCCCCGGCGGTCGAGAGCCTGGCGCTCACGGACGCGGGCGGCGACGCGATCCTGCCCACGGCACGGAGCTTCCGCGACCTGGCGGAGAACGACACGCTCGAGATCATCCCGGGCGACCGGATCACGGTCAGTTACGACGACCCGACCGTGATCACGCCCACGCGGGCGCGGCAGGATCGGTTCCTCACCGCCACCTTCACCAACGCCGAGCTCTCCGCCGCCTTCGTCGAGTTCGCCGCCGGAGAGCAGGGGCGCCGGGCGACCTACATCCCCATGCGCCGCTTCAAGCCGGGCGACACCGTGAAGGTGTTCATCAACGACCCCGACATGGACGTCTCCGACGAGGCCGATACCGTGGCTTTCACCGTGGCGGCCGGTGACGGGCCACCGACCGCGCTCGAGGCGCTGGAGACGGAACCGCACTCCGGCGTCTTCCTGGGCACGGTGTTTCCCGTGGCGACCGAGCCGCAGCGGCCGGCTGACATCCGCGTGGCGGCCGGTGCGCCGCTCGTGCTCGTCTACCGCGACCGCGACAACACCGACCCCGGCATCCCCTGGGACCGCATCGGCCGCGTCGCGCAGATCGGCAGCGAGGCACCGGAGTTGCGCGTCTACGACGTCGCCAGCCGGCCGCTCGACGCCGCGGAGGCGAAGGCCGCCGCCGCGTCCGCGCCGGCCCGCCGCATCGACGAGTTCGTGCCCGTGACCCGCGAGCTCGTCGCGGTCCGCCCGGCCGAGCCGGCGGCCACGGGTCGGGCCGCGACCGCGCTTGTCGACGGCCCGCTGCTGGTCGAGTTGCTCGCGCCGCGTATCGCCCAGAGCCCGAACAGCGTCGCGGAGATCTACGTGCAGACCGCGGCGGGCCGCCGCGCGCTCGGCCGCCCGATCGCGGCCGGGGATTTTCCCCTCGACGCGCCGGGCACGATCCGGCTCCGGTCGCATCCGGGGGTGCCGCGGGCCTTCGAGCCCCCGCCGGGCGCCGCCCGGGTCGTCGTCCGCGGCGACCAGGACGCGACCGACGCGGTGTCGGCGGGCCGGTTCACGTTCCCCGTGGTCATGCAGCTCGGCGGCCTGCCGCCGGGCTCGCTGGCCGAGGTCGAGTATCGGCTCGACGAGAGCGAGCGGCCGCCCGCGCTGCAGATCCGTGGCGACGACACGGTTTACGTGGGACACCGATTCCGTACCGAAAGCGGAGCAGAGCGGTGGATCGTGCAGGAGGTCGCGCTCACGAGCGACGCCGCCTTCGACGTCATGGACCGCCGCTACCAGGAGCCGGTCAGCGCGACGTTCGTCGGTGACGTGCTGCACGTGCGTGTCATTCAGCCCGGCCGCGACACCAGCGACGACAAGGACACGGTGCTGGTCGCCGCGCGGTCGGGAACGTCCGCCCTCGAGCTGCCGCTCACGGAGACCTTCGGGCACTCGGGCATCTTCAAGGGCACGCTGCGGCTCGCCATCCCCGGCGTCGCCGGCACCGAC
>JBJTJO010000085.1:0-14025 GCA_046095965.1 Planctomycetaceae bacterium
CGTCGCGAACCGTGAGCCACATCAGACAGAGTACGGTCACGCAGCGGGAGATGCAGGCAAACCCGGCGAGCGGCGACCCAACGGTCACCGGGCCCGGCTACGTCGCGCCCGTGGGCATCGGCGGGGAGTTTCCTCCGGGCATCGTCCGCGAGCCGCTCGTGGATCTGTTCGCGATCGAGCACACGAACCGCACAAGCGTGATCGTGGGCGGCACCGTCGTGACCAACCGCGCCTCCTATGCCGCGCAACTCGCCGGCAGCGTCGGCGCGGTCGGGTCGCAGCAGGGGCAGCCACCGCAGCCGCTCGCCCGCGGCATCTCCACGATGCCCGGTGGCGTGGGCATCTACCGCGCGATCCCGGCCGGCGCCTCGGCGGCTGACAAGCTGAATGCCCTCGTGGGGGGCATCGGCGTGTTCTTCCCCGGCCGCGACGGCACGGCCTCCTTCGAGCAGGGCTTCGTCGCCTCGGCCAACCAGACACGGACCCAGCGTCTCAACGCGCCCAAGGCGCTCGAGGCCGAGCTCGACGCGCTCGTCGCCGTGTCACCCCTCGTGGTGCCGGGCGCCCCGACGCCGCAGCTGTCGCTCGCCGTGGCCCCGCCGGCCATCCTCAACCGCATCGGCCCGCCGCCGGCGATCCCGCTCACGACCCTGTCGCAGTTGCAGTCTCTCGTCGATCGCGTCAACACCGCCGCCCGGATCAATCTCGGCGGCATCGCGCTGCAGAGCTTCGGACCGCAGGCCGGACCGCTGGGTGTGCAGACGCTCGTGAACCTCTCGGCACGCCTCGGATTCGGCGCGGTGAGCGGCGCGCTCCAGGCGGTCGCCCCGGGAGCCGTCACGCTCCTGGCGGGCCAGGCCCAGGCCGACGGCTGGCTCGTCGGGCCCACGGCGGGCACCTCGCTCACCGCGGCGCAGGTCACGCAGATCGTCACGCAGGGCATCGCGCAGGCCACGAGGACGCGGGCCCAGATCCGCGTGCAGCCGAGTGCGACGAAGATGGTGTTCGCGGTCGCCGACACCGACGGCCGTGTGCTCGGCGTCTACCGGATGCCCGACGCCACGGCCTTCTCGATCGACGTGGCGATCGCCAAGGCCCGGAACACGGCCTACTACGCCTCGGCCGCGCTCCAGCCACTCGACCGCGTGGGCGACGTGCCGCTGGGCACGGCCTTCACGAACCGCACGTTCCGCTACCTCGCCGTGCCCAGGTATCCGTCGGGCAACGCGAGCGCCCCGCCGGGACCGTTCTCGATCCTGAACACCCCGGGCATCGACCCGCGGACCGGCCTCAACGTCGGCGCCCCGCCGACCGCCGCGGCCATGGGCGCCACGGTGCTGGGCCGCGACTCGTTCGTGACCGGCAGCAATTTCCGCGCCCCGACACCGGCCGCCAACCAGAACGGCATCGTGTTCGTCCCCGGCTCCACGGCCGTCTATCGCGGCGGCACGCTCGCCGGCGGCTTCGGGGTGAGCGGCGACGGCGTGGACCAGGACGACGTCGTCACATATTTCGGCATCGCGGGCTACGCGGCCCCGACCGCGAAGCGTGCCGACCAATACCTCGTCCGCGGCATCCGCCTGCCCTCCATCAAGTTCTCGCGCAACGCCGCAGCGGGCTTGCCGTAAGGGCGGGCCGGTTTTTCACGCATCCGAGTGAAGCCGGTCGAGTTGCCCAACCGGCTCGGGGCTGCCCACACCCTCTCGCCGGACGTTCGCTGCGTGCATCCATGCCCTTCGCTCACTCGGAGGTGCCTTCGCTCTCGCCCTCCGGGCTGCGCTCGGTCACCTACGCCGTCTCGAGGGGATGGGCAGCCCCGAGCCTTCCTCGATTGTTGAGGGACAGATTTCCGGACTTCCCCCCTCGCCCTCTGGGAGAGGGCCGGGGTGAGGGTGCTTTGGTCGCGTCACGGAAGGCACCCTCACCCGGCCTTCGGCCACCCTCTCCCCGAGGGAGAGGGTTGTGAGCAGACGGCCTGCGGCCAACCTTTTCCGTGGAGGGCGGACAGTGCGCGAGCTCAATACGCCAACTCCAGGTCCGTGAAGGCGCCGAAGAGGTCGGGGAGGTCGCTGCCGAGGTAGCCGTAGAGGTCGCGGAAGCCGTCACCCACGACGAGGCCCGAGACGCCGGCGCGGAAGATCCAGTTGTTGTTGAGCAGCGGCCGCGACTCGATGCCGAGGCTCAGGTCGGTGCCGATCGACTTCGCGATCGGCTGCTGAAACACGAAGGACTCGAGCACGTCGGTCGTGTCGAAGAACAGGAAGTTGCAGTTCGTAACCACGCGGGTCCGCTGCGTGACCTCGAAGTCCACGCCCAGGTTGTAGAGCTGCAGGCCGGGGTTCACGAAGTTGGCCTGCGACTGCCACTTGTTCGTGGCCCGGAGGTCGGGGTAGATCGAGAGGAGGTTCTTGAGGTTCGTGCCCAGGAGCTTGATCTGCTGGCGGATCCAGAAGCTGAACTCGCCGCCGGCGAACTGCGTGTTGTCGATGACGCCGTCGAAGCCGCCCCCCCGGCCGTCGTTGATGTCGTTGTCGCCCGAGGCGAAGAAGAAGGAGCCGCGGAAGCGGATCCAGTCGGGCGAGTAGGAGAGTTCGAGGGCCGCCATCGTGGCGCCGATGTCGATGGGCTGCAGCGCCTGCGGGTTGAGCGTGTCGTGGCCGAACGCGTAGTAGAAGGCGCTCGTGACGTTGACCTCGTTGATGTGGCCGTCGGTGGCGATGCCCGCGTAGCAGGCGTTGACCTCGTGGGGCTCGGCGAGGCCCACGGGGTCGGGGCGCACGAGGAAGCCATTGCCGTCGTAGTGCAGGCTCTTGGCGTCGTGGTCGTAGACGAAGCTCATCTGGGCGGTGTGGCCGGGCCAGATGAAGTCCTGGCGGTAGTAGTTGGCGACGATGATCTCCTGGCCACGATCCTGGAAGGTGTTGAGGAAGCTGTTGGTGTCCTTCTCCCGCTGGTCGAACACGGCGAGGTTGAACTGGTCGCGGTTGGCGAGCCGCGTGCCGAACAGGCGGATCGCCCGGTTCAGGTCGCTGAAGATGAAGCCGCGGAAGTCGCTCGTGAACGGCTGCGAGCCGCCGCGGACCGACACGAAGTCGTAGTCGGGGCTGAGGTCGGCCAGCTTGGCCTCGACGAACCACTCCTCGAGCGCGGCGTACGTGCGGTAGCGGCGGCGGCCGTCGGCCACGTCGGGATAGGCGACGCCGTACTCGTAGACCTCGAGGTAGTTCTGGTTGAAGACCGGCGCGATCCGGAGTCGCCAATCGTTGGGCTTGAAGGTCTTGTCGCCGTGGTTCAGTTCGGCGGCGATCGTGTAATACTGGAGGAACAGGAAGCCGTTCGGGTTGCCGAAGAAGTCCTCCTGGCCGGGCGTGGGGGTGGACTCGTAGGGCGTGTCGGGGGTCGGCACCTGCCGCCAGTTGCAGATCGTGCGGCTGCTCGCCCGCAGGTCGAGGAAGGTGTGCTGCCCGATGATCGGGTAATCCTCCTTGAGCAGGTTCTGCGTGTAGGGGTTCCAGATGTTCCCCAGCGCGAAGGGATAGTCGTCGAGCCGCGGGTGGCCCTTCCCGTAGCGGTCCCAGGGCCGCAGGCCGATCCGCCAGCGGTCCTCGAGTGGCACGAAGTGGCTCGTCTCCTGTTCCTCGCTCGGCAGGACGCTCGACGCGCCCGAGAATCCGGCCGTCGGATAGGTGCCGTAGCGCACGAGCGGGTCGGCGACCGGCCGTTCGCCGGCGAGATCGTAGACGTTCGCGACGGGATCCCCGAGCACGGTCGGGCCCGGTTCCGGGGGCGGCAGGTGCAGCGCGGCGTCGGCCACCGCCTCCGGGGGACCGGGGACGGGGAGTGGCAGCACGACGTCGGCGGTTCCGGTCGCCCCGAGAGCATCGGCCGGAAAGACGATCCACTCGGGAGGCTCGCTGGCCGGCGACGGCGGGCACCCCGACAGGCCGCAGGCGAGGAGGCAGGCGCGCAACGTGCGCACCCACGAACCGCGGGTGCGGCGCGGACGTTCCCCGTCTGCTCTGCCGAAGCCTGGCATGGATGACACCGTGACGGTCCGGTCGCGCTGCAGGACGACGGACCTTGCCGGAAATATCGGCTTTCCCGGCTGGGCGGGTTGTGCCGCGTCAGGTGGCGATCATGCGAAACCTGCGCCGACCGCAGTCGGATGGGGCGTCTGGGCGATGGAGGAAGTCGGGGTTTCCGGAGGCTGGGTCCTTGGCGAATCCATTGGAACGGCGGCGGCGGTGGCCCGGGCATGGCCCGCACCGGGCGGCGCGCGCACGCGGGGCCGCGTCGTCCCCGTGGCGAGTGGTCGCCTGCCTGCTCCTGTGCGCGGTGGCCGCGCCGGCCCGGGCGCGCGACTGGACACCGTGGATGGGACGGCCCGCGACGGCCCGCAGGCACCTGCAGGGCGACCCGTGTCGCCGCGCCGGCTGCCCACAGTGCATCTCGCCGTTGGCCAGGCCGACCGAGTCGCCGCACGAGATCGGCTACTACGTGGGTGGAGGCGCCCGCGAGCGCAGCCGCTGCGGCGAGGAACGGCGGCCTCACGAGGGCACCTGGGGCACCGACTATGCGGGCCTGCTCATCCCCAAGCGCGTCGAACTCGGCTGGTGGCACGGCCGCCCGCAGGGCGGCACCGGCTCCTACCGCACCGACGGCCCGCGCCTCGTGCACCGCCCGTGAGCCCCGGAGGCGTTGACTGGCAGTCTGCACGCGGTGGCGTCACTTGCCGGGCAACTCCCAGACGGGGGAGAAGTCGCGCGGCTCGCGGATCATGCAGTCAACCGCCCGCGAGAGCAGCACGAGCGCGGGGCCGTCGCCGGGCCAGGTGGCGAGCAGGTTGCCGAGGACCTTCGCCGCCGACGAGAACTCGCCCGCGTCGAAGGCGGCGAGCGCCTCCTCGTACCGCGCGAACCGGTCTCCGCACGTCGCCTCCCCACCGCAGTCGAGTTCGTACAGATCGACCGGCTCCACGATGTTGACCACCCGCACGCGACACAGCCGCCGCGTGCGGAACGAGTCGTCGAGCAGGCGCCGCGTCGAACCCGTCACGATCGCCGGCACCTTGAGGTACTTCGTCGCCCCCTGCACGCGGCTGGCGAGGTTCACGCCGTTGCCGAGCGGCCCGTACTTGAACTTCCGGGTGCTGCCGGTGTTGCCCACGCGGGCCGAAGCGGAGTTGACGCCGATGCCGTAGCGCGTCGGGCCGCCGATCGTCGCCTGCCAGCGGGCGTCGACCTCGGCGGCGTGCTCGAGCATGAGCCGGGCCGCGCGGCAGGCGAGCACGGCGTGGTCGGGCTGCGGCGACGGGGCGCCCCACATCGCCATCATCTCGTCCCCGATGTAGTCCACGAGCACGCCCCCGGTGGCGGCGACCTGGTCGGAGAGCGTGCTCAGCACCCCGCCGATCCAGTCCATGGTCTGTGCCGGCCCCAGCCTCTCGCTGACGCCGCTGAAGCCGCGGATGTCGCAGAACAACACCGTCACCTCGGCGTCGCGGCCGGTCAGCAGGTCGGGCTGGGCGTCGAGCTGGGCCGCCAGCTCCGGCGAGAAGAACTGCTCGAACTGCACCTTGCGGGCCAGCGACGCCTTCTCCTGCGCCATGCGCGCGAGCCCGGCCGCCACGCCGCTGGCGAGCGTCTGCACGAGCAGCGCCTCGAGGTGGGTGATCTCGGCCGCGGTGGCGTCGGCGAGCTCGCGGGACCGGTGGCCGTAGACGGCACCGATCACGGCGTCGTCGCGGTCGAGGATCGGCGCGGCGACGTAGGCCTCGATCGAGCCCATGCTCGTGAACACGCTCGCCGACTGGTCGACGCGGCTGTAGAACGTCCGCTTCTCCTCGAGCACCCGGCGGAGCACCGTGGTGCTCGGCCGCGCCGTCCGGGGCCCCCCCGTCTCCAGCGCCGCCGGCCGCCACGCGCCGTGCTCGTGGAGGAACACGGCGCCGACGTCGAGCCCGACGAGTCGGACCACCGCCTGGGCGGCCTTCTGGAAGAAGTCGTCGGAATTCGAGGCGCTCTGGAGCACCGCGATCACGTTCTGCCACCACGACACGAGCGCGTCCACCGTGGCCGGGGGTACGTGCTCGAGGAGCGCCGACACCGTCCGCTTCTGGAAGATCGAGATGCCGTCGCCGCGGGTGATCGGGCTCTCGAGCGGCTGGAGCGACTCGGTCACCTCCGGCCCCGCCCCCTCCCCTGCCGCCACGAGCGCCACCTCGATCGGCCCGATCCACAGGTCGAGCGGCAGCGGCAGCTCGGCCGTGGCCCCGGGGCCGAGCGTGGGATGCCCGCCGCACGTCACGCCGATGGTTGCGCTGAGGTTGGCGACCCGCACGCCGGATCCGGGCAGCGGCTCGATCGACACCTGCCGGCGCGACACGCCCGACATGCCGGCGGGCGCGATCGGCAGCCGCAGGCCGCCCCCGTTGGGCCGTGGGACGAACAGTCTTTCGTCCCGGGCGGACGCGTCGAGTCGCCCGAGTTCGATCGGCATGCCGACGGGCACCGAGAGCGTCGCCGCCTCGGCGGGCCCGCCGCCCGGGTTGCGGGCCGACAGCGTGAGAACTGGTTCCACCCGATGCGCTCCGGACGCGCCGCCGCGAACCGCGTCGGCCGACCGTGGTATGCTCCCCGGCCGCGGGATCATCCGTCAAGCACGTGGCGGCAACGAGACCCGCTTCGCCCGGCAGGGGAGAATCATGATGGACACGTCGCGCGTGGCACTGGCAACGGCCATCGTGGTCGTTGCGATCGGTCTCGGCGGCTGCGGCGGCGGGCAGCCCGCGGTCCCGGCTGGCTCGGCCGCATCGACCGCGGACCCGGAGCCCGGTACACGGGAGCGGAACATCGTCCGCAAGAAATTGCCGCATGACGTCCGATCGATCGCCCTGGAGTACACGGTCATCCTCGTCGATGCCAGCGGCACCGAGCGGGCGGTCGATCCGGCCGAGCACACGTTCGAGGTCGGCAATGCCTTCCTCGTGCGCATCCGGCCGCACGACGATCTCTACGTCTACGTCTTCAACGAGGGGCCGGGGGGCGAGCGGACCTGCCTGCTGCCCGCCGCCGACGAGCCACCGCACCTCGTGAAGGCGAACGCGGAGATCGCGCTGCCGGACGACGGGGGGCACTTCACGTTCGAGCCGCCCGCCGGCGAGGAGAAACTGGTGGTGGTGGCGCTCCCCGAGCCCACCGACAACGTCCGCCGGCTCGCGGCCGCGGTGTTCAAGGGGCAGGCCGGCGGGCTGCGCACCGCGGCCGCGACGGAGGCGAAACAGCAGGCGGACGAGACGCTCGACGCACTGCGCGCGAAGTCGGGAGCGGCGGTCCGCACCCGCGGGCCGGTCCGCAAGATGGTGGAGCGGCTCGACGGCGGCATCCCGGCCGGCACGACCGTCTCCCACGTCGAACCCCCGCACGACGGGGAGACGTCGAGTTACGGCATCGCCGTCACGGCGGCCGACGGCTCCGGCCCGGAACTGGTCCTCGACATTCCGCTCCGCTCCCGGGGCGGGGCGGGCGGCAAGTAGGCGACCTTTCTGGCCGCCGCCCCGGACGGCCCATGCCCATGCGACCCGTGGCGCGGCTTCGACCGATCGGCATCGTGATCGCCCTCGCGGTCGCGTGCGCCCCGCTGCGGGCCGACGTGGCCCGCGAGACGGTCGAGCCGATCCTCCGTCTCGACCTGCCGGGGCACACGGCGGAGGTGCGGGCGCTCGCCTTCCTCCGCGGATCGACGCGCCTCGTCTCCGGCGGCCGCGACAAGGTGGCGATGGTCTGGAATCCGGCGGCGGGCCCGGGCGCGGCCGCCGGGGCGCTGACCCGCGACATCGGCCGGCGGCGCACGCGCGAGCGGGTGGTGCGCTGGCAGGTCGCGCGCGGCACGCGGGGTGCGATCCAGGCGCTCGCCGTCGCGCCGGGAGCGCGGCCGGTCGTCGCGATCGCCGGCAGCGGCGCGATGGGCAGCACGGGCGAGATCGTGCTCGTGGACGCGCAGGACGGCACGCTCGTGGCGGTGCTCGGCGGGGGCGACAGGCTGGGCCACCGCAACAGCGTGCTCGCGCTCGACTTCTCCGCCGACGGCGCCTGGCTGTTCTCGCAGGACTTCGACGGGCAGGCGTTCGCCTGGAAGCGGGACGATGGCTGGAAGCCCGTGGAACTCGCCGCTCGCGAGGAGGCCCGCTACGGCCCGAAGCGGGCGGCCGCGGCGCGGTCCCGGCCGATCATGCGGCCCTTGGCGGCGGTCAGCGGCGGCCGCGTCGCGCTGCCAACGCTCGTCTCCCCCGAGGGCGCCGCGACGGAACAGTGGCACATCGAGATCGTCGATCCGGCGGCCTTGGATCGGCGCGCCGTCCTGCCGGTCGATCACCGCGGCGTCGTGATGGCGCTCGACGCATCGCCCGACGGGCGCTTCCTCGCATCGGCCGACCTCGCGGGCCGCGTGTTCGTGCACGACCTCGCGGCTGCCGCGGCCGCTCCGGCGACGCTGCAGGTGGAGACCGCCGCGGAGTCGGTCGCCGTCGCCCCCGACGGGGCGACGGTCGTGCTCGGCGTGGCCGCGGGCGCCGGGGGCGGATCGCCCCCGCGGTTCGAGGCGTGGCGCGTCGCGGAAGCCCGTCGGATCGTCGCGCGCGAGATGCCGGCGGCGGTCCGCGCCGTCGCGCTGAGCGACGACGGGCAACTCGCCGCCTGGAGCGGGGGCGCGCGGCACGAGGTGTTCGTCGAGCCCGTGGCCGACCTCGCGGCGGAGCGATCGAACCGCGTCCGGCTCGGCGGCGTCGGCAGGCCGGTGGGCCGCGTCGCGTTCGCGCTGCCCGAGGCGGACGGCGGGCCGCCACGCCGCGTCGCCGTGGCCTGGCTGGACGCGGCCGGCGCGGCGGACGGAAACCGCGATGCGGCGACGCCCTTCGATGCGGCGTTCGACGTCGAGTCGCTCGCGCTGGCCGACCCGCCCGCGGCCGCTGGCATCGCGCCCCCGGCCGGCGGCCCCGGACCGTGGTCGCTCGACCGTGCCGCGGCGCAGCGGCCGGGCACGGAGACATGGCGGGTCGCCCGCGACGGCGAGCCCGTGGGCACCATCGACCTCGAACTCGACTGGCAGGGCCGCCTGGGGCCGGTGGACCGCTGCGTGGCCTGGCTCCGCGCCGCGCCGGCGGCCGAACCTTGGGCGGTCGCCGTGGGCACCGACCGCGGAATCTTCGTCCATGCACTCCCCGGTCCGGACGCGGGCCCCGTCGCTCCACTGGCACTCGTGCGCCGCTACCGCGGCCACGAGGACGGCGTGACGGCGGTCGCCCTGTCGGCCGATGGACGCTGGTTGGCCAGCGGCGGCCGCGAGGGCGTCGTCATGCTGTGGCCCCTGCCGGCCCCCGGTGGTGATCCGCTCTTCGAGCGCTTCGGCATCGGTCTGGAGGTCCGGGATGGGCGGGCCGTCGTCGGGCGCGTGGACGAGGCCGGGCCGCTCGCGGGCCGCGACGTGGCGGCCGGGGACGTGCTCGCGAGGGTGTCGGCGCCGGGAGACGCGGCGCCGCCGATCGAGGCCGAGGCCGGCGCCGCGATCGTCGAGGCGCTCACGCGGGCCGCATGGCGGTCGCAGTGGGCGTTCGTCGTGGCCCGCGCGGGCAAGGCCGCCGAGCCCTTCAACCGGCAGCCCGCATGGGAGAACGTGGCCGCGTTCCACCTCGCCGCCAACCGGGAGTGGGCGTTCTGGTCGCCGCGGGGCTACTACGCGGCGAGCGCCAACGGCGACACGTTGTTCGGCTGGCTCGTCAACCGGGGCGTCGAGCGGCTGCCGCGGTTCCACGCCGCCCGCCAGTTCCGCCGCCGGCTCGAGCGGCCCGACGTGATGTCGCGGCTGCTCGCCGAGGGGAGTCTCGCCGGCGCGCTCCGCCGGGCGGCCCGCGACGTGCCCGACTCGTCGGCCCGCGTGCTGCCGCGGCTGATCGCGGCCGCGCCGGAGGTGCGGATCCTGTCGCCCGAGGCGTTCCAATCGGCCGACGGCGCGTCGCTCAAGGTGCGAGCGACGGTCGAGGTGCCCACGGGGGCGGAACTCGAGGACGTGCGGGCCTACGCCAGCGGCGTCGTGGCCCGCGGCCCGGGCACGGTCGTCGGCGAGCGGGCCCTCGACGACGGCGGCGCGGCGCGGACCTACGAGTGGGACCTCGACCTGCCCGCGGAGTCGCAGCAGCTGATCCAGGTGTTCGCGGGCACCCGCGCGGGCCCGACCGACGTCGGCGAGACCACGGTCGATCGCCACGCGGCCGCCACGCCCCGGCGCGCACCCCGGCTGCACCTGCTCGCGGCCGGCATCGACCGCTACCGCAACGCGGACCGCTTCGCGGCCGACGGCCTCACCGATCTCGTGTTCGCGACCGCGGACGCCGGTGCGATCCGCGACAGCCTCGCGGCCCGCGCCCTGCCCTTCGGCGGCCTCGCGGGCGGGGCGCTCCTCCGCGACGCCGAGGTGACGCGCGACGCGTGGCGCGGCCGTCTCGCCGCGCTCGTGGAGTCGGTCGCGGCGGACGTGACGCCCGACGACCTCGTGGTGATCTTCCTCGCCGGTCACGGGATGACCGACGCGTCGCGCGGCCGGGGCTACGCCTACCTCTGCCACGACGCCACGCTCGAGGACGCCGGCGGCGAGGTCGTGCCCGCCGCCGCCACGTCGCTCGCGTGGAGCGACCTCGCGCCACTCGCCGCGCTCCCCTGCCGGAAGCTCGCCCTCGTCGACACCTGCCACGCGGGGGCCCTGGCCCCGGCGCGACGCGCGGCGGCGGTCCGCGAGTTCCAGGAGAACATGATCCTCGTGCTCGCGGCCTCCGCCGACGACGAGGCGAGCCAGGAGTCGGACGCCTGGGGACACGGCGCCTTCACGAAGGTGCTCCTCGAGGCGCTCGCGGGCGCGGCCGACACGCGCGGCGCGGCGGGCGGCGGGGACGGCATCGTGAGCGTGGACGAGATCGTGGAGCACGTCCTCGCGGGCGTGCCGAGGCTCACGGCCACGGGGCGGTCGGCCCAGCACGCCACCGTCTCGCCCGACGGCCTCGTGCCCTACGTCACCCTGCCGCTGACGAGGCGCTGACGTGGCCGCGGACGATGACGACCGGCACGAGCGCGAGACGGCGGCCTTCGACGCCGACGCCACGATGGCCATGCCTCCGGCGGCGGCTCCCGCCGCGCCGCGGGTGCCCACCTATCCCTACCACCCGGGCGAGACCATCCTGCCGGGCTACCGGCTCGAGAAGCGGCTCGGCTCTGGCGGGTTCGGGGAGGTGTGGCGGGCCACGGCGCCCGGCGGCATGGGCGTGGCGATCAAGATCCTCGCCAACCTCGGCCGCGCGCAGGGGGGGCGTGAGTACCGCGCGCTCCAGACGATCAAGAACATCCGTCACGCGCACATCGTGCCGATCTTCGGCGTGTGGCTGAAGTCGGGAGACGGGCGTGTGCTCGGCGAGGCCGAGCTCGAGGATGCCGAGCGGCGGCTGCTCGCGTCGCGGGGTTCCCACTGGCAGCCCGAGCGGGGACTCGCCGCCACGGTCGATGCCGAGGCGGCGGCGGGCAACCTCGATGCGCTCGAGCTGGTGATCGCGATGGGCCTCGGCGACCAGACGCTCCACGACCGGCTCAAGGAGGGGATGCGGCAGGGGGAGGAGGGGATTCCCGCGGACCAGCTCGTCGAATGGATGCACCAGGCGGCGTTGGCCCTCGACCACTTCAACTCCGGCTCACGTCGCGGCGGCGAGAACTCGACGGCGGTGCAGCACTGCGACATCAAGCCGCAGAACATCCTGCTCGTCGGCGACGCGGTGCAGGTCTGCGACTTCGGCCTGGCACGGGCCCAGGGGGAGGTGCGGGCCACGTCGAACACGATGGCGAGCCTCGCCTACGCCGCCCCGGAGATGGTCGGCGGCGGCCACGACCCGGCCCCGTCCACCGACCAGTACTCGCTCGCCCTGTCGTACGTCGAGCTGCGGACGGGGCGCCTGCCCTACGCCGAATTGTCGCCGGCCGCGATCCTCCGGGCGAAGCTCGACGGCACCCTCGACCTCTCGGGTCTCGGGCCGGCCGAGGGCAAGATCGTCGGGCGTGCGCTCGCGGTCGATCCGGCCCGCCGCTGGCAGTCGTGCGTGGAGTTCGTCCGCGCGCTGCGCGCGGCGGCACCCGCCGGCCGTGGCGGCGATGCGGCCCTCGTCACGGGAGACGCCGCGGCGGTGGCCGAGACCCGCGACGCGCCAACGCCGACGGCCGCGGCCCGGCCCGGCCGCGGCCGCCGCGTCGCACTGGCAGCGCTCGCGGTCACCGCCGTCAGCGCGGTGGCCGCGGTGGGGATCGGCGGCTTCCGCGCGTTCCGCGGCGGAGCCGTGCCCCCGACCCGCGAGTCGGCCGTCGCCCTCGAGCGTGCGGGCCGGTTCGCGGCCGCGGGTGAGGCCTACGCGCGGCTCTACGCCGGGAGCCCCGACACGCTGACATCGGTCCTCTGGAACCTGCAGACGCAGGCGGCCGACAGGAAGCGCTTCGCCGACTGCGCGCCCCTGCTCCGCCGGCTCGAGCGGCTCTATGCCGCCTCCCCGCCGCCGCGGGTGAAGGACATCTCGCGATGGGACGTCGTCAATTCGCTCGCCTGGTACCTCGCTACCGACCCGGCGGCTGGAACGGCGGCGGCGCGCGAGGCGAACAGCCTGGCGGACGAAAGCCTCGCGCTCGCCGGCGCGGACGACACCAAGAGGGTGCCGGCCCTCGACACCGCGGCCGCGGCCGCGGCCCGCGCCGGCGATTTCACCACCGCCGTGAAGCGGATCGACGAAGCGATCGCGGCCTCGGGTGACACCGAGTCCCGCCAGGCCTTCGCCCGCCGGCGCGACGCCTACCGGGCGGGACGGGCTTGGGACGAGCCGTAGCCGACCGAAGTGGCCGTCGAACCAGCCCGGCCCGCAAGCCTGCCCCGGCCTTCCCAAGTTGCCTCGCGGTCGTCAAGGCGTGCGGGCTGCACGGAAAACGATCGACTCTGACGCCTCCATGACCGATCCCCCGACGGGTGCGCGTGAGGAGCGTTCGACTCCGGGGAGGGAGCATGCCCGGTCGGCTGATTCGACGGGTCGCGACGTCGATGGCGGGAGCCGCCGCGCTCGCGCTGCTCATCGCGCCGTGTGCTCCGGGACAGCAACCCGCCGCGGCGCCCGCCGCGAACCCGGCCGGCGGGGCGCCGGCCGTGCCGCGGCCACCCGCCGACCTCGGCCAGGCGCCCGGCCAGCCCAACCCTCAGGCCAACGGCCAGGAAAACGACGCCGCCGCCCGCGGCATCGACGACGCGCTGGCCGACGTCGATGCCGGCGGACTCGGCGAGGCGCTCTCGAGCGTGCCCAACTTCATCGGCGACGGCTGCGCTCCCGGCGGCGGCGCGTCGCAGCTGCCGATCGGCCGGCTCGGCATCGCTTCCATCGGCATGGATGTGGATGCCGCCGGCAGCCTGCAGGGTCAGAGTGCCGGGGTCTACAAGTTCCCCGACACGCTCAATTCGGTCGGCGCGATCCAGGCGGCCGGCGTCACCGGGATTCCCGCCGGGGCGGTCCCGCTCACCACGGTTCCCGGGCCCATCGTCATGGGCGTCACCAACCCCGCCGGGGGCCCCGGCTCGATCGTGCAGCCGGGCAACGATTACCCCGTCTATGCGGATCGTGCGTTCCAGTCGCTCTACCCCGGCGTCACCGGCATGACGGTGTTCGTGCCGTCGGCATCGGGCTTCGTTCCGGTCCCGATCACGTCGGGCGTGCAAACGAACGACTCGTACGCCTTCTATGACTACGTCGTGGACACGGCGGTGCTCATGCCGGGCGCCAACGTCGGCTTCGTGAAGCTCTCGGAGAACGTCAGCCCCCTGCCGCGCGACCGCGTCTACTTCAACTACAGCTACTTCCACAACGCCCTCATCGGCGACATCCGCAACGACGTCAACCGCTTCACACCCGGCTTCGAGAAGACCTTCGCCGACGGTTGGACGTCGATCGAGGTGCGGACTCCCTTC
>JBJTJO010000086.1:0-7606 GCA_046095965.1 Planctomycetaceae bacterium
CGACCGCGCCCGCAGCCGCTGGTCGAATTCCCCCGGATTGAGCGCCGGCCCGGGCCGCAGGCCCCGGCCGAGCACGCGCACGCGGGCGCCGGCGCGGACGTCCGGCGTTTCGTCGCCGTCCACGATCACGACGGCCTTGCCCGCGTGCGCGTGCTCGGCCGGGGCCTGCGGCCCGGGCCGGCGCTCAATCCGGGGGAATTCGACCAGCGGCTGCGGGCGCGGTCGCAGCGCTGCCTGTCGATCATCCGGGTCCGATCGGCCGCCGGCATCCGCGTCGTCGCGATCCCGGCAGGCTGGTCACCGCCGGCGGTTCTCGACGCGGTCCGCGGCTGGGGCACGGGCGTGCTCCGGGCGCGCATCGGCGCCGACCGTGCCGCCCTCGCCGCGGCGCTCCTGCTCGGCAATCGGGAGTCGATCGCGCGCGAGGAGGTGGACGCCTTCCTCGTGACCGGAACGGTGCACGTGCTCTCGATCTCGGGGCTCCACGTCGGGCTCGTGGCGGCGGCGCTGTTCGCCGTGCTGCGCACCGTGGCGATCCCGCGGGGCGCCGCGCTCGTCGCGGTCGCCGTGAGCACCGGGGCCTACATGCTCGTCGTGGGGGCCGAGACGCCCGTGGTGCGGGCCACGCTCCTCGTCTGGCTCACCTGCCTGGCGGCGGCGACGGACCGCCGGTCCGCGGCCCTCAACGCGCTGGCCGTCGCCGCGATCGTCGTGCTCGCGTGGCGGCCGGCCGAGGTGTTCAGCGCGGGCGCGCAACTCTCGTTCCTCTCCACGGGCGTGCTCGTCGGCGTCGCGGCGGCGCTGCCGCGGGCGGTCGTGCCCACCGATCCGATCGACCGGCTCATCGACCGCAGCCGGTCCTCCGTGGAGCGCTGGGGGCGGCGGCGGGCGTGGCAGGCCTGGGTGCTGTTCGTGTGCGGCCTGGCCGTGTGGGCGGCGACCGGGCCGCTCGTGGCCGCGCGCTTCCACGTGGTGAGCCCCGTGGGCCTCGTGATCAACGTGCTCATCGCGCCACTCGTCGCGGTGGCGATGGCCGCGGGCTTCCTCTGCCTGCTCGCGGCGCCCGTCTCGGGCGCGATCGCGACCGGGTGCGGCACCGCCTGCGACGCGGCGCTCGCGGGGATCGGCCGGCTCGTGGCCTGGGGCGCGGCCGTGCCCGGTGGTCACGCCTGGCTCCCGGGGCCGCCCGCCTGGTGGGTGGTGGGCTGGTACGCCCTCCTCGCGGTCGCGATGTGCCTGCTCGCCCCGCCGCTGCTCACCCGCGGCCGCACGTGGGTGGCGGTGGCGGCCACATGGTGCGCGGTGGGGCTCGTCGGCATTGGCGCCGCGCGGCTAACGGGCGACGGGCCGGGGGGGCTGCGGGCCGTCGTGGCCGACGTCGGACACGGCTGCGGGATCGTCGTCCGCTCGCCGACCGGCCGCTGCCTCGTCTACGACGCCGGTCGGCTCGGGGCGCCGGGCGCCGCCCGGCGGGCGCTCGCCGCCGTGCTCTGGAGCGAGGGCGTCTCGCGGATCGACACGCTCGTGATCTCCCACGCCGACGCCGACCACTTCAACGCCGTGCCGGAGCTGCTCGAGCGGTTCCGGGTGGACTGCGTCGTGGTGCCGCCGCAGTTCTGCCTGGCATCCTCTCCGGCGGTGGCCGATCTGCTCGGTCGGCTCCGCGACCGCGGCATCCCCGTGCGGACGCTCGTCGCCGGCGACGGCTTCGCGCTCGATCCGGCATGCCGCGTCCGGGCGCTGCATCCGCACGTGCGAGCGCCGGCCTGCGGCGCCTCCGACAACGAATCGAGCCTCGTGCTCGCGGTCGAGGCCGCCGGGCGGAGGCTGCTCCTCACCGGCGATCTCGAGGGCGCCGCGCTCGACCGGCTCGTGCGCGAGCGGCCAGAAGCCTGCGACGTCCTCGTCGCGCCCCATCACGGCAGCCGCACGAGCCTGCCGGCCGACATCGCGGCGGCGACGCTGCCGGCCTGCGTCGTGGTGAGCGGCGCGGGCGGCCGGGCGTGGCCCGAGGTGCGCGCCGCCTACGCGACGGCCGCGGACGGGGCGGAGGTGCTGCTCACGGGCGGGCTGGGTGCGCTGGAACTGGACCTGGAGGCCGGCCGGATGGCGGCGCGGAGGTTCACGGCCCACGGCTGGCGGCCGGTGTTCCGTCAGGCCGGTGCCGGCGAGGGATCGACGAGGCCTCGATTGTCCAGCGGGACAAAGATACGGACCGTCGGCCGCGGTTGACGGCCCGTGGTGAACGCGCGTATATTTTGCCGATCTGTCGAGGAGCCCGCGGTGGTACGGTACACCCTTGATTCGGAAACGAGTCGCCGTCTGGGAGCGGCCGCCCAGACCGTCGAGTTGTGCGATGACGCCGGCCGAGTGATCGGTTTTTTTCTCCCCGAGGCGGCTCCTCGCGGCGTGCCACCCGCCGGCCTCGAGGTGCCGTTGCGGACGGAGGAGATCGAGCGGCGGCGGCAAGCCCGGTCGGGCCGCACGCTAGCTGAGATCCTGCGCGGCCTCGGGCCTCGATGAACCACTTCGTGTTCTGGTCCCCCGAGGCCGACGCGAAGCTTCAGTCGCTCATCGCGGAGGCGGAAGACACCGCGCTTTTGATCCGCGTCGCCCGGGAAATCGAATTCTGGCTTGCCCGTGACCCGCTCGCATTCGGCGAGTCGCGGTACGAGACCGTCAGGCTGGGGGTGGTGCGACCGCTTGCCGTGCTGTTCGATGTTCTCGACGAGCCACCCACCGTCATCGTGCTCGATATCTGGCGTTTCTGACCGGAATCACGTTCAGATCTGGATTCAGGGGATGGTGGCGCGGAGTTTCCCGCCCCACGGCTGGCGGCCGGTGTTCCGTCAGGCCGGTGCCGGTGAACGCCGGGTGAGGAGCCAGCCGGCCGCGAGCAGCAGGCACTGGCTCGCGACGTACGCGCCGAGCAGCATGAGCACGCCCGAGGTGAAGCCGTAGCTGTGGAGGCCGATGCTCAGCTGGTTGGTGCCGAACCAGCTCCAGGCCGTGATCACGTTGCCGCCGATCGCGAACAGCGCGAGGCCCCGCTTGCCGATCCAACGGTCCCAGCGGGCGTGGAGCACGGCGGCGTTCCAGAGCACGATCATGAGTGCGCCGTTCTCCTTGGGGTCCCAGCCCCAGAAGCGGCCCCACGAGTCGTCGGCCCAGAGGCCGCCGAGCACCGTGCCGATGAAGCTGAAGAAGAGCGCGAAGCAGACCACGCCGTAGGTCATGCGCGAGAGGCGGTCCTGCACCCGTTCCCCTTCGGCGTCGAGGCCGCGGCGGCCGGCCCATGCGAGGTGCACGATCGCGCAGGTCCCGAGCAGCCCGGCGAGGAACGTGGCCCCGTAGCCGAGCGTGACCGTGACCACGTGCGTCGAGAGCCAGAACTGCGTGTCGAGCACCGCCTGGAGCACGTGCATCGTGTCGCCCGTGTCGAGGCCATAGGCCACCATGAGCGTGAGGAAGCCGCTCGCGGCGGCCGCGAGGTTGCCGATCCCCATGCGGAACACCGCCTCGAGGCCGAGGCCGGCGAGCACGCAGGCCCAGCCGATGAACACGGCCGACGAATAGAGGTTCACGACGGGAGGCCGGCCGGTGAGCCAGACCCGCGACACGACGGCGAACGTGTGGAGCGCGAGCGTGGCCACGAGCATCCAGGTCACGAACCGGTTGAGCGGCCCGCGCCACGCGAGGAAGCTCACGAAGCAGAGCACGGCCGCGGCGAGGTAGAGCCAGGTCGCGAGGCCGGTCGGGTCGAAGGCGTTGAGCCACGCCTCGTAGCCCGCCTTTCCGGCCGCCGCGCGAACCGCGGGCAGGTCGGCGCCGGCCCCGCGGAACGCGGCGAGCTTCGTGTTGAAGGTCGCGGCCGGCCCATCGACCGCCGCGAGGAGGTCCGCGCACGGCAAGAGCGCGGGGTTGAGGCGGTACGGCGGTTGCCCATCCCGGCCATCCACGAGCCGGGCCACGATCGCCGACACGGCCGCGGGGTGAAGGGCCTGCCAGCGTGAGCCGGGGCCTGCGGCCGGATCGGTCGTCGGCTCGTCGAGCGGCGGGATCACGGCCGGCGGATGCTCCTGGTCGATCAGGCGGGCACCCTGCATGAGCCTGCGGACCTGTTCGACGAACGACCGCCGGGACTCCTCCCCCTCCCCTTCCGGCCGCGGCATGTCGGGCGTGCGGTAGGCCAGGCGGACGAGGTCGTAGGCCATCAGCTTCTGCTCGATCTCCAGATACTTCTTCTGGGCGAACGTGCGCTGCTCCGCCGGCACGTCGCGAATCTCCTCGATCCGGGCGCGGAGCGCGTCGCGGCCCGGCGCGAGTTCCGCGGCCGCGTAGCGGTGGCCCTTGCGGCGCGGCAGGTCGAAGAGGTCCTTCACCTCGTCGGCGTCGATGCGGAAGACGGGCGCGTTCACGACCCACGGGCTGTCGGCCATGAGCGCGAGGAGAAACCGGGGCGCCGGCACGACGCCGGCCGGATCGCCGGGCGCTCCCCCGCGCGGTACGGCGCCGGCATCCGGCATCCGCACGCTCGTGCGGTTGCCGAGCAGTTGCAGCAGGTTGCGCGCCACCGTGTCGAGCGGCTTCACGCGGCCGCCGTCGAGCACCGGCAGCCGGCCCGCGGCGGCCCAGTCGGCGGCGTCCGCGGCGGGCCGGCGCGGGAGGGCCCGGGCGAGCGTGCACGCAGCGACGAGGCCGACGGCGAGCACCGGCCAGAGCCGGCCGGCACGGCGGGACTCGGTGTCGTTGCGGGCGCTGCGACCTCCGCGGTCGCCACGCAGGATCCTGGCCGGGCGCGGGGTGTGCCGCGCCCGCGCCCCTTCGGCCTCGCCCTCGCGATCGAGCCGCCCCGCGAACCGCACGAAGGTCGCGCCGAAGTGCGCGAGCATCCCCCAGAACGCGAGCACGCAGGCCACGTAGGGGATCAGCCAGCCGGCGTTCTCCACGACCTGCAGCCCCGTCATCTCGCCCGTGCGGCCGCCGCCGAGGTCCACCGTCGAGTAGTTGCTCTGGTAGAAGGTCTCGCCGCGGTAGCGGACCGGGTTGTTCATCCAGATCCGCCGCTCCTGCTTCGCGCCGGTCGCCGTGTCGGTGAACGTGACGTACGACGAATAGTCGCGCGGCGTGTCGCTGGCCGCGTAGTCGAGCCGGCGGACGTCGTCGAGCGTGAGCGTGAACGGCTTGTGCTCCCGCCGCCAGCGGAGCTGCAGCCGCCACGGCCGGCCGTCCACCTCCACGGTGTCGCACTCGTCGGTGGCGGCGCCGGCGAAGACCTGCGCCTGGTCGTTCAGGAATTGCGACACGAGCCGGGTGCCGAGATCCCGGCCGCTGCCCTTCTCGGTGAGGCGCACGTAGGCGGAGGCGATGTTCGACTTGGACGTGGCGCCCCCCTCCGGCGGCCGCACGGTGGCCAGCCACTGCGTGCCGAGGCCCGTGGTCGCCGGGTTCGGGGCCACGGGCCCCACGCGGACGAGCGTGGAGTTGGGCATGGAGTCCACGACGGTGATGCTGAAGGGCAGGCCATCGACGGCGATGGGCTCTCCCCCGACGCGGGCGGCCAGCAGCCGCCCCGAGATCGCGGTCACACGGTCTTCCGCCCCGCTCGTGTCGATCACGGCGAGTTCCGTCTCGTCGGTGCGAAAGGCGACGTTCGTCGTCTGCCCCTCGACGAGCGCCATCCGCTCCTCGATCTGCCGGTCGCCGAACGCGAACTGCCCGAGCATCAGCAGGCCGACGGCGAGGTGGATGAGCACGTTGCCGCCGCGGGCGCCGAACACCATGACCAGCCCTGCGAGCGTGAGCAGCGCGGCGCCGCTCGACTGGATGAGCTGCCACATGATCCGCAGGCCGGGATCGTTCATCCGCCACGCGTCGCCGCCCGTGATCGACAGCACCGCGGGCACGCCGATGGCGGCGGCCGCCGTCCAGCAGACGACGGCGACCATCCGGTGCCGGGCACGCACCGCGGCGGCGGCCAGGCCCGCGGCCAGCAGGCAGCCGCCCCCCTGCACGATCCGCCAGAGCGTGTCGTAATCGACCGGCGGGCTGCCCTGCAGGCCGTCCGTCCGGTGGCCCGTGAGGATGACGGCCAGCGTCACGGCCATGCCCGCGAGCGTCACGGCCGTGCCCCATGCGAGCCGCGTTCCCCGGGCGGCGACGTGGAACCGCGTGATCTTCGCCGCGACGAGGTTCAGGAGCAGGACCGCGCCGATCATGGCGCCGCCGGGAAACGGAAACCAGCCGGCCAGCCGCGAGGGCCCGCAGATCGTCGTCGGAAAGAAGTCGGAGAGGTGCACCCGCGCGACCCAGGCGTTGAAGTACTCGGCCTTGACCTCGGGCAGGTTCTTCTCGTCCTGGGCGAGCGTGCCCACGAACAGCAGGAAGGTGGCGGCCAGGAACATGACCACCGTGATCTTCAGCGACCCCGCCGCGCGGAGCAGGATCCAGGGCGTCGGCAGCGCGACGGCCCGCGGCGCGGCGGGCGTGCGGGTGACCGGGAACGTGCCTGTGGCCATCGAGGGGGTTCCTTGCCGGGGCGGCCTACTTCCAGCGCAGTGACGACACGAAGCGGACGAACGCGTCGCGCTCGCGGCGGGCCACGGCGGCATCGCCCTTGAACTTCACGAACAGCGCGGCCGCATCGACGGGGATCATGGCGCCGAGGATCGCCTGGCCCGCGGCGTCGGGGGCGGCCGCCGCGGTGGCGTCGAAGAGCATGACGACCGTGGCCGCCGTCCCCGCGACGTCCACCGTCTCGGCGGCGGCCAGGGCGCGATCGACGGCCGCGGCGCGCTCCGCGTCTGCGGCATCCGCGTCGAGCTGCGCCTGCCAGCGCTCGACGTTGCCCCGCAGCGTGCCCGACGCCGGAATCACCGTGACCTCATGACCGTCCGCGGGATCGCCGATGGCGAGCGTCGCCAGCCGCATCCCGGAGCGGCCCTTGTCGGACCAGCCCGCGGGCACGTCGTACCGCAGGCCGCTCGCCGGTGCGGCCGCCGGCTGCGGCGGGGCGACGGCCGATTTCGCGACCGTGTAGGAGCGGATGTCACCGGGCCGGACGTCGGCGGGGCGACCGCACCCCGCCACGAGCACGGCCGCGACGACCGCGACGGACGCCGACGGGGGCGGAGGTTCCGGCCGTTGGCTCAAGGCGCGACGCTCCGATAGGCGGGGGCGGTCGTCCGCCCGCCGAGAGGCGGCCCGACCACGCCTGTAGTGTAGCAGGCCGCCTCTCGGCGGCGCCCGCGCCGCCTCCACGCGTCGGCGCGGTGGCGGCAGGCTGGAGACGGCTCGTCCCGGGCTTGCTCAGCGCCGCCAGCCGAAGGCGTCGCTGAGGGCGGTCAGCAGGGGCGCCGACAGCGGCGTGCCCTGCGGCGTGCGGACCGACCACGCGAGGTCGTACATGATGAGGCCGCCCGCGAGCAGGACCAGCGCGCAGCAGCACAGCCCAGCGATCTGCCACCCGCTGAACCGCATCTCGACGGCCGCCTGGGGAATGATCGCCTCCCCGAGCATCGACGACGACCCGTCACCGACGCTCGAGTCGCCGAATTGGACCGACGCGGAGTCGTCCACCGCGTCGGTGAAGAAACTCGAATCCCCC
>JBJTJO010000087.1:0-19927 GCA_046095965.1 Planctomycetaceae bacterium
GCGCAGGCCGCCGCCGAAGCCGAGCGAGTAGACGCTCGACCCGAGCACGAGCCGCAGCGGGGCGTAGCCCAATTGCGTGATGTTCCAGAGCTCCTCGCCGGTGAGCTCGCTGCTGACGGGGCGATCGCGGCGGCCGAGCGCCGGGTTGTAGGACGCGGTGCCCACCATGAGCATCTCCCGCACGCCGACGCCGAAGGGAAGGATGTGGGTGTTGATGTCGACGACGCTGTTGGCGCCGCAGGCCACGGCTTCCTGCTCGAGCCGCTCGAGCGCGAGGTGGCGCGTGTGGTTGTACATGTCGGAGAACTCGCGGACCTCGCCGCCGGCCATGGTCCTGATCAGGCCGGTGATGCCGCGGGTGATCCCGAGCGCATAGGCCACGTTGCCGATCACGTACCGCCGCGGGTCGTAGCCGCTGTCGACCTGGCAGTAGAGATCCTGGCCGGAGCAGGCGGAGGTGAAGAACGGGTGTTCACCCTGCGTGGCGTGGACGGCGCTGCCCACCGCAAGGAACTCCTTCATCCCGTTGAAGTTCTTCAGTTCACTCGACACGCCGGTGACGCCGTGGGCGTTGTCACGACGGGCCTCCTCCTCGAGTCGCGTGAGCGCCGCATGACGGCCCTCGGAGATCAGGCTCGTGATCTGGCGAATCTCGCCGCCGGCGGCGGCCTGCAGGTTGCTCGCCAGGCCACCGAGAAATCCCAGTGAGTAGACGCTGTTGCCCACGACGATCCGCCCTGGCGCCCATCCCTTGAGCGCGAGGCAATGCACCTCGTTTCCCGACAGGCCGCTGATCATCATGGCGATCGCTCCTTCCGTATTCGTGACCGATCCGGACGCGGGACAGGATATCCGCCCCGCCCCGGGGCGGGGGCCCGCCTGCCGGCGCGGAGGACGACCAAAAAATTTTCGGGGTCCTGTCCACCTTTTTCCACGGTCTGCGATTCAAGCCTGTCGGAACGTTTCCGACGACACGAATCGGACCTGGATCACGAAACAATCGCGGCGGTTTCGGCCGTCGCCCTTCACGAGGAGAAGAACGATGAAACGGACCATTCTCATGACGGTGGTGGCGGTCGGGATGGCGATGGTGGGGAACGGCGCCTCGGCGCAGGGCCATTGCCACCACGTGCATGGCTGCGGCGGAGGCTTCAACGGCGGATATTGGCCGATGCCGAGCTATCCCCAATATCCGATCTACCAGGACTCGGGGAACTTCGACGGTTTCAATGCCAATGGCGGCATCGACACGAGCGGGGTCACGGTCTTCAACACGGTCAACGACCCCTACCGCGACATGAGCCGCTTCAACGGCTCCGCGCGGCAGGTGAACCGGCCGGTGTTCGACATGAATGGCCGCATCATCGGCTACAAGACCGGCGTGCAGTGGACCAACAGCGTCACCGGCCAGAGCCACTTCGAGGGTCAGACGATCACGGACAACGGGCTCGGTGGCGTGAACGTGCAGCAGCAGTTCCGGTCGGTGCGTGGCTCGGGCCGGTGACGGCGGCCGTTGGCCCGCGGCTCGAACCAGTCGGCCCGCCGTCCCCAGGACGGCGGGCCGCTGCGTTCGGCCGGAACAGTCCCGACCGGGGCGAGCTTCGCGGTGCGGATGGGGTAGGATTGCGTCCATGCCCGACGCCACCCCGACCGAAGCCACGTCGCTCGTCAACGAGCTCGCCCGCGAGCGGAACCGCGAGGCGGCCGACCGCACGCTCCTGGCCTGGATCCGCACGAGCCTGGCGATGATTTCGCTCGGCTTCGCCATCGAGCGGCTGGGCCAGGCGGCGCTCGCGCTCGACGGCCGCATGGCCGGCTACTCGCCGCAGAAGACACGGTTCTTTGGGGCGGCGCTCATCGCCCTGGGCATCGCGGCCACGCTCGCGGGCATGTGGGAGCACGCCATCGTGCTCGGCGCGATCACGCGCGAGGACTACCGCTACGCCGACCGGCCCCGGATCGCCCGGTTCATGGGGCTGGCCCTCGTGCTCGTCGGCCTCGGCGCGCTCGCGATGATGCTCACCGGCGCCTGACGGGGCATCCGCGTCAGCCCGCGCGCCGCGCCGGCGGCCGGGAGTCGGGCCGTTCGGGGCCGGTGGCGGAATCTCCTGCGGCGGCGGTTCCGGCGGCCAGCGGCAGCGCGGTGTGCTCGGCGTTCCAGGCCGCGAGCCCCGCGCGGCGCAGCGCGTACCACCGGTCGGCCGGGACCGGCCGGTGCGCGGAGGCGGCACGGGCCGAGACGAGGAGGTCGCGGATGGCGGCTCCGAACGAGCGGTAGGTGGCCTGGCGGTAGCCGCTCCAGCCGGGCAGCGACGCCATGATCCGCCGGTGCGCCAGCCCGAGGTTGTGGTAGGGGATCGAGGGAAACAGGTGGTGCAGCGCGTGGTAGCGGAGGCCCACCGGAAACATGAGGGCGACGAGCGGCGTGCGGCCCTCGATGTTCAGCGAGTCGTCGAGTTGGTCGGCGAAACTCATCCGTTCGCCGGCGCTGCGGTAGCGGTGCGCCACGAGCGTGCGCAGGTGGTTGAGGCCCAGGGCCAGCATCGCCAGCAGGTAGAGCTTCGCGGGCCGGTGCCAGGTCATCGCGAGCGCGTGGCCGCCGACGTGCAGCTGGCTCGCGAACAGGAACGTGAGCAGGCCGCAGGCCCGCGCGAAGCAGCCGACCTCGAGCGTTGCCCACGCCCAGCGGGGCGCGTCGGCCGGAATCTCGCGGCGGCACCGCAGGTTGATCACCAGCGGCGAGCAGCGCTCGAGCACGAATTGCCGCAGCCGCGGATGGAGGAACGACAACGGCGTGCCCACGAGGAACCGCAGCACCGTGAGCGCGGGCAGGATCGCGATCTCGGCGAGGAAGCCGAGGATCGTCCGCAGTCGGGCCACCCCGAGCGGCAGGTACTCGCCGTCCCGCGGCGTGCCGTAGTGCCGCGCGTTGTGGTGATCGAGGTGGTGCTCGTAGAGGAACGACGGCGTCAGCATCGGAATGCCCGCCAGCACGTTCCAGGCCACCTTGAACGCCCGCATCTCGCCGCGGCGGAAGTGCACGATCTCGTGGATGAACAGCGAGAGGCGGAACAGCGCCAGGCCGGACACCACCCAGGCGACGAGCTGCGGCGCCGAGAACGGCGGCGACTCGAGGTAGACCATCGCCCCCGCGTAGCCCACGACCAGGCAGGCCAGGAAGTCGGCCCAGTAGATCGCCGGATTCGGCACGAGCAGGTCGGCCACGAGGCGTCGGGCCTGCTGCACGGGCGCTGTCTGGTCTGGAGCGTGCATGGTCGTTCGGCCGCGCGGGAGGACGCCAACATCGTCTTCGGCACGGGTGGCGGACCCGAATCGTCCCGGGCGGCGGCGGCGTTACAGTCTCGCGAACGAGGGTCCGGCGCATCGAAGCCCGGGCGACTGCGGAAACCCTGCGGGCACGACGGCTCGCGGCGGCCGGGTATCCTCCCGCCATGCCCTGGACCCACGTCTATGACCCGCTCGGCTGGGCCCCGGCCTCGACGGCGATGGCGCTCGTGCCGCTGGCGGTGCTCCTCGGGCTGCTCGCCGGCGCGGGATGGGCGGCGTGGAAGGCCGCCGTGGCCGGCCTGGCCGCGGCCCTCGTGATCGCGGTCGCCGTCGTCGGCATGCCGGCCGACGCGGCGGCGGCCGCGGCCCTGCACGGCGCCGCCTTCGGGCTGTTTCCCATCGGCTGGATCGTGGTGGCGGCGATGTTCCTCTATCGCCTGTCGGTCGAGGCGGGTGCGATCGAGGTCATGAAGCGGTCCGTGACCGGCCTCTCGGCCGACCACCGGCTCCAGGCCCTGCTCATCGCGTTCTCGTTCGGCGCGTTCCTCGAGGGGGCGGCGGGCTTCGGGGCGCCGGTGGCGATCTCGGCCGCGCTCCTCGCGGGGGCCGGCTTCCCCGCGCTCGAGGCGGCGTGCGTGGCGCTCGTCGCCAACACGGCGCCGGTCGCGTTCGGGGCCCTCGGCACCCCGATCGTCACGCTCGCCAAGGTGACCGGCCTCGACGAGAACGCGATCTCCGCGCTCGCCGGCCGGCAGCTCCCGTTCTTCTCGCTCATCGTGCCGGCCTGGATGGTCTGCATGATGGCCGGGTGGCGGGGACTCGTCGGCGTGTGGCCGGCCGTGCTCGTCAGCGGGCTCTCGTTCGCCGTCGTCCAGGCGGCGCTCGCGAACCTCGTCGGGCCGGCGCTCGTGGACGTGGTGGGGGGCGTCGCGAGCCTCGCGGCGCTCGCGGTGTTCCTGCGGGCGTGGCGGCCGGCCCAATGCTGGCGGCACGGTGCGGCGCCGCCGGTCGTGGACGGGATGCACGATCCCGCGCGGCGCGTCGCCTGGGCCTGGGCTCCGTGGGCGTTCCTGTCGTTGGCCGTCTTCGCGTGGGGCGTCGCGCCCGTGAAGGCGCTCCTCGAGGGCCGCGGCACACCCGCCGCCACGATCCTCGCGCCGGAGTTCCCGGTGCCTCGGCTCGACGGCCGCGTCGCGAAGGTGCCGCCGGCGACCCGCGAGGCGTTCGAGGTCGAGCGGGCCGTCTACCGGTTCAACTGGCTCTCCGCCGCGGGCACCGGCAGCCTCCAGCGGGTGACCGCCGAGCAGCTCGGCTTCGACCCGCTGCTCACGTGCACGGCCAACAGCACCGGCGGCGTGATGGGGAAGATGATCGACGCCCAGAGCATCGTCGTGGCCGCGACGGCGACCGGCGAGCACCGCCGCGAGGGGGCGATCCTGCGCCGCGCGTTTCCGCACTCGCTCGCCCTCGCCGCCCTCGTGGGGCTGCTCGTCTGGCTGCAGACCGGACCGCTGGCCTGGATGGTGCCCCCCGGCCCGTGACGCAGGGTATGCTCCCCGCCCGGCCCGCCGGGCAGCGCGGGCGTGACGGCACCACCGGGAGCGAAGCGATGGCGAAGAAGAAGGCGAAGGCGGGCAGGCGTCCCAAGGGGCGGATCGTGCTGCGGACGGGCGAGGCGCTCGTGGAGGGCGAGGCCACGTGGAGCGCGGCGGAGCCCGAGGTGGTGATCGGCGAGCTCGACGGGCCCGTCGGCTTCGCGATCGCGAACCTGCTCGGCAACCAGGTGAAGGGACACTCGCGGGTGTTCGCGATCCTCAATTCCGACGTCCAGGTCCGCCCCGCCACGCTCATGGTGAGCAAGGTGACGGTGAGCGATCCCAGGTACACGAACATCCTCATGGGTACCGTGCAGGCGGGCATCGCCCACGGCGTGCTCGACGCGGTGCGGGCGGGCGACATCCCCAGGAAGAAGGTGAACGATCTGGGGATCATCGTGTCGGTGTGGCTTGACCCGTCGATCGTGACGGAGGCCTACGATCCCGAGATCCTCTTCCGCACCAACCGCGAGGCGACGTCCAAGGCCATCGGCAAGGCCCTGCGGAACGAGCCCTCGATCGACTGGCTGCTCGCCAACCAGGGCCAGGTGTCCCACTACTTCCACCAACTGGCGATCGACGGTCAGCTCTGATCGCGGGACGGGAACGCAGCCCGGATCCAGGCCTCCGCCACGACCACGGCCGGCACCGCGAGGCACGCAATCGCCGCCGCGAGCAGCGCCGTGAGGGCGGGCGGAGCGTCGAACCGGCCGCGGCCGAGCAGCGTCTGCGCGAGTGCGTAGCCGAGCAGGAACACGCTGCCGAGCGCGGCCGTCGCCACGAGCCACACCCGCCGGGTCGTCGCGATCCCGGCCCGGTTCGCGGCCCACGCAAGCGCCGGCAGCCACTGCACGGCGTGGATCACCGCGCCGTGCGGGAATTTGACGACGCCCGCGGCCCCGAAGGTCTCGGGCGCGAGCCCGGTCTGCGAGCGCACGTCGCCGTGCACGCTCGCCCAGATGCCGAGCACGCAGGAGACGGCGAGCAGCACGAACCCGGCCCGGGCGGCGAGCACCATGTCGGCCGGCCTGCCGGCAGGTGCGCGCCAGAGAAGCCGCACCGTGAGATCGACGCATACGAGGGTCACGACCAGGATGAGCCCGCCCATGACGTCGTAGAGTGCCGAGTCGAGCGGCGTTCCGCGGTTGAAGTGGCTGGCCACGCCCCGCCAGCGCTGCAGGTCGATGAGCGCGACCTCCACGACCAGCGCCACGGCCGTCGCCCACGCGAGCACCACATCGCCCCACCGGCTCGTGACGCGGGCAAACGCCCAGCCGAGCGACAGGCTCGTGAGCCCGCCGGAGATGCCGAACAGGATCGGCTTCCGCCACGTCACCGGCCCCTCCCACGGCCCGCCGAGCGCTCCCCAGACGGCAACATGCACGAACCCACTCGTGACGAGCACGATCCCGACGGCCACGAGCGGCCACGCGCGTCCCGCGCGCCACCACACCTGATCGTTCTCTGCAGCCATGTGATGCATGCCTCCGTTACGAACGGGAGCATCGAATACTACCGGGAGCATCCGATAGTTGACGTTTGACGGATTGGCATGCTCGGGCCTCTCGCCTCTCCCTCGGGGAGAGGCCGGCCGCAGGCCGGGTGAGGGTGCCTCTCCTGATGCAACGGAAGCACCCTCACCCCGGCCCTCTCCCAGAGGGAGAGGGAGACAATGCATGCGGCTCCAGGCCGCGAGCACGACGCCTGGTTACGCAAAGACGTGCATGCAAGAGCATCGATCGACGTAAGCAACATCATGCTCGGGGCAGTATAAGGATTCCTGATCGGTGGAAATTCGCCGGGGCTATCCGGCATGCCGGTCGTCCACGACACTACGCTCCATGAACCACCGCGACTTCGGCACGACGGGCTGGAAGGTCTCCGCGATCGGCTTCGGCGCCTGGGGCATCGGCGGTCGCGACTGGGGCGGCGCCGACGAGGCCGAGTCGCTGGCCACGCTCCACGCTGCGCTCGACCACGGGATCGACTTCTTCGACACGGCCGACGTCTACGGCGACGGGCTGTCCGAGCGGCTCATCGCCCGCCTCCGCCGCGAGCGGCGCGAGCCGTTCCGCGTGGCCACGAAGGCGGGGCGGCGCTTGCCGAAGCAGGCGGTCGCGGGCTATTCGGCCGACAACCTCCGGGCCTGGGTGGATCGCAGCCTGAAGAACCTGGCCGTCGAACGGCTCGATCTCGTGCAACTCCACTGCCCCCCCACCGACCTCTACTACGTCCCGGATGTCTTCGAGTCACTCGACCGCCTCGTGGACGCCGGGAAAATCGCCCACTATGGCGTGAGCGTCGAACGGGTCGAGGAGGGGCTCAAGGCGCTCGAGTATCCGGGCGTGCGGAGCGTGCAGATCATCTTCAACGCCTTCCGGCAGCGGCCGGCGGAGCTGTTCTTCGCGGAGGCGGCCCGGCGCCAGGTGGCGGTGATCGCGCGGGTGCCGCTGGCGAGCGGCCTCCTGTCCGGGCGGTTCACCCGCGAGACGACGTTCCCCGCGGCCGACCACCGCACGTTCAACCGGGCGGGGGCGGCCTTCGACCGGGGCGAGACGTTCTCCGGCGTGGACTACGAAACGGGCCTCGCGGCGGTCGAGCGGCTCAAGCCCCTCGTGCCGCCGGGCGCCACGCTCGCCCAGTTCGCGCTCCGCTGGATCCTCTCCTTTCCGGCGGTGACGATCGTCATCCCCGGCGCCCGAAAGCCCACGCAGGTGGCCGAGAACGCGGCCGCGTCAATGCTGCCGCCCCCCGACGCGGCCGCGCTCGCGACGGTGAGGCAGGTTTACGACGAGGCGATCCGCCCGCTCGTCCACGAGCGCTGGTGAGCGCTCACTTCGCCACGGCCCAGAGCTGCTTCTGCGAGGCCACGAACAGCGTGCCGTTGGCGGCACACGGCACCGACCAGACCGGCGTGCCGAGCTTCACCTCGGCGAGCACCTTCCGCTCGCGGCCGGCCGCGAGGATGACGAGCCCCTTCCGCGTGCCGATGAACACCTTCCCGTCGGCCACGAGCGTGCTCGACCAGATCTCCTCGCGGGTGTCGTGGACCCACACGAGCGCGCCGGTGTCGGCGTCGAGGCAGTGCACCTTGCCCGCGTGCTCGGCACAGTAGACGAGGCCGTCGTCCACCGACACCGTCGAGAGCGACCGGCCGATGGCCGTGTACCGCCACGTCACGCCCGTCGCCGTGACGTCGCCGCGGCCGTCCACCGCGAGGCAGGAGAGCGCGCCGCGGCCCGGCCCGTGCACCGGGTCCTGGCCGATCCCGACATAGATCCGGTCGTCCACGACGACCGGCGTGCCGATGATCTCGCTGGGACTGACGAGCATCCCGTCGCCGTCGAGCTCCTTCCCCACGGTGCCCCGGACGAGCGCCCAGTAGTCGATCGGTTCGCCGCCGCGGGCGCGATAGCCCGGCGGGTTGCAGTCGCACGTCCACACGCGGTCGAGGATCGCGACGGCGCTGCTCGCCGCCCGCGGCGCGTGGGGCACGAAGGCGTGGCAGCAGCCGTCGCCCGCGCCGTAGATCACGAGCGGGCCCGTCGGCGTGGCGGCGAGCGCCGGCGACGACCACTGGCCGTGGAACACGTCGGCGCTGATCGTGCCGTCGTCCCGCGCGAGCAGGCGGCCGGTCCGCTTGTCGAGGACGATGAGCGACGGCGCCGTCGGCAGCACGACCTTCCCGTCGTAGACGCCGTTGCCCGTGCCCACGTAGAGATGGTCGCCCACCACGAGCACCGAGCAGTTCGTGGCGTCGTGTGGAAAGACGGGGAGATCGCGGAGCATGTCCAACCGCCAGACGATGTCGGCGTCCCGCGGGCCGACCTCGACCGCCGGCCGCCCCTCGGGCACCGAGAACGACTCCTCGGCGGTGAACGGGCCGTCGTTGCCGTCGGCCATGCCCGACACGTCGAGGCAGAGGACCTCGCAGCGGTTCGTCACGATCCACACGCGATCCCCCTCGACCGTCGCCGTCGAACAGATGCCGAGGTTCATGTCGTCGAAGTCCTCGCTGACCTTCGCGCGGTCGATCTCGAGCCGCGGGACGACGAGCCGCCACGCGAGGTCGCCGGTCGCCTCGTCGAGGCACACGAGCACGCCGCCGCGGGTCGGCGGGAACCGCGGGTCGTCGAGATCCTCGTCGTTGGTGCCGACGTAGACGCGGCCATCGGCCACGACCGGCGCGGAATAGTTCTCGGAGCCCAGCCGGACGATGAACCGCACGTGCTCGGCCGTCGCCGGGTCGAAGCCCAGCCGGTCGCGCTTCTTGCGGCCGGGGTTGAAATCGTCGGGCAGCCCCCGCTCGGCGGAGACCATGTTCCGCTGCGGGCCGCCGCCCCAGCCGGGCCAGTCGGCCGCCGACGCGACGAGGGGCGTGGCCGCGAGGCAGGCGCAGGCGACCAAGGATGCGGGCGACCGGGTGTGCATGAGGGCTCCTGTCGAAAGGGGAATTGTTGAATGCCGACGCGGCGAAGGCCAGACTCGGGTGGATCACCGCCCCGAAAGCCAGCGTTTCATGGCCGAAACCCCCGCGTCACCCCCCGTCCCGGACCGCCGGGAGCCCGTGGACGTGCTCGTGGTGGGCGCCGGGGCGGCGGGCCTGTTCGCGGCCACGTGGGCCGGCCGCTCGGCGGCGGCCGCGGGCGGGCGGCTCTCCATCGTGGCCCTCGACTCGGCCCGCAAGCTCGGCGCGAAAATCCTGGTCGCCGGCGGCGGCCGCTGCAACGTCACGCACCGCGCTGTCGCCGAAGCCGACTACGCCGGTAGCACGCCCGCCGCGATCCGCCGGGTGCTGCGGCGGTTCGGCGTCGAGGCGACGGTCGGCTTTTTTGCGGACGCGGGCGTGGAACTCAAGCTCGAGGACACGGGCAAGCTCTTCCCCGTCACCGACTCGGCGCGGACCGTGCTCGACGCGCTCGTTCGCGAGGCGGGCCGCGCCGGCGCCGCGCTCGTGCATCCCGCGAAGGTCACGGCGATTGTGCGCACGGCCGACGGCTTCGTCGCCGACACGGCGGCGGGACCCTTCACCGCACGGCGCGTGATCCTCTGCACCGGCGGGAAGTCGTTGCCGAAGTCGGGCTCCGACGGCTCGGGCCTCGCACTCGCCGCGGCCCTCGGGCACTCGCTCGCCGAGCCGATCGTGCCGGCGCTCGTGCCGCTCGTGCTCGCGCCGGACCACTGGATCACGTCACTCGCCGGGCTCACGCTGCCGGCCGAGGCGATCCTCTCCGCGGCCACCGGCCGCCGGCTCCACGCCGTGACAGGCAGTACGCTGTGCACCCACGTCGGCCTCTCGGGACCGGCGATCCTCGACATGAGCCGCCACTGGCTCGTGGCCCGGCACGCCGACCCGACGGTCCGCCTCGCGCTCAACTGGCTGCCCGGCACGACGGCCGAAGACCTCGACCGGCGGCTCGTCGCGGGGGCGGCGCGCGGTGCGCTCGCCGTGCTCCGCGAGGCCCTTGCCGACCGACTCGCGCGAACGCTGTGCCAGTGGGCCGGCGCGGCCCCCGCGGGCGACCTCCCGCGCGATGCGCGCAAGCGGCTCGTGGCGCTCGCCACCGCCACACCGCTCGAGATTGCCGGGGACCGTGGCTTCGCAGTCGCCGAGGCGACGGCGGGGGGCGTGCCGCTGGCCGAGGTCCGCCTCGACACCATGGAGAGCCGCGTCTGCCCCGGACTGCACCTTGCCGGCGAGGTGCTCGACGTGGATGGCCGCATCGGCGGCTTCAACTTCCAATGGGCGTGGTCGAGCGGCTTCGTGGCGGGCGTCGGGGTGGCGGCCGCGATTCAGCCCGCCGCCGGCAGCGGATCCGGCACGGTCGCCGGCCGCACCGTCACCTCGTAGCGACGTCGGCCGGTCCGCAGGTCGAGCGTCGGCAGCGACGCGGGCGGACGCCGGGCCGCGAGCAGGCCGACGGCCTGTGCGACGACCTCCCGCACCCCGACCGCCCGCACGGCCGCGCCCGTCGCAAAGCGACCGGCCGCCTGCCCCGGCACGCCCCGGGCGAACCACCCGGCGAGGCCCCGGTGCCGCGCGCGACCGCAGACAATTGCATGCGGAGCACCGCGCGGTCGCCAGCGGACCGCGTCGGCGGCATCGAAGACCGCCACGGTCGGGGTGCCGCACGCGGCGGCGAGGTGCATGAGCCCCGAGTTCACCCCGAGGTACAGATCCATGCGCCCGAGCAGCGCCGCCACGTCCTCGAGCGGCACCGCCTCCGAGAGGTCGTGCGCGTGGACAGCGGCCGTGCCGAGATCGGCGGTGATGGCGGCGAGCGCCGCCGCGTCGTCCGGGCCGCCGCAGAACACGACCTCGCAGCCCTGCTCCTTGACCAGCCGCCGCAGCACGTCAACCCATCGGTCGAGCGGCCACTGGCGCCTGCCGTCGGTGGCGCGCACGGCCACGAACACCCGGGGCCGCCGTGCGGGCAGCCGCGCGAGGATCGACGCGACACGGGCGGATGCCGCCGCCGCCGGACCCCAGTGCGCGATCTGCCCGTCATCCACCGGCACGCCGTCGATGCGCAGCAGGTCGAGCAACCCGTCGGCGTAGTGGCGATCGCGGCGCCACCGCACGGCGCGGGTCAGCAGGGCGCGGCCGAGGCCCGTCGCGTGGCCGACGCGGTGCGGGATGCCGGCGTGCCACGCGAGCAGGGCCGCCGATGGCGAGCGCTTGAGGAGGTAGGCCCGCGCGTACCGCCGGTCGCGGAGCATCCCGGCGGTGGCCTCGAGGCTCGCGAGCGCCGTCCGCAGCCTGCGGCGCGACCCGCCGGCGACGGGCACCCGCGGCGGACGCTCCCAGCGGAGCACCTCGTCCACGTGCGGGCAGCCGGCCAGGAGGCGGCCCACGGCTCCGCCCTCGGCGAGGAGATCGATCACGTGTCCCGGAAACGCCCCGCGCAGGCCGCGCAGCAGTGGCAGCGCGAGCACGGTGTCGCCGAGGTACGGGTTGCCGACGACGAGGATCCGCTCGCGGCGGCCGACGGTGATCGACGGTAGCGCGTCCACGCGATCACCTGGCGAAGCCGACGAAGAAGCTGAACATCTGCAGATTGTCGGTCGGGGCGTAGACCAGCGGAAAGGCGAAGTCGAGGGCGATCGGCGCCGGCCCCATCGCGGGAATCGTGATCCGCATGCCGACGCCCGGCGAGACGCGGAAGTTGTTGATCGAGACGTTGCTCTCGACCGTGCCGAAGTCGGTGAACACCACACCGCGGAGCGAGTCGTCCGCGGTGATCGGGAACATGTATTCGACGGTGCTCAACCACTCGAACGGGCCGCCGACCGTGGCCAGGCCGCCGGGGCCGGCCTGCTTGGGGCTCGCGCCACGAAACGCGAAGCCGCGGAGCGTGTTGTAGCCGCCCGCGAAGAAGTTGTCGTAGGCGGGCGTATCCGGCCCCGAGACCCCCAGCAGCGAGCCGACCGCGAGCGTGTGGCGACCGGAACCGTCGGGCCGCTCGCGGAGCAGGAAGTACTGCCGGCCCTCGACGATGCCGCGCGGGTAGACGAACGAGCCGATCACCTGCTCGAACTCCATCGTGAGCAGGTGCCCCTGCGTGGGCAGGAACGGGCTGTCCCGGGTGTCGTGGATGAGGCCGCCGGAGAAACCGTAGACGGAGTTCGTGCCGAGCATGTTGACGACGTCGGGCGCGAGCACCCGCGGGTTGTAGACATCGACGCTCTCGCCGCGGAACCCGCCGTTGACGGACAGGTTCGGGGCGAAGACGAACTGGTAGCCCAGGCCGATGCGGCCGCCCGTGCGGGCCTCGGCCCAGTCGTAGAAGTAGCGCGTGTAGTAGGACGCGGAGAGTGAGAGGCCGACCCGCGTGTCGAAGAGGTACGGCTCCTGGAAGGTCGCCGAGTAGCGCTGCAACTGCGTGCCGGGGGCGGCCTCGATGCGGAACCGCTGCCCGGCGCCGCGGAAGGCGGTGCCATTCCTGATGTCGTCCCAACTCCGCGGCAGCCGGAGGATGTCGAAATTCTGCTCGTCGATGACGACGTTGCCGACGAGGCCGGCGTTGGAGTTGACGCCGGCACCGATCATGAGGCGGCCGGTCTGCGTCTCCTCGGCATCGACATCGACCACGACGTAGGGGTCGCTGCCGGGATAGACCTGCAGCGGCTGGCCCCCGAAGTCGGGCAGCACCGGCTGCTGGAAGGCGCCGGGCTGGTTGGGGTCCATCTGCGCGACCGGCTGCGCGGGGAACGCGCCCCCGGGCCCGACGGCCGGCTGCGGACCCCCGGGAAACACCGGCGCCACCGGCTGCTGCACCGTGGTGTAGACGGGCGCCTGCGGCGCGGCCATCCGCGCGTAGTCGAGCTGATCTGGGCCCGCGGGCGCCAGGGGCACGCCGCCCCACCCCACCGCCGGCCCGGTCGCCGCGGGCGCCGCAACGCCGGGCTGCGCGAACGGGACGCCGGGCTGCTGCCCCGCCGGGTACGCCGGCTGCGGGCTCTGCCCGCGCCACACCGGCCGGTCCGCGACCCGCGCCGGGGCGGCAGGCACGACCCCCTCCACCGCCTCGGAACTCCACTCGCCCTCGAGCTCGAGGTCCACGACGGCGTCGCCGTCCTCCCCGTCGGGGCTCTGTCCGCGGAATCCCGGCCGGCCGGCATCACGGGCGACCGCGCGCGACGACTCCTTCGCGTCGGGTTTCGAGAACACGATCCGCGGCGCCTGACCCTTGGCCGGGTCGGCGACGAACAGGCTGCTGGCCTTGAGCCGACGCTCGTCGTCGCGCAGCTTGCGGATGTCGAGGATGTCGCCGGGCCGCAGCGACAGCCGGTTGAGCACGACGCTGTGCCGCGTGTGCGGGTGGTCGCCGCGGATCCGGATGTTGATCTGGCCCACCCGGTAGCGCTGACCCTCCTCGACCCTGTAGACGAGATCGAGTTGCCCGGGCTGCTCGAGGAACCGCGGGTCGGCCTGGACGTCGGCAAACACGAATCCGCGGCCGCCGTAGATGTCGCGGACCATGCCCAGGTCGGCGTCCATCTTCGCCTGGTTGAACGGCTCGCCGCTCTTGAGCTTGAGGTCCCGCTCCAGGAAATCGGTCTTGAACTTGCTGTTGCCCACGAATGCCACGTTGCGGACGGTGTAGCGCGGCCCCTCGTTGACGATGAAGGTGAGGTGCATCCAGTCGCGACTGCCGTCGTGGACGACCGAGAGCTCGCGGCTCACCCGCGCCTGGAAGAAGCCGAGGCTGCGGTAGTACGCGGTGAGCGCCTGCACGTCGGCGTCGATCACCTCGCGGTCGATGTCTCCGCCGATCACCCAGAGCACGCCCGGCTTCGACTTGATCTGCGTCAGGAGCCGGGCATCGCTGGCGATCGAGTTGCCCACGAAGCTCGTCCACAGCGCCTTGCGGCGCTGCCCCTCATCGACGAGGAACACGGCCCCCTTGTCCCCCGGCTTGCCCCCCTCGACGGTCGTGACGCGGGCGGTGAGGAAGCCCTTCTCGTGGTAGTGCGACTCGATCCGGCGCCGCGCCTCCTCGACCACGTAGGGATCCATCGAGTCGCCGACGGCGATCTCGCTCTGCTTCTTGAGCGATCGGCTCGTCAGGCTCCGATTGCCGACGAACCGCACGTAGTGGAGCATCGGCCGCTCGACCACCTGGAAGATGACCACGACGCCGTCGGGGGAGCGGACGTACTTCGGCTGCACATCGACGAATTTCCGCGTGCGGTGCAGCGTGCGCACGTCGTCCTCGATCGACTGCGGATCAAAGGTCTGTCCGGCGCGGGTGACGAGCTGCGGGAGCTTCGACGCCTCCGTGGCCTGGTTGCCCTCGATCCGCACCTCGACGATGCGGTCGGCGGCCGGCGTCGCGCCGCCGGGGGGAAGTGGCTGCGCGGCGGCCGGCGGGATGGCCGGCGGCAGGGGGGACTGGCCCGAGGCGACGGCCGCCGTCAGGCAGACGACGAGCCCCTGGAGCAGGAGCGGAGCGCGGAGGTGTCGGGACGGCGGGCGCGTGGGCATCAGGGTGCCGTTGGGGGGTGCCGGCGGCGGTGGCCGCGGGGGAATACCGCCGCCCGGCGGCCGGCCACAAGGTGAAATCCGCGATCCGCCGTCACATTGGGCCGGATCGCCCACCGGCGCACTTGCCCAGTCGCCGATCCTTGACTGGCTTCCGCGAACGGCGGTACTTTTAGGGGTTCCGTTCGTCTTCGGCCCGAAGGACCGGGGGTTGCGCCACCCGGATCACGGCAGCCACGGCCGCCGGCCCACCCATGCCGCCGATGGTCATCGACCTGCGCCGTGCCGACGACGCCCGAGATGTCGTGCACCGTGCCGTGCAGGCCCTCGCCGAGGGCCGCCTCGTCGCCTTCCCGACGGAGACCGACTACGTCGTGGCGGCGAGCGGCCGCTGTGCCGCCGCCGCCGCCGCGCTGGAACGGCTCGCCCCGCCGCGCATCGACGAACCCGCGCTGGCGCTCGTGCCGCGGAGCGCCGACGAGGCGCTCGACTGGGCTCCGCTGATGCCGGCCGTCGGCCGACGGATCTCGCGGCGCTGCTGGCCCGGACCGGTCGCGCTCATCGTGCCCGACGACCATGCGGAGAGCCTCGTGCACCGCCTGCCGGAGGCCGCCCGGACGGCGATCGTCGCCGGCGGTCGGCTGCGGATGCGGATGCCGGGCCATCCCCTGCTCGCCGAGTGCCTGAAGATGCTCGCCGGTCCCGTCCTCGTCGCCGAGCCCGCCGGTCCCGATGGCCGCCCGGCGGTGACCGCGGCCGAGGCGATCGCGGCCGCCGGCGCCGACCTCGCGCTGGCGATCGACGACGGCTGCGCCCGCTACTCCCAACCCCCCTCGACGATCCTCGTCGAAGGGGCGTCGTTCCGCGTGGTGCGACCCGGCGTGGTGTCGGAGGAGACGATGCGGCGCCTCGCGAGCTTCGTCGTGCTCTTCGTCTGCACCGGCAACACCTGCCGCAGCCCGATGGCCGAGGCGGTGTTCCGGGCGCTGGTGGCGGAGCGCCTGGGCTGCGGGCCTGACGAGATCGAGCGGCACGGCGTGCTGGCGGCCAGCGCCGGCGTGTCGGCCTGGCCGGGAGGCAGGGCGAGCGAGCACGCCGTCGCCGCGGCCCGGGAACTGGGGGGCGACCTCGACGCCCACGAAAGCCAGCCGGTCACCGAGGCGCTCGTGCGGCAGGCCGACGTGATCCTGACGATGACCGCGGCGCACCGGTCCGCCCTCCTGGCCCAGTTTCCCGAGGCCGGCGGCCGGGTGGCCCTCCTCTCGCCGGAGCGGCAGGACGTGATCGACCCGATCGGCGGGTCGCTCGAAACCTACCGCCGCTGCGCCCGCCAGATTTGCGCGCACCTCGCCGCCAGACTCGATACACTCTTGCAGGACGTTCCGCGCGGCTGATCCGGCCCGTGGCGGTGAACGGCGACGGCGATGCGCGGGATGCCATCATGAGGATTGCGATCGGCAGCGATCACCGGGGCGTGGCGGCGCGGAAGCGGCTCGTCGGCCTGCTCGAGCGGCTGGGCCACGAGGTCATCGACTGCGGCTCCGAGGGCGACGCGGCGGTCGATTACCCGGACGTCGCGGCCGACGTGGCCCGGCGGGTGAGCTCGGGCGGCGTGGACCGTGGCATCCTGCTGTGCTGCACGGGCGTGGGCATGGCGATCGCCGCCAACAAGGTGCCCGGCGTGCGGGCGGCGACGTGCCACGACGAGGTCACGGCCGAGATGAGCCGGCGGCACAACGACCTCAACGTCCTCTGCCTGTCGGCCGAGATGCTCGGCCAGGAGTTGCAGGACAAGATGATCCGCACCTGGCTGACGACGCCCTTCGAGGGGGGGCGGCACGCCCGCCGCGTGGCCAAGATCACGGCGCTCGAGCCGGACTGCGACGGCTGACGCCGGCCGGGCAAGTCGGGGCGACGCGGGGGGCCGCGAAAACTCGTCGCGTCGTAGCGGTCATGCCGGGGACGGGGGCCGAAAAAGCGGTTTCCGACCCGTGTTTTTCGTTGAACGCCGCCGTGCCGTGGGTATCGTCGGCTGCATGGATCCGCGGTGAAGCGGCCCCCCGAGGGCCTGGCCGCGGGCGCCCCGACGGAAGCACGCCCGGCATGCCCATCGCCCGCCACCCCGATCCGGAAGAGATCGACTGCCTGCTCCGCAACGCCGAGTTGCGCGACGCGATCGAGCCCTACCTCGACGAGGCCGTCTGGGAGGTCGATTTCCGCGAACTCTCCACCGAGGCGGAGAACCGCTTCCTCGAGTCGATGCTGGCATGGGAACTCGCGCCGCTGGTGCCCGTGGCCCGCTGGTTCGAGCCGCCGCTGGCCCTCCAGCCGGCCTGCACGCTCGACGACGAGCAGGTCCACGAGCGGCTCTGGGAGACGATCGACCGTCTCTACTCGGCGCGGATCGTGCTCGACTTCACCGACCACCTCTCGGACCGCGAGCTCTACTCCCTCATCCGCCGGGACATCCTGCCGGCGAAGGTGAAGCGGGTCGATCTGCCCGACAACTTCGTCCACTGGGACTGCAGCGCGTCCGACGACGCCGATCCCGCCGCCTGGCTGATGTACTACGCCAGCGACGAGGAGCGCGAGGCCTGGCGGCTCGAGGAGGGCCGCGCCCCGCCGCCGCGCCGCGTGCCGGCCCATCCGCGGGCGCTTCCGACCGCGCCGGTGTGACCGGGACATCCGGGGAAATTTTCCCCGCAGCCCGGCGCGGCACGTGCCCGGACGGGTGATCGGACCGTATGATTCGGGCCGAGATGCCGAGGCCCCGCCCGCGGGCCAAGGGCCATCAGTTCATCCGTCCAGGAGTTCCCTTCGCCATGTCGCCATTCCGCGCCCGCCTGCTCGCGTCGCTGTCCGTCGGTGCCGCGCTCATCCTCGCTCCGGCCGCCCGCGCGGCCGACGAGTCCGCGATCCGCGCCGCGATCGCCAAGGCCACGGCCCACCTCGTCGCCAAGGGGCAGGCCGAGGACGGCAGTTTCTCCGCCGAGGCCGGCCCCGCCGTGACGGCCCTCGTGGTGACGGCCCTGCGCCGGACTGGCACCCCGGCCGACGCGCCGGCCGTGAAGAAGGGCATCGGCTACCTGCTTTCTTTCCGCCGCGACGACGGCGCGATCGCCGGCAAGGAGTCGCCCGTCGCCAACTACGAGACGTCGATCGCCCTCATGGCCCTCGTGGCCTGCAACGGCGACGGCCGCTATGCGAAGGAGGTCGAGTCGGCCACGGCGTTCCTCAAGGGCCTCCAGTGGGACGACGGCGAGGGCAAGGCCGCCGCCGATCCGGCCCACGGAGGCGCGGGCTACGGGCGGAAGTCGCGCCCCGACCTCTCGAACACCGCCTTCTTCGTCGAGGCCCTGCGGGCCGCCGGCGTCAGCGCCGACGACCCCGCGATCCAGAAGGCGCTCGTGTTCGTGTCGCGCACGCAGAACCTCGTCGGCCCGGAGAACACGGCGGGCCTCGCCGAGAAGAACACGAACCCCGACGACAAGGGAGGCTTCTACTACACGCCCGCGTCCGGGGGCGAGAGCCAGGCCGGCGAGCGTTCCGAGGGGGGCCTGCGCAGCTACGGCTCGATGACCTACGCCGGCCTCAAGAGCATGATCTTCGCCGGCCTCGGCAAGGACGACCCGCGCGTGAAGGCGGCCATCGACTGGCTCCGCCGCCACTACACGTTCGCCGAGAACCCCGGCATGGGGGAGGCGGGGCTCTACTATTACTTCCAGACGGCGTCGAAGGCCCTCGACGTCGTCGGCGAGAGCCCGTTCATCGACGCCGCCGGCAAGGCCCACGACTGGCGGGCGGAACTCTCCGACGCCCTCCTGGCCCGGCAGCGCGAGGACGGCTCGTGGGCCAACGACAACAAGCGGTTCATGGAGGACAACGCGAACCTCGTGACGAGCTACGTGCTCCTCGCCCTGGCGAATTGCCTGCCGAAGTGATGGCGGCCACGACGTCAATCCCGTAGATCGAAGAGCCGCTTGATCGCCTCGAGCAGGCCGTGCGGCGGGCCCGCGTGGCTCTCGCTCCGCAGGCTCGCCAGCGGCGGGTGGAGGAGCTTCGCCGCATAGCGCTCGAAGGCCTGGCGGATCTCGGCCCGCTCGGCGTCGCCGAGCTGCGGCAGCCGGCGGAAGAGGCGGTCGAGTTCCGATTCACCGGTCTCGCTCCAGCCCGCCTTGAGCTGCTCGATCACCGGCGCGGTCGAGCGGTGGTGGAGATCGCCCATGAAGCGCCGCGTCTCCTCCTCGACGATCGCCCGCGCGGCGGGCAGTTCGCCGCGGCGGCGCTCCCGGTTGGCGTCGCAGGCCGTGGCCAGGTCGTCGATCGAGTACAGCCACACGCCGGGGCGACCCCCGATCCGCGGGTCGAAGTCGCGCGGCACCGCGAGATCCAGCACCACGAGTGGCCGGCCTCCGCGGGCATCCTCGACGCGGGCGAACAGGTCGGGCGACACGATCGGCTCGCCGGCTCCGGTCGTGCTCACCACGAGGTCCGCCGCCGCCAGTTCGGCCGCGAGCTGGTCGAACCGGCCGGGCCGGGCCCCGAGCCGCGCCGCGAGCTCCACCGCGCGGCCGGCCGTGCGGTTCACGACCGTCACGTCGCGGGCGCCGGCCTCGCGCAGATAGCGGAGCGTCTCGGCGGCCATCTTGCCGGCGCCCACGAGCAGCACGCGCTTGTCGTCGAACCGCTCGAACACGCCCGACGCGAAGTCGGCCACGGCCACACTGGGGATCGACACCCGCTGGCGGCCGAGACGCTCCGCTACCTCCGCGAGGCCGGCGCCCGCGACGTGACGGTCGTGAACCGCACGGCGGGCCGCGCGGTGGAGCTCGCCGCTCGGCTCGGCGCCAGGCCCGGCCGGTTCGACGAACTCACGGCCGAGCTCGCCGCCGCCGACCTCGTGGTGAGCACCACGGGCGCCTCCGAGCCGGTCGTGGCGCTCGACACCTTCGCGCGGGCCGAGGCTGCGCGGCAGGGCCGGCCGCTCGTGGTGCTCGACCTCGCCGTGCCCCGCGACTTCGACCCGCGGATCGGGGGCCGGCCGGGTGTGTGGCTCTAC
>JBJTJO010000088.1:0-4759 GCA_046095965.1 Planctomycetaceae bacterium
ACGTGCGGCCGCGGGCGAGCCACGCGGGCGCGATCAGCAGCAGCGCGGAGGCGAATAGCACGTACCCGCCGGCCGTCCACCAGGCGGGCGGGCCGGGCAGCCAGGCGTGGCGGGCGGGCAGCCGCGCGCCCCACTCCCGGAGCACAGCGATCCCCGCGAGCGCCGCGTCGCACGCGGCCCCGCAACCGGCGGCGACCGCGTGCGGGAGCGGCGTCGCGAGCAGGCAGAGGAACCCCGCGGCCATCGCCAGCGCCACCAGCGGCGCGATGAGCACGTTGAGCACGAGCCCCACCGGACTGACCACGTGAAACCGCATCGCCACGAGCGGCCCCGTCGCAGCCCACACCGCGAGCCCGCACACGAAGAGCACCCAGGCCTGCCAGACGCGGCGCCGCAGCCAGCGATCCGCGGCCGGCCGACTGCGTTCGATGAGCCGGTCGATCGGGTCCGTCGGCACGGCCGCTCGCGGCAGCGCGGCGGCCACGCCCACGAGCACCGCGGTCGAGAGGAACGAGAGTTGGGCTCCGGCACCGAACACCTCCTCCGGCCGGCAGGTGAGCACGACGATCGCGGCCACGGCCAGCGCGTGGATCGCCGCCGACCTGCGGCCCGTGGACGCCGCCAGGCAGGCCAGCCACACGAGGAGCGTGGCCCGCACGACGGGCGTCTCCGCCCCGACGAGCAACGCGTAGCCCCCGGTGCACGCCGCCACCGCGGCCAGCGCGGCGCTCCGCGGGATCCCCAGCGTGCGGAACACGGCGAACAGCGCGGCCGCCAGCAGGCCCACGTGCAGGCCCGAGATCGAGAGCACGTGCACCGTGCCCGTGACGAGGAAGTCGTCCGACTCCTCCCGGGGCAGCGACTCGCGCGCCCCGAGGAGCAACGCGGACGCGAGACCGGCCCGCCCGGGCGCGAGGTGTTCATGGAGCACGGCCACGCCGGCCGACCGCAACCGGTCGAGCGCGGCCGCGGGCGACCAGGGGGGAGGCCGCGACAGGATCCGGACGCAGGCCATCGAATCGACCCGCACCACCGACAACGTGCGCTGCGACCGGGCGCGGAGCCGGAAGTCGAACTCGCCCGGATTCGCGGCCGCACCGGGGCGCAGGCCACGGCCGAGCACCTGGATCCGCGTGCCGACGACGACATCGGGCCGCGGCCCATCGACGACGACGGCGGCCCGGCCCGAAGCCGGCTTCCAGCGGCTGCCCACGCGGACCGCCTCGACGGCGACGACGCACTCGCTCGATGGGCCGATCGCGGCGGCCCGCTCGAGGTCCTGCGTTGGCGTCGGCAGCAGCCGGAACGACTCGACCACGCTCCCCCTGACCGCCACGGGCACCGGCCCGCTCCCGAGCCGCCAGGCCAGGTCGTCGGCCGGAAAGAGATCGAACCGCGCGGCCGACCAGGCCGCCCCGGCGCCGGCCACGGCCAGGGCGAGCAGCGCCGCGGCGAGCCTCCGGCGCTGCCGGCGCATCGCCGCCCACCAGGCCGCGAGCACGACGACCGCACCGCCCCACCACGCGGCGGCAAGGCTCGGGCCGCTCATGCCCGGCACGGCGAACCGAGCCGCCCCACAGCCCGCCGCAAGCGCGAGCGCCGCGACGACGAGCGGGCGCTCGGGCAGCGGCTCGCGCCGCAACCACGGCCGCAGCCGTGCCCGGATCCTGTCGAGCCAATCTTGGATTTCCGCTCGGAGTTCGCTCACGGCCGGCCACCACTCTCGTCACGACGGCTGCTCCCGGCAGTCCGCCCACTTACATAGACGGGCGCCACCATCGACCGGGGCAACCGCGGCTTGATGCGCGGCGGGGTCGTATATCCGGTGGATGTGCAGGTTGTTCAACCTGCACCCGGTCGCGTCCTGCACGGCGGCAGGATTGAGACGCACGACGTTGACCGGCCACCGCGACGCCGGGTGATTGGCCACCGGGTGCAGACTGCCAGTCTGCACCTACTCGCTCAGCGGAGGCGATCCCAGCCGGACATGCTGTCGCTCCGCGGAGGCGATGCCGTACCGAGGAGTCCGTCCCTCCGCGGAGGCTCCGCTGATCGGACGGCGCGTCGGTCCGCGGACGCGGCGTCGTGTGGTGCCTTCGGCAGGCGGTCGGCGGCCATGTCGGGCTACGCCGCGACGGCGGGCACGACCGCGATCACGGTGTGCATGATGCGTCGCGCGAAACGTCGTCTCTCGAGGTCACGCATCCCGCCGCCGGGCCTGCACGATCCGTGGCAGGCCGGCCATGTCCTTGAGCGTGGACGCGGGCTCGAGGCCCGGCCGCGCCGCGAGCGCCGCCTCCGCGGCGGCCGCCACCGCCGGGCCGATCTCCACGAGCAGCCAGCCGCCGGGGGCGAGGGCCGTCTCCGCCACCGCCGCGAGCCGCTCGACCACCTCGATTCCGGTGGGCCCGGCCACGAGCGCCCCGCGCGGCTCGTGATCGCGAACGTCGCGGGGCAGGGCGGCGAACTCGTCCTCGCGGACGTAGGGGGGATTGCTCGCAATCACGTCCCACGGGCCGGCCACAGCGGGATCGCCCAGGAGATCGCAGGCCGCGAACGCGATCCGGTCGGCCACGCCGTGCCGCGCGGCGTTGGCCCGCGCCACCGCGAGCGCCGCGGGCGAGATGTCGGTGGCGGCGAGCCGCGCCCGCGGCAGGTGCCTCGCGAGCGTGACGGCGATCGCGCCCGAGCCCGTGCCCACGTCCACGATCCGCGGCGCGTCCATCCCCTTGCAGAGGTCGATCGCCCGCACGACGAGCCCCTCCGTCTCGGGCCGCGGCACGAGCACGTCGCGGGTGACCGCGAAGGGCAGCGAGAAGAATTCGCGCTCTCCCACGAGGTAGGCCACGGGCTCGCCGGCGCCGCGGCGCCTGACCAGGTCGCGGAACGCCGTCCGCTGCGCGTCGGGCACGACCTGGTCGAACGCGGTGTAGAGCAGGATCCGCGGGCAGCCGCGAACGTGCGCGAGGAGCACCTCGGCGTCGAGGCGGGCCGACTCGGCGCCCCGCGCCGCGAGCCAGTCGGTGGTCCAGGCCAGCAGCCGGCCGACCGTCCAGGTCTCCGCGGGGGGCGGGGTCGCCAGTTCGCCTGCCTGCGTCATGGTTGCCTGCGGCTCCGGGGCGCGGTCACGGGGCGAGTTGGCCGGCGGGGCGGCTCGTCCGCTCCATCTCGGTCTTCCGCGCCTGGCGCGCGTGCTCCTCGATCGCGTCGAGCACGAGCCCGAGGCGGCCGGCCATCACCTGGTCGAGCGTGAAGCTCTCGTTGATCCGGTGGTCGGTGACGCGGTTCTGCGGGAAGTTGTAGGTGCGGATCCGCTGGCTGCGGTCGCCGGAGCCGACGAGCGTCTTCCGCTCGGCCGACCGCTTCTCGTGCTCGATCCGCCGCTCGTGCTCGTAGAGCCGCGTCTTGAGCACGCGGAGCGCCTTGGCGAGGTTCTTGTGCTGGCTCTTCTCGTCCTGGCACTGCACGACGATGCCGGTGGCGAGGTGCGTGAGCCGCACCGCCGACGCGGTCTTGTTGACGTGCTGGCCGCCGGGACCACTCGCGCAGAAGAGATCCTTGCGGTACGAGTCGGGGGGCAGCGACACCTCCACGTCCTCGGGCTCGGGCAGCACCGCCACCGTCGCGGCCGAGGTGTGGATGCGCCCCTTCGCCTCCGTGTCGGGCACCCGCTGCACGCGGCGGCCGCCGCTCTCGTGCCGCAGCCGGCGGAACACGCCCGCGCCCACGGCGCCGAGCACGATCTCCTTGAAGCCGCCCAGCTCCGTGGGACTCGCGTCCATGACCTCGAAGTCCCAGCCCTGTTCGGCGCCGTAGCGGCGGTACATCTCGTAGAGGTCGCGGACGAACAGCGCCGCCTCGTCGCCGCCGGTGCCGGCCCGGATCTCGACGATGCACCGCGTGCGGTCGGCGTCGTCGTCGTCGGAACAGGCCTCGACGAGCTCGTCCCACTCCCGCTCGCGCCGCCGCTCGAGGTCGGGCAACTCGGCCGCGGCGAGGCCGCGGAGCTCCGCGTCGGGGCCGCCGGCCATCTCGCGCAGGTCGCCGATCTGCCGCTCCAGGGCCACGAGCCCGCGGTACTTGAGCGCGAGTCGCGCGAGCGTGCCGTGCTCGCGGGCCGCGGCCGAGAGCCGCCCGGCGTCGCCGAGCACGGCCGGATCGACGAGGGCGCGCTCGAGTTCCTCGAATCGCGCGAGTTTCGCTTCCAGCTGGTCGCGCATGGTTCACCCGGGCCCGCGGGGGCGGGACCGCGGCGGCACCGGCGTCAGCCGCCGGCTCCCTCGGTCGCCGCGTCGGCCTTCTTCTTCAGGCTCGCGTAGCCGGCGCCGGCGAACTTCGACTTGAACTTCTCGATCCGGCCGGCCGTGTCCACGAACTTCAGCTTGCCGGTGAAGAACGGGTGGCAGACGTTGCAGATGTCGACCTTGATCTCGGGGACGGTGCTCCGCGTGGAGAAGGTGTTGCCGCAGCCGCAGCGGACGACCGTCTCGCCGTATCGGGGATGAATGCCGTCTTTCATGATCTGAATCCTCGTCCTCGGGGGAGCCCTACAAGGTACCCGCCGCCGCCCGGGCAGGCAACGTGGCGTGACGCCGGCACCGGTGAAATCGGCGTTTCGGGGCCGGCGGTTCACTTTTCGCCGGCCGCGGCCCGCTCGAGCCGAGCGGCCCGCAGCCGGCTCCCGAACCGCTGCGGCGAGGCGTCCTCCCGCAGAATCGCCGCCGCCCCGGCCGTGTCGCCGGCCCCGAGCAGGGCGGCG
>JBJTJO010000089.1:0-5188 GCA_046095965.1 Planctomycetaceae bacterium
GCCTTGATCACGGCGGGCGGGGCGGTCATCGCGTTCTCCAGGAAGGGGGGCGGCACGTCAGCGGACCGTGGGCCCCCAGGCCGTCGTCAGGTGGTGGATGATGCCGGCGACGGCGCCCTCGAGCTTGCCCGAGCGGGCGGCCACGATCGAGCACTCGGCGAGCGCCGCCGTCAGCGCCCGCTGCCGGACGCGGTCGAGCACGCGGGCGAAGCGCTCTGAATCGGCCGCAAGCAGCCGGTTGTGCACGAACAGCGCGGCGGGATTGAAGATGTTGACGACCGCCGCGATCGCGATCGCGAGATACTCCGTGACCGTGCGCACCTCCCCGCGGAAGTCGGTGGTCCCCGCGGCGAGCAGGGCCGACGCCTCGTCGATCGTCACGGGTCGCCCGACCCGCTCGCCGATGAGGCGGGCGAGCGCCGTGTCGGTGGCCAGCGTCTCGAGGCAGCCCTGGTTTCCGCAGCCACAGCGGGCGCCCGACGGATCGACGGTGATGTGGCCGATTTCACCGGCCATGCCGCCGTGCCCGGCAAGCAGCTGCCCGCCGCTCATCGCGCCGAGCCCGAGCCCCCGTGTGGCGTCGAGCACCGCGAAGTCGTCGAGGCCGCGGGCCGCGGTCGCCTGCCGCTCGCCGAGCACGAGCGCGTCGGCCTCCTGGAGGAGCACGCAGGGCGCGTGCAGCCGCGCCTCGAGATCGCGGGCCGGGTTGCGTCCGTCGATGGCGTGGAGATTCGGCGAGCAGACGACCTCGCAGAGCCGGCCGTTCACGAGCCCGGGCACGCTCACTCCCACGCCGCGCACCACCCCGCCGACCGCCGCGATCACGGCCCGGCAGTGGTCGGCGAGCGCGTCGAGGAGCATCGCGTAGTCGGCCGGCGTGGTGAACCGCCGCATCCGGTCGTCGGCCACGGCGCCGTCGAGGCCCGCGGCGGCCACCGCACAGACATCGACGTCGATCACCGCGCCGAGCACGGTGGCCGACTCCGCGGCCATGCGGACCAGGCGGCCCGGCCGGCCGATCGCCGGGGTGGGCGGCTCGAGTTCCTCGACGAGGCCGTGACGCAGGAGCGCATCGACCGCCTTCGAGACCGTCGGCGCCGTCAGCCCGCTCACCCGCGTGAGCGCCGCCCGCGAGGCGGGGCCGTGCCGCTGCAGCGCCTCGATGAGCCGCCGCTCGTTGATGCGCCTGAGCAGGGCCGAGCCGACGTGGGAGCGATCGCCGCGCACGCCTTCCTCCATCACCGCGTCGAGAACCGGTGCACCATCGTGTGCCGGTAGGTGGCGCCAGGGTCGAGCCGCGGCGACGGCCAGTCGGGATGATGGACGCTGTCGGGATGAAGTTGCGTCTCGAGGCAGACGCCCGCGTGCTTGCCGTACGCGACTCCATCCTTGCCGCGGACCGTGCCGTCGAGGTAGTTGCCGGTGTAGACCTGCAGGCCGGGCTGATCGGTGAGCACCTCGAGGGAGCGGCCGCTCGCGGGATCGCGGAGCACGGCGACCGGACGCAGGGCACCATCCGCTTTCCAGTCGTGAATCACGAAGTCGTGATCCACGCCCCCGGGGTTCGTGCCGTCGGCTCCAGCCGGCAGGCGGTCGATCGCGGCGCCGAGCGTGGCTGTCGGCCGCCGCGCGGGACGGAAGTCGAACGGCGTGCCGGCAACGTCCGCCTGCTCGCCCGTGGGGATGCTGCCTGAGTCCACCGGCAGGTAGCGGTCGGCGTGGACGGCCAGTTCGTGGCCGCGGATGGTGCCCGAGGCGTGCCCGGCGAGGTTCCAGTAGGAGTGGTGTACGAGATTGACGAGCGTGGCCGCGTCGGTCGTCGCCGCCATCTCGACCCACAGTTCGCCGTCGGGCGTGAGCGTGTACGTCGCCCGGGCCACGAGCCGGCCCGGATAGCCCTCGTCGCCGGCTGGGGAGACGAGCTCGAAGTCCACCGCCGGGCCGCGCTCCGCGAGCCGCGGCGTGCCTTTCCAGAGCTGCTTGTCGAAGCCCATGACGCCGCCGTGCAAATGGTTCGCGCCGTTGTTCTTCGCCAGCGTGAAGGTCCGGCCGTCGAGGTCGAACGTGCCGCCGGCGATCCGGTTCGACACGCGGCCGCACATCGCCCCGAAGTAGGGCGTGCCGGCCAGATAGCCCGCGAGGTCGGCGCAGCCGAGGACGATGTCCACCGGCGGCCCGTCGGCGGCCGGCACGAGCATCCGCGTGAGGATCGCGCCGTAGTCGGTGATCTCGGCCCGCCAGCCGCCCGGCACCTCGAGGACGAAGAGGCGGGCCTCGCGGCCATCGGCGAGCGTGCCGAACGACGTCACGGTCGGGACGCTGAGCGGGCGGGTCATGGATGCGGACTCTGACGGGGCGGCGCGAAGCGACACGGCGGCGTTGCTCGCGAACGTCGCGACGACAACCAGGCGAACCCAGGAACGACGACGGCACTCCATGCGGACATGCTCCAGGAGGCGGCGAGAGCCTAGCGACCGAACCGAGCGCACCCGAACTTTGACACTTTGTTAGTGAGGTTTAGAATATCGCAACATCTCGTGCTGGCCAGCCCATGCAGACCACGATGCCGCTTCGCGCCACGACCGCTCGCCGGGTCGTGAGGTTTGCCCTCGGCCTGCTCGCCGGCGTGCCGACGGCTGCGCTGGGCGTGGAGTTCCAGCGCGACATCCAGCCGCTCCTGGCGCGGCGGTGCTACGCCTGCCACGGGCCCGACACGCAGGAGTCGGGCCTGCGCCTCGACGGTCGCGCGACGGCCATCGCCACGCTCGAGAGCGGCGCGCGAGCGATCGTGCCCGGAGAGCCGGCGACGAGCGCGATCCTGGCGCGGGTCACGTCAGACGATCCGGATCTGCGGATGCCCCCCGAGGGCGAACGGCTCTCCGCGAAGCAGGTCGAGGCTCTTCGGGAATGGATCGCGTCCGGCGCCGACTGGCCGGAGCACTGGGCCTTCCGGCCGGTCGCGCGGCCCGCCGTGCCGGCGGCGGCGCCGCATGCGGTGCACAGGGAAACAAAGAACCCGATCGACGTCTTCATCGCGGACGGCCTTGCCCGCCGTGGCTTGCCGCGGCCGCAGCCCGCCCCGAAGGCTGCGCTGCTGCGCCGCGCCACCTACTCTGTGACCGGCCTCCCCCCGACCGAGGCGGAGATGCGCGACTTCCTCGCCGACGACTCACCGGGCGCCTGGGAGCGGGTCGTGGACCGGCTCTTGGCCTCACCCCGCTACGGCGAGCACTGGGCCCGCCACTGGCTCGACCTCGTCCGCTACGCCGACACGAATTCCTTCGAGCGCGACGGCGCCAAGCCCCACGCCTGGCGGTATCGCGAGTACGTGATCCGCGCGTTCAACGACGACAAGCCCTACGACCGCTTCATCGTCGAACAGGTCGCCGGTGACGAATTACCCGACCCGTCGGCCGACGCCCTCGTGGCCACCGGCTGGTATCGCCTCGGCGTCTGGGACGACGAGCCCGCCGACCGTCTGCAGGCCCGTTACGACTGGCTCGACGATCTCGTATCGACCGCAGGCCAGACCTTCCTCGGGCTCACGATCAACTGCGCCCGCTGCCACGACCACAAGATCGACCCGCTGCCCCAGCGCGACTACTACGCCCTGCTGGCTTTCTTTCAGAACGTCACGCCGATGGGCGACCGCCAGATGAATCCGGCATTCATCGAGCGCACGTTGCCCACTGGGGGCGACGCCCTCGTCGAGGCTCGCGACCACCTGGAAGAGCTGTCGCGACGCCGAGAGGAGGCCCGGTCGAACATCGCCGCCATCGAGAAGCGGATCAAGGAGCACGGCGCGCAGGCGCTCGACGAACTCGCGAAGCAGGATCTCGCGAACTGGAAGCGGCTTCTGGCCGACATCGAGGCGGAGCACAAAAACCTGCCCCGGGCCCTCGTCGTCACGGAGCACGGCACCCAGGCTCCCGAGACGTTCGTGCTCTTCCGCGGCAATCCGCACGCCGACAAGACACCCGACCGGCGGGTCGAGCCGGGATTTCCGCAGATCCTGCACGCGACGGCCCCGGAGATCGTGCCGGTGCCCGCGGCGAATTCCTCCGGGCGGCGGACGGCCCTGGCCCGCTGGCTCGCGTCGGCGGACAACCCGCTCACCGCGCGGGTGATGGTCAATCGCATCTGGCAGTACCACTTCGGCCGCGGCATCGTGCGGAGTTCGAGCAACTTCGGACTCATGGGCGACGCGCCCACGCATCCGGAGCTCCTCGACTGGCTGGCGAGCGAGTTCGTCGCCGGCGGCTGGAAGCTGAAGCCTCTCCACAAGCTGATCCTGATGTCGGAGACCTATCGAGCGGCCTCGGCCGGCGACGAGGCGGCGGCCGCCCGCGATCCGCTCAACGATGCCTTCTGGCGGTTCGACCCGCGGCGGCTCTCCGCCGAGGAGCTCCGCGACTCGATCCACGTGGCCAGCGGCGCGTTCAACCCGACGATGTTCGGCCCCGGCGTGTTCCCCGACATCCCGGCGGAGGTGAAAGCGGGGCAGTCGAAGCCGGGCGACGGCTGGGGCACCTCCCCGCCGGAGGACCAGGCCCGCCGCAGCGTCTACATCCACGTGAAGCGGTCGCTGCTCACGCCGCTGCTGGCCGACTTCGACCTCGCTGACACCGACACCCCCTGCCCCGCGCGGTTCACGACCACCCAGCCGACGCAGGCACTCGGGATGATGAACGGCTCGTTCCTGCAGGCACAGGCCAAGGCTTTTGCCGTGCGGGCACGCCGCGAAGCCCTCGCGACCGCCGACCAGCCGGGGCCGGCCGACGCCGACGCAGGAAAAATCGTCCGCCGGGCGCTCGAGATCGCCTTCGTGCGGCCCGCGACCGACGCCGAGGTGGCGCGCGGCGTAGCCCTCGTGGACCGACTCGAAGACGTCGATGGCGTGAGCCCCAGCCGCGCGCTCGAGCTCTACTGCCTGATGGTCCTCAACACGAACGAATTCGCCTACCTCGACTGATCCGCCCGGAGCCCGCGTCATGCACCCGACCGACCACCCCGCCGGACAGTTCTGCCGCCGCACCCGCCGCGAGTTCTTCTGGGAGGCGGGGGCCTCGTTCACGGGGCTGGCCCTCGCGGGCCTGCTCGACCGGGGCTTCTTCGCGCGGCAGGCGCAGGCCGCCGACGGCACGCCGTTTCTGAATCCGCTCGCCGCCAAGCCGCCGATGTTCGCGCC
>JBJTJO010000090.1:0-26999 GCA_046095965.1 Planctomycetaceae bacterium
GGCGTTCGCCGATGCGCCCGAGAGGGTGACCGTGAACGTCTCGTTCGCCTCGAAGGCGGTGTCGCCGACGATGTCCACGAGGATCGTCTTCGATGTCTCGCCCGGCGCGAATGCGAGCGATCCCGATTGGGCGACGAAGTCGGTGCCCGACGTCGCCCAATCGGGATCGCTCGCATTCGCGCCGGGCGAGACATCGAAGACGATCCTCGTGGACATCGTCGGCGACACCGCCTTCGAGGCGAACGAGACGTTCACGGTCACCCTCTCGGGCGCATCGGCGAACGCCGCGATCACGACCGCATCCGCGGCGGGCACGATCACGAACGACGACCAGCAGCCGGCGCCGCCGACGCTCTCGATCTCGTCGGTGTCGGCCCCCGAGGGCAGCGGCACGTTCGCGTTCATCGTCTCGCTGTCGGCGGCGAGCACGTCCACCGTGAGCGTGCGGTACGCCACGACCAACGGCAGCGCGACGGCCGGCAAGAACGCCGACTACACCTCGACGAGTGGCACGCTCACCTTCAGCCCGGGGCAGACGTCGAAGACCGTGGCGGTGGCCGTCCGCAACGACTCGCTCGCGGAGGCCGATGAGACCTTCTTCGTGGATCTCTCGCGGTCCAGCGGGGCCGCGATCGCCGTCGCCCGCGGCACGGGGACGATCGTCAACGACGACGGCGTGCTGGCTGCGGCCTTCGCCGCCCTCGCGGCCGAGGCCGACGACGACGACCGGCCGGCCGTGAAGGTGCGCTGAGGTGCGGCGGACGACCGGCCTCGTTGCCGCTGTCGCCCGCCGTGGCTAGACTGCCGGCGAGCCGGTGATCATGCGTCCGGCCCGGGCCCGAGCCGGTCGGCCCACGGGCCGGCTCCCTCCGCAGAGACGCCTCATGAGCGCCCCCACCTCCGCCGCCCCGGCCCCGGCCAAGTCCGCGACGCCCTGGTCCGGCACGACGCCCGCCGGCACCGCCCGGCTCGAACTCGACGGCAAGGTCACGGAGTTGCCCGTCGTCGTGGGCACCGAGGGGGAGCACGGCATCGACATCGGCAGGCTCCGGTCCGCCACCGGGGCGATCACGCTCGACGAGGGCTTCGTCAACACGGGCTCGACCACGAGCGCCATCACCTACCTCGATGGCGAGAACGGCGTGCTCCGCTACAGGGGCTATCCGATCGAGGTCCTGGCGGAGAAGTGCGACTTCGTCGAGGTCGCCTACCTGCTCATCTTCGGCGAGCTCCCGACCGCCGACCAGCTCGACACCTTCCGCTCGTCGCTGGCCCGCCACTCGATGATCCACGAGGAGATGCGGAGCTTCTACGAGGGCTTCCCACGCGACGCGCACCCGATGGCGATCGTGGGCAGCGTCGTGGGCGCGCTCTCCACCTTCTACCAGGACTCGCTCGACGTCCGCGACCCCCGCCAGGTCGAGGTGAGCATGCACCGGCTGCTGGCCAAGCTGCCGACGATCGCCGCCTACAGCCACAAGAAGTCGATCGGCCAGCCGCTCATGTACCCGCGGAACGATCTCGCCTACTGCGAGAACTTCCTCCACATGATGTTCGCCGTGCCGTGCGAGCCCTACCATGTCGATCCCGACTTCGCCGACGCCCTCGACATGCTGCTCATCGTCCACGCCGACCACGAGCAGAACTGCTCCACCTCGACGGTGCGGATGGTGGGCTCGAGCGACGCGAACCTCTTCGCGAGCATCTCCGCCGGCGTGTCGGCCCTGTGGGGCCCCCTCCACGGCGGCGCCAACCAGGCTTGCGTGGAGATGCTCGAGCGGATCGTGGCCGACGGCGGCGACGTGAAGAAGTACGTCGATCTCGCCAAGAAGAAGGACTCGGGCTTCCGCCTCATGGGCTTCGGCCACCGCGTCTACAAGAACTACGACCCGCGGGCCAAGCTCATCAAGGCGACGTGCGACAAGCTGCTGGCCAAGATCGCCCGCCACGACCCGATCTTCGACGTGGCCCAGGAGCTCGAGGCCGCGGCCCTGGCCGACCCCTACTTCATCGAGCGGAAACTCTACCCCAACGTCGATTTCTACTCGGGCGTCATCTACCGGGCCATGGGCATCCCGGTGCAGATGTTCACGGTGCTGTTCGCGATCGGCCGCCTGCCCGGCTGGATCGCCCACTGGATCGAGATGCACAAGAGCCCGACGAAGAAGATCGCCCGGCCGCGACAGGTCTACACCGGCCACACGCTCCGCGACTTCGTCCCGATCACGAAGCGCTGACGCCTCACGCGGGTCAACGCTTGCCGCGGAAGAAGTCGGAGAGGATCCGGCCGCACTCGTCGGCCAGCACGCGGCCGACGTGGTCCACCCGGTGGTTGAGCCGGGAATCCTCGAAGAGCCGGTAGAGCGACTCGACGGCGCCGGCCTTCGGGTCCGCCGCGCCCCAGACCACCCGCGGCACCCGCGCCTGGAGGATGGCCCCGGCGCACATCGGGCAGGGCTCGAGCGTCACGTACAGCGTGCAGTCCTCGAGCCGCCAGGATCCGAGTGCCGCCGCCGCCTGCGTGAGCGCGATCATCTCGGCATGGGCCGTCGGGTCGGCAAGCTGCTCGCGCTGGTTGTGGGCACTGGCGATCACACGACCGCCGGCCACGACGACCGCCCCCACGGGCACCTCGTCCTCCTCGGCCGCGACCCGGGCCTCCTCGAGCGCGAGCCGCATCCAACGGTCGTGCGGGCTGCCGCCCGGGAGGCATGCGTCGAATTCCAGCCCGTCATCCGCGGTCTCGTCCATGCACCGCAGGGTACCAGACGGCCGCTTGGGGGCGGCCCGTCCTTCGGGTAGGCTCTCCCTGTGTTCCCGAATCCGGATCCGGAGACCCTGCCATGCCCATGGACCCCGTCTCGCTCGTGCTGCGTTGGGCTCACGTGCTTGCCGCCGTCGTGGCGATGGGGGGACTCGTCTTCGCCCGCGTCGCCCTCGTGCCGGCGTTGTCAGAGCTCGACGCGGACACGCGAGACGCGATCCACGAGCGGATCCGCCGCCGGTGGCTGCCCTGGGTGAGCGGGGCGATCGCGGTGCTATTCGGCAGCGGACTGGTCAACTTCCTCCTCTTCAACAGTCGTGTGAAGGCGGAGGGCTGGGCCGGCGGGGCCTGGATGCGGTTGACGAACTATCACTTCCTGTTCGGCGTGAAGTTCGCGCTCGCGATGGTCGTGTTCTACTTCGCCAGCGCCCTGACGGGCCGCAAGGCCGGCACGCAGTGGGTGCGGAATGACCGGGCGAAGTGGCTCTCCGTCACGCTGGGGCTCACCGTCGCCGTCGTGCTGCTGTCGGGCTGGATGCGGCAACTCCACACCGGACCGGCGCTCGATCCGGACGCGGGCGTGCGGATGCCGGACGGTGCCGGCGGCGGGGAAGAGTGAGGGCTGGCCATGGACCGGAAGGACAAGAAGCGGCTCGAGGTGCTGCACCAGAAGATCGCGAAGCTCCAGCAACAGCTCGCCGGGGCCAAGAAGCAGCCCGACGATCCGGCCGAGGTGCCCCGGCTCGAGAAGGAACTCGCGGCGGCCCACGCGGAGCTCACCGCCCTCAAGCAGGGCTGAACGGCACCGGTCATCGACGCGTCGGCACGACGCGGCAGGCATCATGGGAATTCTCTCTGGGCTGTTCGGCGGCTCGGCCCGCGTCGATCTGTGGAAGCGGTTCGAGCGGCTCCGCGAGAGCAACTCGGGCACCATGTCCACCTTCTACAAGGTGCGCGACACGCGCACCGGCGAGGTCCGCGGCCTGAAGGTCATCGACCGTGCGAAGGCGGAGCCCGTGGAGGGCCGCTACAAGGGGCTCAAGAAGCCGACGGAGGGGGAGATCGGCATGGCGATCACCGGCCCCAACATCGGCCGCACACTGGAGTCGGGAATCTCCGGCGACGGTGACCCGTTCATCGTGCAGGAGTTCATCGAGGGCACGCTGCTCCACGCGGTGCTGAGCGGCAAGCAGGCCCTGCCCCCCGCACGACGGCTCGACCTCGTCCGCCAGGCGGCGACGGCCGTCGCCGCCGTCCACAAGGCCGGCTTCGTGCATCGGGACATCTGTCCCCGCAACTTCATGCTCCGACCCGACGGCCGACTCGTGCTCTTCGACTTCGGCCTGACGGTGCCCGACAAGCCGGTGTTCCTCCAGCCGGGCAACCGCATCGGCACGCCGAACTACATGGCACCCGAGGTGGTCCGACGCCGCCAGGCGGACAAGCGCCTCGACGTGTTCTCCTTCGGCGTCACCGCGTACGAGATCTGCACGCTCGACTCGCCGTGGCCCAGAGGCTCGAGCGGCTCGGCCGCGCTGGCCCATGATTCGCCGCCGGTCGATATCCGCGACCGCTGGCCGGAGATCCCCCCGGCGCTCGCCGAAGCGCTCATGGCCTGCATCGCGGCCGACCCTGCGCAACGCCCCGCGACGCTCGACGCCTTCCTGGCCCGAATCGCGGCGGTCACGCTGTGACCGGCCGGCAGGCGCGGGCCTTGATCGGCGGCGGGACCGCTCGTACGCTACGTTCGCGGGACCATGATGGCCCACCGGCCGAGGAGTGATTCGCCATGACGATGGACAAGAGCCTGCGGGTGCGGAAGGGTGCCACGAGCGCCCGCGGTGTGTTGAGCCGCGCCGAGCGGATCACCAAGCTCAAGGAGCAGGAACTCTGGAAGGAGGGCCGTAGTCCCCTCGGCCTGCCGAAGGTCCGCGTCCACAAGACGGCCATGAAGAAGAAGAAGGCGAAGAAGGAAGAGGGGGCCGAGGGAGCGGCCGCCGCCAAGCCAGCCGCCGGAGCCGGGGCCAAGAAGAAGTGATTCCGGCCCGCGGTGTGTGAAGCTGGGGCATCTGGGCGCACCCCGGCACTGGTCTGGACTGGACCTCGGCACCTGCCTACCTTCCCGCCTCCTCGGGCGGCGCGCTTCGCGGTCGTGCCCGAACGGGATGGTTCAAGGAGGCACTGTCGTGGCCATGCTCCGGTCTCCGTCATTGACCCTGGTGCCCGCGATCCTGCTCGCCGCGTGCTCGCCGGCCGCGAGCGCCGCGCCCCCGGCCACGGCGCCGCAGTCCCTGCTGCGGACGCCCCGGTGGCTCGAGAAACTCGCGGCGCCGCTCGCCAAGCCCGCGTCTTCGGGCACCACCGCCGCCCGGGACGTCGAGACGATCGGGACCGAGCCGGAGTCCGATACGCCACCGGTGAAGCGGACCGCGTGGACGGACCTGCTGGCGGGTACGAAGGCAAAGCCCGCATCCACCGAGGGGGCGGCGCCGGTGACGGGCGATGGCACGACCCTCAAGCGCTGGCTTTCCGACCGGCTGCCTGCGCTCTCCAAGCCCGCGCCGCTCGTACCGGCGGAGGGCGACGAGCCTCCCGCCGTCGAGCGCACCGACAGCGACCAGACCGTCGCCACGACCGACGGGGAGTCGGCGGCCGTCTCGGCCCCCGTGGCTGCGAACCCCGACGAGATGCCGACCCTCTCGATCGACCCGGCGAGCTTCCGCGGGGTTCTGCCGGGCAAGACGACCCGCGCGGAAGTCGCCGCGAGCTGGGGTGCCGGCGAGGCCTTCACCCGTGAAGATGGCACCCAGGGTGTCGCCTGGGCCATCGACCCGTTCGAGCGGGTCGAGGTCTCCATCGACGGTGACACGGTCGCGTCGATCCGCATCAAGCTCGACGAGCCGGTTGCCGTGGCCGAGCTCGCGAAGCAGCTGGAAATCGCCGACATCCGCACGGTCCCGGTGCTCGACGACAAGGGAGCGACGATCGGCGAGGTCTACCCCGAGCGGGGCGTGATTCTCAGCCTGGCGTCCGGTACCAGGAACGCCGCCGCCATCCTCATCGAACCGCTCGACCCCGAGTCGTTCGTCCTCCGCGCCGAGCGGTCCTTCGACGCCTCGTCCGCGGCCGCCCTGGCCGACCTGCTGTACGCGGTGCAGATCGATCCGCGCCACGCCCGCGCCCACCGCCTGCTCCTCGCGATGACCAGCGCCCAGGGGCGGTGGACGCAGGCCCTCGCGCTCGCCAATCGCGCCGTGCAGCTCGACGATGCCGACCCGTGGACCCAGATCAAGCGGGCTGGCGTGCTGATCGCGGTCGATCGTCCGGAGGAGGCGCGGGTCGCCCTCGAGGCGGTGCTCGCGCGCGAGGCCAACTCGCCGCTCGTCACGGCCCAGGTGCATCGGCTCCTCGGCCGGGCCGCCCTCGCCGGCGCCGCACCCCGGCACCAGGCCGCCGTCGAGCACTTCGCCGAGTCGATCCGCCGCGCTGCCCCGCTGGTGGCGAAGAAGTCGTCCGCCACGCAGCCGGCCGCCTGTGAGGTCCTGCTCGACGCGCACCTCGGCACCGCCCAGGCGATCGCCGAAGGAACGTGGCAGCAGAAGGGCCGGGTGATCCCCAAGTGGATCGCCCGTGCGGAGGCCATCGTCGCCGATTTCCAGGGCACCGATGCGGAGCGGATGATCCTCGAGCTGCAGCTCTGCCGCGGAGCACTCGCCGCCGCCGCCGGCTCGGCCGAGGCCACCGACCCGACTCCGTGGGTGAAGCGGCTGCTCGGCCTGCGCGACCGAATGAGCGAGGGGATCACCGACCCCTGGCGCCGCCGGCAGGTCGATTGGGAGGTGGGCCAGGGCCTCAACGACGCGCTGACCGCGGCCCAGAAGCGCGGCGACGCCGAGGATATGCTCGACAACGCCACGCTGACCGCGGCCTACCTGGAACGGGGCGCGGAGCACCGCGAGCTCACCGCTGGCGAACGACGGGAGCTCGGCGAGCTCATGTTTCGCATCGGCATCATGTACAGCCTCCAGCGCGGCGACCATCCCACGGCCGTGACCTGGTTCGACCAGGTGCTGCCGTTGTGGAACGACAACGAGGCCGTCGCCCGGCAGGCCGACCTCGGCCGCGTCGGCGAGTCGTACGTCAGCATGGCGATCTCGTTCTGGCAGGTGGACCGTCGTGACGAGGCGCTGGCCCTCAACCGCCGCGGCGTGGATTTCATGGTGGCCGCCGTGGACAAGAAGCAACTCGACGAGCGGGCGCTCGCGGTGGCGTACGGCAACCTCTCGACGATGTACGCCGAGCAGGGGGATGAATCGCAGTCGCGGACGTACGCCGAGATGGCCAGCCGCGCCGAGGCGACCGGCACGCGCCTGCGCTGACCACCGCGCATCGCCGCCAGGCCACGTACCGAGGCGGCGTGATCATTTGATCCGGTCTGGATCACCGGACCGCACGCACGGGCTTGTCCGTGCCACAAGTCATTTCTGCGCAACGACTTGTGTCCAGGCCTCGAGCCCTGGATCGGAATTGTCGCCGGGGTCGTGGTGGCTCAAATTCGCCACATTAGACTCCCAGCGTATTTCCCCCAAACCTCCCAGGCCTCCATTTTATGCGCAGTGTTCTTCGCTCGGCACGGGTCCTGACTTCCCCGTCCTGCACCATCCGTGCGATCTCGGCGCCGATCGGCGCCGCCCTCCTTGCGGCCGCCGCCCTCGCCGGCGAACTGCCGAAGCAGCGGCTGGAACAACTCGCCGGCGCGGCCTCGACGGCGGCCGCCACGTTCCGGCCCGTCGAGGCCGGTGCGGTCGATTCCGCGGCCTCCGCCCTGCGCGAATCGATGCGGCCGCTCGCGGCCTTGCTCGCCCGCAGCCCCAGCGGTGACGACTGGAAGACCTACCTGGACTGGACGGCGCTCGAGCAGCAGGCCGCGGGTGGAGCGGCGGCCGACCCTGCGACCCTGCGCCGACTCGAGGGTCTCCTTGATGCGAGCGAGACCGGACTCGACATGCCCGACTTCGCGCGGGTGCGCCGCGCCGTGACCCGCTACGCGGAGGTCGCGGAGGCGGCGCGGGGTGCGGGCGCGCAGCGCTCCGCCCAGCGCCTCGAGTCGCTGGCCGCCGCGCTGCGGGCCGCGGCCGCCGACGGCACCCTGACGAACCTGACCACCGCCGGCCCCACGCTCGAACGGCTCAGCGAGGCGCGCCAGGCGCCGGACGTCGTCCGGGATGTCCGCGCGACGTTCGGGCGGCCGAACATGATCCTCGAACTGCACGAGAAACTCTTCGCGCAGGCGGTGGACCGCCCCGTGGACGAAGTCCAGCCGATCCGCGACAACATCCTCGGCACGTGCGTCACGGGTGTCGGGCACACGAGCGGCCTCGTGTACGCCGACTTCGTGCCCTCGACCGACCGCGCGGCGTTCGACATCGTGCTCGCCGCCACCAACCTGAGCCGCACCCACGGCACGAAGGGCCCGATCACGGCCCACAGCAGTGGGCTCACCGACGTCACGGCCCGCCGCCGGGTGTTCATCGACGCCGGCACGGTCTCGGCCGGGCCGGTCTGCGCCACCGCCTCGACCGACACGCACCTCGATTGCATCGACGTCCACACGCGGTTCGCCCAAAAACTCATCGCCCGGTTCGCCGAGCGGAAGATCGCCAAGATGAAGCCGCAGATCGAGGCGATCGCCGAGTCGAAGGCCCGGGACCGCACCCGGACGGAGTTCACCAAGCAGACCGACCCGGGAATCGCGCGGATCGAGTCGGAGTTCCGCGACCGCGTGCGCCGGCGGCTCGAGGCCCGGGACTTCTATCCCGAATCGATCGCCGTCCATTCGACCGACACGGAGTTCGTGGCCGCGGCCCGCAAGGCGTCGCCCGTGCAACTCGCCGCGTGCAACACCCCCCCCGCGGCGACCGCCTCCGGGAACGTGCTCACGACGCGGATCCACGAGTCGGCACTCAACAACGCGCTTGAGCAACAGTTCGGCGGCAAGCGCTTCACCCAGGACGACGCCGCCGCCATGGCCGACGAGTTCGGCGCGGAGATGCCGGAGTCGCTCGGCAGCGAGGAGGACCAGCAGCCCTGGGAGATCACGTTCACGAAGCAGAGGCCGGTGACCGTGACGGCCGCCGACGGCACGCTCACCTTCATGGTCCGCGGCAACAAGTTCGTCTCCGGCGAGCGCGACTTCCCCGGCATGGACATCTCGGCCACCTACGCGATCCGCCGCGGCCCGACCGGGTTCGCCCTCGTCCGCGACGGCGACGTGCAGATCTATCCGCCGGGCTTCAAGCCGGGCGGCGGCGAGAAGCTCTCGCCCGCCGAGACGTCGCTGCGGCGGATCCTGCAGCGCCGGTTCGACAAGCTGCTCAAGGCGGAGATCGAGATCAAGGATTTGCCGCTCGAAGGCGAGCTCGCCAAGGCGGGCCCGCTGCCGATGAACCAGTTCGAGTCGCATGCCGACGGGTGGGTCGTCGCGGGCTGGCGGGCGAAGGCCCCGGGCACGCCGGCCGCCCCGGCACCGGCGGCTCCGCCCGAGCCCACCGTCGCGGGGTCCGTCACCCCGCCGGCGATCCTGGGGGCGATCCCGTCGATCCTGGCCACGCTCCTTGTGCCGTAGTTCCGGTCCCGCGCTCGGCCCGGCCGGAACGGCTCGTCAGGGGCGTTCGACCAGCACGGCGATGCCCTGACCGAGGCCGACGCACGTCGTCGCCAGGCCGAGGCGGGCGCCGGAGTCGCAGAGCGCGTGGACGAGCGTGGTCGCGATCCGGGCGCCGCCGGCGCCGAGCGGGTGACCGAGCGCGAGCGCCCCGCCGCGCACGTTGACCCGCGCCGGGTCGAGGCCCAGTTCAGCACGACAGTGCAGCGCCTGCACCGCGAACACCTCGTCGAGCTCGACGAGATCCACGTCGGCCAGGGCGATGCCACGGGAGGCGACGCGGGCGAGGAGCTTGCGCACGGCGGCGATCGGTCCGGTGCCCATCAGGGCCGGCGGTACGCCGACGACCGCGGTGGCCACGACCCTGACCAGCGGCTCAAGCCCCTGCCGCGCGGCCTCGGCCGCCGACATCACGACCAGGGCGGCGGCGCCGTCGCCCGGCGGGGCGCTCGTCCCCACGGTCACGGTGCCGGTCGCCGGGAGCCAGGCGGGCTCGAGGGCCGCCAGCGCGGCCCGGCTCAGGTCGCGGCGGATCGACTGGTCGGCGGCCACCTCGACCACCGCACCCGCCTCGTCGTGGCCGGGCACGCGGACGATCTCGTCGTCGAACAGCCCGGCGTCGTCGGCCCGCGCGGCCTTCGCATGGCTCTCGAGCGCGAACTCCTCCTGCCGGGAGCGGTCGATGCGGTGCACCGTCGCGAGGTGCTCCGCGGTGAGCCCCGGCGACAAGACTCCCCGGCTCGAGCGGGCGAGCGCCCGTGGATGAACCTCGAGCGCGGGCTCCATCGGCAGATGGTGCATGTGCTCGAATCCGCCGACCACCTGCACGTTCTCGGCGCCCGCCCGGATTGCATGGCAGGCCTGCGCCAGGGCCTGGAGCGACGAGCCGGAGAGGCGGTTGACCGTGGTGCCAGCGGCAAACGCCGGCAGGCCCGCCATGAGGGCGGCCGTGCGGGCGACGTTCCCGCCCGGCGCACCGCGGGGCTGGGTCGTCCCGAGCACCACGTCCTCGATGGTGACCGGATCGACGCCGCTCCGCTCGACGACGGCCGCGATCACGGCGGCGGCCAACTCGTCGCCGCGCACGTGGCGGAACAGGCCGTCGTCGGGATCTGAGCGGCCGATCGCGGAACGGCCGCAGGCGACGATGACGGGCGTCGTCGCCGGGTCGGGCGTGATGGACTCCCTCATGCCGCGCTTCCTCCGGGGGCGCCGGCGAGGTCGATGAACCGCCCACCGGACCGCGCCACGTCCAGGAGCCCCGGCGAAGGCAGCATGCGCGGGCCAAGTTCGGCGAGCGGCTCGAGCCGACGCAGGATCGCGTCCGCACCGAGCGTGTCGGCCCAGGCGAGCAGGCCGCCGCGAAAGGCGGGAAAGCCGAGGGCGTGGATCACCGCGAGATCCACGTCGCGGCCATCGCGCACGATGCCCTCGTCGAGCGTGCGGAGGGACTCGAGCAGCATCGGCAGGAGCAGCCGGTCGGCGATCGTGTCGGCGGACGCGTCGCGCGGGGGCAGGGCGTAGCGGTCGAGGGCCACCCGGCTTTCGGCATCGACGCCCACGATCCGCGCCCGCGGGCCGGCGCTCGCGTAGCGGTAGAAGCCGGCCCCCGTCTTGCGGCCGAGCCGGCCCGCCTTCACGAGCGCCGGCACGAGCGGTGAGGCCTCGATCCGTTCGCCGAAGGCGGCCGAGAGCACGAGGCCCGCGTAGAACGCCGTGTCGAGGCCGATCATGTCGTAGAGCTCGATCGGTCCCAGTGGCATGCCGAAGTCCCGGGCCACGCAATCGATCCGCACGGGATCGACCCCCTCCCGCATGAGTTCGGTGGCCTCGTGCAGATAGGGCATGAGCACCCGGTTGACGAGGAACCCCGGGGAGTCGCGGACCACGATCGGGCACTTCCCCAGCCGCTTGGCGTGGGCCACGGCCGCGGCCACGGTGGCGTCGGCGGTGGCCGGCCCGCGGACCACCTCGACGAGCGTCATGCGGCGGACCGGGTTGAAGAAGTGCAGGCCGCAGAACCGCTCCGGCCGGGCCAGGCCCGCGGCCAGCCGCGCGATCGGGTTGGTCGAGGTGTTCGTGCAGACGATCGCGTCGGCAGCGACCGTCCGCTCGATGTCGGCGAGCACCTGCTGCTTGACGTCGGGCCGCTCCGTCACGCTCTCGAGGACGATGTCGGCCGCCGCCACGGCAGCCAGGCCCACCGCGGTGCGGAGACTCCCGGCGAGCCCGAGCGCACGCGCCGCGTTGGTCCGCCGGGAAGCGTGGTCCCACGCCGCCTCCTCGAGGATGCCCGGCACGCTCGCCGCGAGCGCCTCTGGGTCGATGTCCACGAGCGTGACGGGAAACCCGCTCCGCAGGTGGGCCGCGGCGATGCCCGCCCCCATGATGCCGGCACCGACGACGGCCGGCGTCGACGGGGGCGCGACCAGCGCGGCCGAAGCCACGCCCGGATCGTGACGATTACGCTGGCCGATGCGGAACACCCGCATGAGGTTGGCGGCCACGGGCGTGCGCACGAGCGCGGCGAAGGCGGCCGACTCGATGCGTCCCGCCGCGACCGCATCGACCGCGGCGCCGTCGAGGATCGCCCGCAGGATCGCGGGGGGCGCCGGGTAGTGGCCACCGGTCCGCCCTTGGATCACGGCCAGCGCGGTGGCCGCGAGAAACTCGCGCTCCGCCGGATCGAGCGGGACCTGAGCGGCCATGTCCCGCCGGCGCGCGGCCACCGCGCCGGTGGCCGACCGCATCTCGACGAGCCGCCGTGCGGTCTCGAGCGCCGCCTCCACGGGCACGCAGGCGTCCACGAGGCCCAGCCGCGCCGCGGCCGCGGCGGCGATGCTCTCACCTGCCGCGACGAATTCCACCGCGGGACCCGGGCCGATGAGCCGCGCCAGGCGGACCGTCCCGCCACGGCCGGGCAGGACGCCGAGCTTCACGTCCGGGAAGCCGAGCACGGTGCGCGGATCATCGGTCGCCACCCGCAGGTCGCAGGCCAGCGCGAGCTCGAGGCCTCCGCCGAGGCAGACGCCGTCGATCACGGCGACGCTCGGCCAGGGCGCCACCGAGAGCCGCGCGAACAGCGTCCGCTCCGTGTCGCAGCGTCGCTCGATCGCAGCGGCGGGTTGCGTCCGGAGGGCGTCGAGTTGGTCGGTGTCAACGCCGCCGAAGAAGGATCCGGCGCCGGCGGGTCGGACAACGAGAGCCTTCGGCCGCGGCCCGCGGTCGAGTTCGTCGAGCGCCGCCGCGAGGTCGGCGAGCAGCGCGGGCACGTCGGGCCCGTGGTCGGCCACGACGAACGACAGCACGACGAGCCCGTCGTCGTGTTGCTCGATCGAGAGGGGGGCAAAATCCCGTGCGCTGGCGGGCATGCGTGGGTTCGGCAGGGTTCTCGCTTGCCCCGGACCGGAAAACCGGTAGTGTATCGGCACGGTTGCGGGAACGGCACAGCAGTTCCGGAGCCGTTCCCACCCACCCGCACGCAGGCCGAGGCACCGATGGCGAATTCCAGGGTCGATGACCGCATGCCCGCCTCCCGCGAACGCCTCTTCCGCTGGAGCCCCGAGGCCCTCGCCGTGGCCTGGATCGCACTCGTGGCGGTCGCCGTGATCGGTCGCCTATGGCGGCCGGAGTGGGACGGCGCGCGGCTCTGGAACGTGACGCCGTTCGTGGCTGTGGCGCTCGCGGCGGGCGCGATCTTCCCCAGCCGGCTCCTCGCCGCCTCCGTGCCGCTGACGGCGCTTGCGATCGGCAACGTGGCCCTGCCCACGTACGACAATCCGTGGGTGGCCGCGGTGGTCTACGCGGCGACTGCCTTTCCGGTGCTGCTCGGAGGCGTCGCGACCCGCGGCCGGTGGCCGGCGGTCGTGGGCGGGGCACTGGCCGGCTCGCTCGTCTTCTTCCTCTCCACCAATCTCGCGCACTGGGCAAGCACCGCCGACTACCCCCACACGGCCGCCGGCCTCGCCGCCTGCTTCGCGGCGGCCCTGCCGTTCTTCCGTCCGCTCGAGGATCTCGCGTGGACGGGTATCGTGTTCGGCGGCCTGGCCGCGGCCGACCGGATCGGCGCGGCCCTGGCGGCCCGCGAGGTGGCGACGGCCAAAGCCTCCGCGACTCCAGCGGGACGGCTTGACTGACCCGCGAACCGGTCGAGAATGCAGGAAGTCGGTCGTCGTGGCCTCGGGGCCGAACGAACCGGCCTCCACACGCCGCGGGAATGGCGGAATTGGCAGACGCGCCAGGTTGAGGGCCTGGTGGTAGTAATACCGTGCAGGTTCAAGTCCTGTTTCCCGCATTTTATCCCCCGGCCCGTCGCGGCAGATGACGACAACGCCCGACAGCCCTGCAACACCCGACAGCCCTGATGGCGACGGACCGGAGCCACACGCTCCGGTCGAGGCCGGGGCGCCGCGCCGGATCGCGATCGGCACGCAACGGCCGGGCGTGAAGCCCCCGTCGCTCGCGCCGCGGGTCGAGTACACGACCCCCGCGACACCCGCGGCTGTTCCGCCGGCGGCCGCGTCCGGTGTCGTGTCCGCCGGGCCGACCACCGAGGCTCCGGCGGCTCCCGCCGGGGCGCCGCCCGGCAAGGGCGATCGCGACGCCGGCAAGGTGCGACGGCGCGACACTCCGCGTGGCCCGCGGGCCGACGTCGCGCCGCCGCCGTCCCGGCGGGTGGCCGTGCCCAACGTCCGCACCGCGCTCGATGACGAGCTCTCCGCCGAGTTCGACGCGGCGCTCGCCGGCGTCGAGATCGACGAGTTGCTCGACGCCTCGGCCACGGGCCGGCTCGAGGCCCCGCTCGAGCCCGGCACGCGCGCCCTCGGCACGGTGCTCTCCGTCGGCCCCGACACCGCATTCATCGATTTGGGGGGCCGCCGCCAGGGCGCGCTCAAGCTCGCCGCGCTCGTCGAGGCCGGGCTCGACCTGCCCGCGGTCGGCTCCGCCATCGAGGTCGCCGTCGGTGGCCGGAACGACGACGACAACCTCTACGACATCGCCCTCGCCCACCATGCGATCGCGGTCGAGGACTGGTCGCAGATCCAGGCCGGGATGATCGTGGCCGCGAAGGTCACGGCGGCCAACAAGGGGGGCCTCGAGTGCGAGGTCGCGGGCCTCCGCGGCTTCATGCCGGCGAGCCTCGTCAGTGTCTGGCGCGTGGAGAATCTCGAGGAGATGGTGGGCCAGACGCTCGACAGCCTCGTCACCGAGATCGTGCCGGCCGCCCGCCGGCTCGTGCTCTCGCGGCGGGCCGTGATCGAGAAGCAGGCCGCCGACGCGAAGGTGAAGATGCTCGAGACCCTCGAGCCGGGCACGGAGCTCGAGGGCACGGTGCGGAGCGTCCGCGACTTCGGCGCGTTCGTGGACATCGGCAGCGGCGTCGAGGGCCTCGTCCACGTCAGCGAGCTCTCGTGGGACCGGGTGGCGAAACCCGCCGACGTCCTCCAGCCGGGCCAGAAGGTCCGCGTGATCGTCAAGCGGATCGACCGGCAGACCGGGAAGATCGGCCTCTCGGCCCGCGACCTCGTCGAGAGCCCGTGGAAGCGGGCCGCGGTCAGGTACCACGTCGGCGCGACGGTGCGGGGCACCGTGAGCCGGATCGCGCAGTTCGGCGCGTTCGTGAAACTCGAGCCCGGCGTCGAAGGGCTCGTCCACGTTTCGGAACTCGCGACGCGGCACGTCCGCAGCGTCTCCGACGTCGTCCGCGAGGGGCAGGAGGTCGAGTGCCGCGTCATGGCCTGCGACCCGGAGGCCCAGCGGATCGGGCTCTCCATCAAGGCGCTCGCACCGGCCCCCGCGATGAAGCCGGCCGGACGCGACGAGGAACCCGTGGCCGAGGAGCCGGTCGCGCCGCCGCCCGCCAAAAAGCGCTCCGCCCCGCTCCAGGGCGGCCTCGGCGGCGGCTCGCAGGGGGAGAAGTTCGGCCTCAGGTGGTGACGAAGGTCACCGGCCGATGACGCCCTTGCCCATCCAGGCCACGAGCGGCTCGGGCACCGTCACCGTGCCGTCGGCGTTCTGGTGGTTTTCCAGGATCGCGATGATCGCGCGGCTGATCGCGACGGCCGTGCCGTTGAGGGTGTGCACGAAGTGCGTGCCCTTCTCGCCGGGCGTGCGGGAGCGCAGGCCGAGCCGGCGGGCCTGGTAGTCGGTGCAGTTCGACGTGCTCGTCACCTCGCCCCACTCACCCGCGGCGCCGCGGCCCGGCATCCAGGCCTCGAGGTCGAACTTCCGCCAGGCGGGCCCGCCGAGGTCGCCGGCCGCGGTGTCCACCACGCGGTAGGGGATCGCGAGACCGTCGAACAACCGGCACTCGAGATCGAGGAGGCGCTCGTGCATCGCCTCGCTCTCCCCGGGCTTCGTGAAGGCGAACATCTCCACCTTCGTGAACTGGTGCACGCGGTAGAGCCCGCGGGTGGCCTTGCCGTGGGCGCCGGCCTCGGTGCGGAAGCAGTGGCTGATGCCACAGAGCTTGAGGGGCAGCTCGTCGGGCTCGAAGATCCGCTCGTGGAACGCGCCGCCGAGGGTGATCTCCGCCGTGGCCACGAGCGAGAGGTCGGTGCCGGCGATCGAGTAGATCTGCGTCTCCGGCCCGCGGGGCATGAAGCCCGTGCCCTCGAGGATCACGTCCCGCGCGAGGTCGGGCGTGGTCATCGGCGTGAAGCCCTCGCGGACGAGGAGGTCCACGGCGTAGCGTTGCAGGGCCAGTTCGAGGAGCACCGCGTCTCCGGTGAGGAAGTAAAACCCGTGGCCCGCGACCTTCGCGCCGGCCTCGAAGTCGAAGAGCCGCAGGTTCTCGCCGAGGGCCACGTGGTCGAGCGGCTTGAAGTCGAACGACCGCGGGGGCGTGGTGCCACGACGGATCTCGACGGCGTCGGCCTCGCCCCCCTCCGGGGCCGCGGGGTGCGTGAGGTTGGGGATCGCGCGGAGGATCGCGGCGCTCTCGGCCACGAGCTCGGCCGCCGGCGCCTCGAGCGCCGCGATCTCCTCCCGAAGCCGGCGGCCCTCGGCCTTCTTCGCCTCCCGCTCCGCGGCATCGGCCGCCTTGCCGATCGACTTGCTCACCAGGCCGGCCTGCTGGTTGAGGCGGTCGATGTCGGCCTGCAGCTGCCGCCGCTGGCGGTCGAGGTCGGCGAACCGCGCCACGTCGGCGGACGACCCGCGGCGGCGGCAGTTGGCGGTGACGAGGTCTATGTTGTCGGCGACGAAGCGGCGGTCGAGCACGGCGGACTCCCGGGAAAGAGCGGGCCTGATCGTATACTCGGCTGGTTACCCATGAAAATCCCGCCGCCGCCCCGGGGCCTGCCGCGCCGCGTCCGCACGACCTGGTTGCTCGTGGCGGCGGTGATCTCGGCCGTCGTCACGATCGCCTCGCCCTCCTGCCCCCACCGCGACGCGGCGGGACGGCCGCTGTGGCGGGTGCAGACGGTGCACGATGGCGACACCGTCACCTGCCGCGACGAGCAGGGACGGACCGTGAAGATCCGCCTCGTGGGGATCGACGCGCCGGAGCACGGCCAGCCCTACGGCGACGCGGCCCGGGGGGCGCTCGCCGCGAAGATCGGCGGCGCCGTCCGCGTGACGGGCGACGCCCGCGACCAGCATGGCCGGCTGCTCGGCGTGCTCTGGGCCGGCGACACGAACATCAACCGCGCGCTTGTCGCCGAGGGGCTCGCCTGGTCGTTCGGCGGCTTCAGCGGCGACGCGGAGATCGAGGCCGCCGAGGCGGACGCGCGCCGGGCCCGCCGCGGGCTGTGGGCCGATCCGCAGCCGGTGCGGCCGGCGGAGTGGCGGAGGCTCCATCCGCCCCACGCCCAGCCCCCTCGCGTTCAGCCGTCGAGCGCCTTCCAGTAGGCGGCCACGCCTTCCTCGAGCGACGTGAACTGGCGCGTCCACCCGGCGGCCCGCAGCCGCGCGATATCGGCGCAGGTGTAGGCCTGGTACTGGCCGCGGAGATCGGCCGGGAAGGGGATCGTGACGGGGGCTGGAGCGCCCGCCACCGCGGCCACGATCCGCCCCAGGTCGCCGAACGACCGCGGCGCGCCGGTGCCGACGTTGTAGATCCCGCCGCGATTCCGGCCGGCAGCGGCCTCATCGAGGAAGAAGAGATTCACGGCCGCGACGTCGGCCACGGCGATGAAGTCGCGCACGAACCCGTCGCTGCCCTCGAAGAGCCGCGGGGCCTCGCCGCGGCGGGCCGCTTCGAAGGCGTGCCAGGCCACGCTCGCCATCCGGCCCTTGTGCCCCTCTCCGGGCCCGTAGACGTTGAAGTAGCGGAGGCCGACGACCGGCACGTCTCCCGGGCGGCCCGCCGCGAGTTCGCGGCGGACGAACTGATCGAAGGCCCACTTCGAGAAGGCGTACGGGGTCACCGTCCGTTCGCAGGCCGGATCCTCGCGAAAGCCGGCGGCGCCGTCGCCGTAGACCGCCGCCGAACTCGCGTACACGAGCGGGCAGCCATGGCGGCGGGCCAGGGCCAGCATCTGCTTCGAGAACGAGTAGTTCGCCCGCATCACCGCGCGGCCGTCACGGGCTGTCGTGTCCACGCAGGCGCCCTGGTGCAGGATGCCCGTGAGCGGCGGCAGGCCGTCGAGGACGGTGAGAAGTTCGTCGGCGTCGAGGTAGTCGGCGAACGCCCGGCCGGAGAGGTTCGCGCACTTGCCGCCGTCGGTGAGGTCGTCCACCGCGATCACGTCGTCGCGGCCGCGGCCGTTCAGGGCCGCGAGCACGTTCGACCCGATGACTCCGGCGGCGCCGGTGAGCAGGATCATGCCGACGCATCCGCGGAGGTTCTGGGGCGGGGATTGTTCACGGGCCCCGCCGCGACTGTCAACGCGGGTCGGGGCCGTTCGGCGGCGGGCATCAACTGTCCGCTCGAGCCGACGCGGCGATCCCGAGCGGGCGGCCAACGCGGGTTTCTCCTTGGAGCGCAACGGGTTGCTGCGCACGGCACCGGGGGGCCCACAAATTTTCCCGACCCGGAGACCCATAGGGTTCACCGCGTCGACGGCAGCGAGGTCGCCGGCATGTGTTGAAACCATCCCCATGAAACGACCCGGCGTCTGGAGAGAACGATGAACACGACCCATGTGACGATCGCGGCCCCGCACGGGATGCGTGGTGGTGTGCAGTGCCCCACGGAGCGGACCGAAACCCCGGCTTCCGGCGGCCGCCGTCCGTCGCACGGACACAGCCCCTTGGTCTGGGCGGTCGTCGCGAGCGTCCTCGCGGCATCGACCGTCGCATGCGGACAAGGATTCTCGAGCTTCATATTCGGCATGGATAGCAACAGCGATCTCTGGCGGATGGAGATCCCTTCGGGAACGTCGTCGGGGGCGGCCTCGCTCCGGCTGTCCTCGGCGCTGCCCACGCCGGGGGTGAACGCGCTCGCGTATGACACGGTCCGCGACCAGCTGTTCGCCGTCGATAAGAACAAGACCTTGTGGTACCTGCAGGGGGGCGGAACGAGCTTCACGTCGCTCGGCAGTGTCTCGTCGGGACTCGGGCAGCCGGTCAGTGCCGCGTATTACAACGACGCGTATTGGTTTCTGGGCGACGGCGCTCCGGGCAATCTGCTCGGAAAGGTGTCGCTCTCCTATTCCGGCGGCCTTCCGAGCATCGCCAGCGGCACGACCTTCACCATCGCGGGCATGCCGACGGCGAAGAGCGGCGGCGGCGACATGGTGATCACGGCGGGCGGCAAGCTCTACGCCTACTCCGCCCCGGGGCTCGGCAATTTCTTCACGGTCGATGTGACCACGGCGGGGTCCGGAACGGTCGGGGGATACAGCCTCATCAAGTCGAGCTCCGGCTCGGGCCTGCAGCTCGCGCTCGGCTCGGACGGCACGACGCTCTACGGTTCCGGAACAACCGGGCAGTGGTACACCGTCAATACGTCGAACGGAAACCAGACACTGATCCCCGGTTTCCAAACCGTGGTCTTCAACGACCTGGCCGGCTCGGCCATCGGCAATCCTGTCGTCCCCGAACCCTCGACGTACGCCATGGCCCTCGTCGGTCTGGCCTGCGGCGGCTTCTCGATGTGGCGGCGCCGCGCGCGGCGCGGATGCGCACGGGCCACGCGTGATTCCGACGCGCGGGGAGCAGGTCGCCATCGCGGGCCTGCTCCCCGTTGTGTTTTTTTACCAGGCAATCCACACCCGACTCCCCGACCACGCGCCGCGCAAACCGGCAGCCTCGAACGACTTCGGGTTTCCCAGATTGCCCAGCTTGACTCGCCTGTCGCCACTGCGAAGGATGCTTGGGTAGGGAACACACCTCCCTACCGGATGGCCCGCACGATCGCGGGTCGGGGATGCAGCAGGGAGGCTCGCGGCCATGGAACGGGCTCGTCGTCGGCAGGGACTCGTCGCACCGGAAACCCTCGAAGCGCGGATCGCGCTCTCGGTTGCCCCGAACGATCCGAGTTTCGCCTCGCAGTGGGCGCTCGGCGGCGCCGGCACGTCGGGCCCCGGACTCCACGCGGCTGACGCCTGGGGGACCACGACCGGCTCACGGAACGTCGTCGTGGCCGTCATCGACTCCGGCATCGACTTCAACCACCCCGACCTCGCGGCCAACATCTGGACGAATCCCCGGGAGATCGCCGGCAACGGCAAGGATGACGACGGCAACGGCTACGTGGACGACGTCCACGGCTGGGACTTCGTCGGCGGCGACAACCTGCCCCAGGACGGCTTTTACCACGGCACGTTCGTGTCCGGGATCATCGGCGCCGTCGGCAACAACGCGCTGGGGGTCAGCGGCGTCAACTGGCAGGTTTCGATCCTGCCGCTGCGGGTCCAGGGCGACAGCGGCTCGGGGTACATCGGGGACGCCGTGGCGGCCCTCAACTACGTGACGCAGTTGAAGCGGGCGGGCATCCCGATCGTGGCCACGAACATCAGCTGGGGAAGTTTGCTCAGCATGCCCACGACGGTGGACACGGCGATCCGGGCCGAGGTTGACGCCGGCATCACGGTCGTCGTGGCCGCCGGCAACGACGGCAGCGACATCGATCTCGTGCCCCGCTTTCCGGCCAGCTTCACGAGCGACGGCATGATCACGGTGGCGGCCACCGATTCGGCCGACAACCTGGCGGGCTTCTCGAACTACGGCGTCACGAGCATCGACGTGGGCGCGCCGGGCGTGGGCATCCTCTCCACGTCCCTCGGCGGCGGCTACGGCTCACTCTCGGGCACGTCGTTCGCCGCGCCGCAGGTGACCGGCACGGTGGCGCTCCTCGCCGCGGCCAGGCCGAACGCCACGGCGGCACAGATCCGTGCGGCGATCCTCGGGACGGTGGACAAGGTGCCGGCCCTCGCGGGCAAGGTGGCGACCGGCGGCCGCGTCAATGCTTTCGCGGCCATGCAGCTGCTCACGGCGGAGGTGCCGCCGCCGGTGGTGCTGACGCCGCTCTACGCCGACGAGTTCAACAGGCCCAACCTGGCGAAGCTCCCGGCGCCGTGGCAGACGCTCGCCGGGGTGTTCTCGGTGACGAACAACCAGATCGTGTCGCGTTCCACGAGCACCTCGCTCGCCGTCGTGGGAGGCGTCTCGGCTGCCGACGTGGTCGTGCGTTCGACCGTGAATCTCGGCACGGGCTCGTCGATCGGGCTCGTGCTGCGTGCCACGGCGAGCGAGCGGTACATCGGCATCCTCACGAAGTCGGCGGCGGGCGTCGTGGCCCAGATCTGGCGGCGGCAGGGCAACGTGACCACGTACCTGGGAACGCGGCTCGCCGGGGCCTCGTCGGGCGTCCTCGAGTTCTCGGCGGTCGGCACCCGACTGACCCTGTCGCTCGGCGGCCGGCAACTCCTGGCCGTCGATGACGCGGCCATCCGTGCCGCCGGCAGCGTGGGATACCAGGCCTCGGGTGTCGGCGCGACCGCCGACTCGTTCTGGGCCTACCGGCGCTCCTGAGCCGACGCCGGCTCCGTCCACGCCGAGACCGGCACGCAGCTGCAGAACAGGTTGCGGTCGCCGTGGACGTTGTCCACGCGGCCGACCGGCGGCCAGTACTTGCGGCGGTCGAGGCCCGGCACCGGGAAGGCCGCCGTCTCTCGGGAATAGGGGCGGCTCCAGGCCGTGGTGGCCACCGCGGCGGCCGTGTGGGGCGCGTGCTTGAGCGGGTTGTCTTCCTGCGGCCACTCCCCCGCCTCGATCCGCCGGATCTCACCGCGGATCGCGATCATGGCGTCGATGAACCGGTCGAGCTCCTCGAGCGGCTCGCTCTCGGTGGGCTCCACCATGAGCGTGCCCGGCACCGGGAAGCTCAGGGTGGGCGCGTGGAAGCCGTAGTCGATGAGCCGCTTGGCGACGTCCTCCGCCGTGACGCCGCTCGTGTCCTTGAGCGGCCGGAGGTCGAGGATGCACTCGTGGGCCACGCGGCCGCCCGGCCCGGCGTAGAGCGTCGGGTAGTGGTCGCGGAGGCGGTGGCTCACGTAGTTGGCCGCCAGGATCGCCGCCTCGGTCGCCCGCCGCAGCCCGTCGCCCCCCATCATGCGGCAGTACATCCAGCTGATCGGCAGGACGCCGGCGTTGCCGAGCGGCGCCGCCGCCACGGCCCCCACGGCGCCCGCCGCGAGTCCTCCCGCGACGTGACCAGGAAGGAAGGGCACGAGGTCCTCGACCACGCACACCGGACCCACGCCCGGCCCGCCGCCACCGTGCGGGATGCAGAACGTCTTGTGCAGGTTCAGGTGACTCACGTCGCCACCGAAGGCCCCCGGGGCCGCCACGCCGACGAGCGCGTTCATGTTCGCGCCATCCACGTAGACGCGGCCGCCGTGCCGGTGGACGATCTCGCAGAGTTCCTTCACATCGGCCTCGAACACGCCGTGCGTGCTCGGGTAGGTGATCATCACCGCGGCCAGCCGGTCACCGTACTGCTCGCACTTCGCCCGCAGTTCGGCGAGGTCCACGTTGCCCTGCTCGTCGCAGCCGGTGACCACGACCTCCATGCCCACCATCTGGGCGCTCGCCGGATTCGTGCCATGGGCGCTCGACGGGATGAGGCAGATGTCGCGGTGCCCCTGGCCGCGGGCCCGTTGCCAGGCCCGGATCGCGAGCAGGCCGGCGTATTCCCCCTGGCTGCCGGCGTTGGGCTGCAGGCTGATGCCCGCGTAGCCGGTCGCCGCACAGAGCCACTCCCGCAGCTGCCGGTCGAGGAGCGCGTAGCCCTCGCGCTGGTCGGCCGGGGCGAAGGGATGGACGTTCGCGAACTCGGGCCACGTGATCGGGATCATCTCGCTCGTCGCATTCAGCTTCATCGTGCAGCTGCCCAGCGGGATCATGCTCCGATCGAGCGCGAGATCGCGGTCGGAGAGCGAGCGGATGTAGCGGAGCATGCCCGTCTCGGAATGGTGCGAGTTGAAGACGGGGTGCTCGAGGAACCCGCTCGTGCGGCGAAGGGCCGCCGGGATCCGCGGCTCGACGCCCGCGTCCCATTCGGCCACGTCGGGGACGGCCTGCCCGGGCCGGGCGAACACCTGCCAGAGCCGCACAAGATCCTCGCGCGTCGTCGTCTCGTCGAGGGCCACGCCGAGCGTTTGGTCGTCGAGCACGCGGAGGTTCATGCCCCGCTCGCGGGCCCGCGCGGCGAGCGTCGCCGTGCGGTCGCCCGTGTCGAGGGCCAGCGTGTCGAAGGCGTGGGCGTGCCTCACGCGCACGCCCAGCCGCTCGAGGCCGGCGGCGAGGATCGTGGTGAACGACGCCACGCGGCGGGCGATCCGCTCGAGGCCGGCGGGGCCGTGGTAGACGGCGTACATGCTCGCCACGACCGCCGGCAGCACCTGCGCCGTGCAGATGTTGCTCGTCGCCTTCTCGCGGCGGATGTGCTGCTCGCGGGTCTGGAGCGCGAGGCGGTAGGCGGGCTTGCCATGCGCGTCGATGCTCACGCCGACGAGGCGGCCCGGCAGCGACCGCTTGAAGTCGTCGCGGCAGGCGAAGAAGGCGGCGTGCGGCCCGCCGCAGCCCATCGGCATCCCGAACCGCTGCGTCGTGCCGACCGCGATGTCGGCCCCCCACTCGCCAGGCGGGGCGAGGAGCACGAGCGCGAGGATGTCGGCCGCCACGCAGAGCACGCCCTGCCGCGCGTGGACGGCGTCGGCCAGGCCCCGCCAGTCGGCCACCGCCCCGTCGGTGCACGGATACTGCACGAGGACGCCGAAGTGGTCGCGGGCCCGCACGAGCTCCGCGACGTCGCCCACGACGACCTCGATGCCGAGCGGCTCGGCCCGCGTCGCGAGCACCTCGAGCGTCTGCGGATGGCAGCGGGAATCGGCGATGAAGACGGGGCTCTCGCTCTTCGACACGCGCCGGGCGAGCGTCATCGCCTCGGCGGCGGCCGTGGCCTCGTCGAGGAGCGACGCGTTGGCGATCGGCAGCCCCGTGAGGTCGCAGACCATCGTCTGGAAGTTGACGATGGCCTCCATCCGGCCCTGCGAGATCTCGGCCTGGTAGGGCGTGTAGGCGGTGTACCAGGCGGGATTCTCGAGGATGTTCCGCAGGATCACGCCCGGCGTGATCGTGCCGTGGTAGCCCTGGCCGATGTGGCTCGTGAGCACGCGGTTCCGCGCGGCGATCCCGCGCAGTTCCGCGAGGGCCGCCGCCTCGGTGATCGCCGGGGGGAGCCGCAGCGCGTCGCGCCGCGCGATCGAGGCCGGCACGATCTCGTCCACGAGCGCCCGAGTCGAGGCCGCGCCGACCGCATCGAGCACGTGCCGCTCGTCGGCCGGGCCGAAGCCGAGGTGGCGGGCCTGGAACTCGGCCGCGTTCTCGAGGGCCGCGAGGGGGACGGCGGCGCGGGACGGGACTGCAGGGCACGCGGCGGGAACGGGCTTCGTGTCCGACATGACAGGGCTCCTTCCGAGCGATGGCGGCTGCGAACCGTCATCGGGAACCCTGCTGTCCTGGAACCTGAGAGATTCGCCGCGGGCGCGCGCTCGCGGGTTGCCCCTTCGGTGGGCGGCATCCCGTGGGACGCCGCCGCTCTCCAGCAGTGCGTGTCGTCAGTACTTTTGCCTGAGCGTTCGGCCTTCGGCGGTCTTGCGACTCTCTCCTGACACCGGCAGTGTAGCAGGCAGGGGCGGGTCCGTCCTCTCGACCCGTCCGCCGGCCCTCCGCAGCCGCAGTCGGGTCATGAACTCCCCACCCGCCCGGCCCGGCGGCGACGCCGCTGCCGGGCGAGGCCCGCACGCCCGCACCCGATCGCGCTCCCGGCCAGCGCGAGCGTTCCGGGCTCGGGCACCGCAGCACACTCCTTGACCCCGACGATCTGAAAGTCGTCGAGCTCCCAGAGCACCTTCGGCGGCGACAGCGGAGGTGTGAAGACCTCGTTGACGCCGACCATGAGCCGGAACTGGATCTCCGAGCCGTTCGAGAGACCGTACTCCGAGAGCCAGAGGTCGAAGGCGCTCTTCACATGTTGGCCGGACGCCGTCGATGCATCCGGATCGGTGCTCGGGTTGTGGGTGCCAGAGAACGCGAGCCATTCATTCAACGAGGTCGTGGAGGACGTGAGCAGCGGCGGAAACACGTTCGCCTCCGTGGGGGGCACGTGGTTGTCCAGAGACGTGAGCCACGAGGTGCCCGATATCCCCTGCCACGCCCCCCACCCCGACGTCCCGGTGACGTCGAGCCGGAACTGCACCTGTCCCAAGATGCCCAGCGGGAACGCCGTATAGTGAAACATGTCGACGTGGATTTTACCCTGCGCGGTCGCGTTCGTGACCTCGAGACACGGGCTCATCGCCCAGGCTCCGGCACCCGACCCCGATTCAACGAGGAACGACTGCAGGGCACCGCCCGTGCTGCTCACCGACACCTGCTCCCAGTAGGGCGTGGTGCCCGACAGCGGCAGGATCGTGCCGAACTCCCAGCCCTCCGCGGAGTTGTTGAAGTTGTATTGGACGTTGGCAAAGCCCACGTCGCTGCCGGCCACGAACAGGGGAACGGCCAACGCGACCGCGAAGTGACGCCACGAACGTTTCATCGGAGAAGCCTCCACCACCGGAATAAAACCCGTGGCGTCCGCTGCCCCGATCTCCGGCCGGACGTGCCCGGCCGCCAGGAACCGCCGTCCCGTCGGTGACGGGGCGACGGCCGCATTCCTGCTTGCGACACGGGCATCCTCCCGCCGCAACGCCCGCGGGGCTCCCATCGCGATGAAAGCCCGGAAACTCCGGCGTCTCCGCCCCGTGGACACTCCGCGCCGCAGCCCGGAGATCACCGGGACGGACGGGCACCGTATCATGCAGGGAAGATCCCGACCGGTGGATGTCGGGCAGCGTCATTCGCCCACCAGTTTGCCCACCAGTTTGCCCACCAGGACGTCGTTCATCCCATGCCCATCCGCATCCCGCGTGCCGCCGCGTTCGCGTTCCTTCTGGTATTCGCAAGTGCCCGCCTCCCGGCCACCTCGGCCGCCGAGCGGCGGCCCAACTTCGTGTTCGTGATCGCCGACGACCACCGCTGGGACGCGATGGGCGTGGTCCAACGGGAGCAGGGGGAGCGCGGCCGCTACCCGTGGTTCGAGACGCCCGCCCTCGACCGGCTCGCGGCCGGCGGCGTGCGGTTCCGCAACGCCTTCATCACCCACTCGATCTGTTCGCCCGGGCGGGCCGGGTTTCTCACCGGCCAATACACGCACGTCAACGGCATCATGGACAATGACACGCCGTTTCCCGCGGATGCCGTGACCCACGCCACGCTCCTGCGCGACGCCGGCTACCGCACCGCCTACTTCGGCAAGTGGCACATGGGCAACCAGAAGGGGCCACGGCCCGGCTTCGACCATTCGGCAAGTTTCGTCGGCCAGGGCGGCTACCAGGACTGCCCCTTCGAGATCAACGGCGCGACGACGCCCACCACGGGCTGGGTGGACGACGTCAGCACCGACTTCGCCATCGACTGGCTGCGAGACCATCGCGACAAGCCGTTCTCGATCGTCGTCGGCTTCAAGAGCCCGCACAACCGCCGCGGGGGTCCGAACCTGCCGCCGCGGCTCCGCGACCTCCACGAGGGCCGGACCACACGGCCCACGCCCAACTGTGCGATCGCCGCCGTTTATCACGAGCCGCTCACTGCGGCCGACGCGGGCGCCGAGCGCGGGATCTCGGCCAACGCCGCGCATCTCGACTACCTGCGCCACGTCAAGGGCGCCGATGAGAACCTCGGCCGCCTGCTCGACGCGCTCGACGAACTCGGCGTGGCCGACGACACCGTGGTCGTCTATTCGAGCGACAACGGCTTCTTTCTGGGCGAGCGGGGTCTCGGTGACAAGCGGGCCCTCTACGAGGAGGGCATCCGCATCCCGCTCATCGTCCGCTACCCGCGACTGTTCCCCAAGGGCGCGGTCAACGACGATCTCGTCCTCAACATCGACCTCGCGCCGACCTACCTCGACCTGGCCGGTCTGCCCGCCCGGCGCGGCATGCACGGCGCGAGCTGGAAGAGCCTCGCCCGCGGCGAGCGGCCCGCCGACTGGCGGACCTCGTTCCTCTGCTACTACCGCAAGGAGCTCGGCGACACGCCCACCTGCCACGGTGTCCGCACGGCCGACGCCAAGCTCAT
>JBJTJO010000091.1:0-9341 GCA_046095965.1 Planctomycetaceae bacterium
GTCGAGGGATTCAACGGCAAAGCAAAACTGACCACCAGAAAAGCGTTCGGCTTCCGGACGCCGCAGGGCATCGAAATCGCACTCTTTCATGTGCTCGGGCGGCTACCGGAACCCAAGTTCACCCACAGATTCTGCTGAGGAAGCTGAAGTCAAGTATAGTGTTGGTCTTTTGACGAAAATGGTATGAAGTTGACTCGGGTTTTCGGGCTGTGCCGTCGTCCGGTCGCGCTTGGCCGCCGCCAGTGCGACCCTGGCCTTGAAGGCTGCCTCAAATAAACGTCGCTTTCCGCCCATCATCCAGCTCCTGATTGGGTGCCTCCGACCAACGGGGCCTTCCATATCAAGGCGTCCCAAAACCGTGGTCCGCCCCATTTCTTCGGGTGGTATATTGGCGACTATTCCGGGGCGCGATGTGACGCGGGTGCGATCACCGTGCAAAGTGCTCAACGAATTGTGAGTGAGACGCATGGGATTTGATCGACCACTCGACGTGCTATTCGTCAATGCCGATTCGAGTCTTGCGGCCTACCAGGGCTTGAGCAAGACATTCTCGGCGATCGAACCGCCGACGTGGGCGCTCCTGCTGGCTGCATCATGCCGGTCTCGCGACTTTGGCGTCGGCATTCTCGATTGCACTGCCGAGCGACTCGACGTCAAGGAGGCGTGCAGCCGGATCGCCGACGCGAAGCCACGGCTCGTCTGTTTCGTGGTCTACGGCCAGAACCCCAACTCCGGGACCACGAACATGATCGGGGCCGTTGCGCTTGCGGACCGGCTCAAGCAGGAGCATCCAACGGCGCGGATCTGCTTTGTCGGCTCCCACGTCAGCGCGTTGCCGCTCGATGTTCTCCAGTTACCGAGCGTGGATTTCGTGCTGCTCAACGAGGGCGTTTACGCACTGTGGAACCTGCTTGGCACGGATCTGACGTCGGGCCTGCGGGCGATCCGCGGGATCGGCTTCAAGGACGAAGGCCACGCAGTGCTGAACGAGGCTGAACGGGTCGTTCCGCAGGAGCGGATGGACGCCGACCTTCCCGGCTACGCATGGGACCTGTTGCCGCGTCGTGCGGCGCCACTCGACTTGTATCGCGCCCATTTCTGGCACGCGAACTTCGATTACGGGAAACGGACGCCGTTCGCTGCCCTGAACACGTCGCTCGGCTGCCGGTTCCGCTGCGATTTTTGCATGATCAACATCGTGAACCGCACGAGCAATGACCCGGACGTGTCGGCCGCATCGTCTGCGCTGATGCGTTTCTGGTCGCCCGAATTCATGCTGCGGCAGTTCGACGAACTGGCGGCCATGGGCGTCACGACGGTGCGGCTATCCGACGAGATGTTCTTCTTGGATAAGCGTTACTTCGAGCCTTTGCTCGAAGGCCTCGTGGCCCGTGATCATGGCTTCCATATGTGGGCCTATTCACGCGTGGACACGGTGCGGCCACGCTATCTCGAGCTATTCAGGAAAGCCGGGATCGACTGGCTCGCGCTCGGGGTCGAGGCCGCGAATCAGGAGATCCGTCGTGAAGTCTCCAAGGGCACCTTCGAGGAAGTCAATATCCGAGAGGTCGTGCGTGCCGTGCGCGACAACGGGATCAACGTGATCTCGAACTACATCTTCGGATTTCCCGACGACACGCGGGAAACCATGCAACAGACCCTCGACCTTGCTCTCGAATTGAACACCGAGATGGCAAACATGTATCCCTGCCAAGCCCTGCCGGGTAGCCCATTGTTCATCGAGGCCAAGCGGAATGGCTGGCCGCTGCCCGATTCGTTCGCTGGCTATGCGTTTCTATCCTACGAAAGCCAGCCGCTTCCGACCCGCCACCTGTCAGCCGCGGAGGTTTTGCGGTTTCGGGACGATGCCTGGCACAGGTATTTCACCAACCCGGCGTACCTGACGCTCGTGGAAAGCAAGTTCGGCGCCGAGCAACGGGTGAACGTCGAGGGTATGGCTCGCCACAGGCTCCGCCGTCGCCTGCTGGGTGATTGAGCGAAATCGGTCAGTCGCCGTCGACGGAAGCATGCAAGGCAGGCGCTGCCGGCGGGCGGCCGTGATCCGACCCAAGGAGAGGCACCGCATGCGGGAGAACCCTGACGAGGCACGGATCACATACGCGATCGCCAATAGTCGAGCAGGTGATCCACACTCTCCTCAAACGTGTAACGCGGCAGCCATCCGGTTGCCCTCACGAACTTCCCGATATCCGGCACCTGGAGCGTGACGTCAGCCGGTCGGAGCAGCGAGGGATCCAGGCGACTTGGGATCGGACAGCGTGCCCGCTTCTTAAGAACCTCGAGGAACTCGCCCACGGTGATCACGGTGGCGCCGCCAATGTTGTAGACCTCGCCTGGCTCGCAAAGCACTGCGGCCGTCCAGTACGACGCCATCGCGTCACGGACGTCGATCATCGTGCGAACGGAGTCAAGGTTGCCGTGAACGAGTTCCTTCTGCTTTCCCGCCTCGATGAGTGCGACCTGACGCGCGAAGGCGGTCGCGAACAGGTCTGTCCGCCGCGGATTGAAGTAGGCGAACATCCGCGTGCGGATGATCGGCATCCCGTAGCACCGCCAGTAGGTGTAGCCCAGGTGGTCTTGGGTGGTCTTGGAGACGGCGTAGGGGCTCGATGGCCGTAGCGGGCACTCCTCACGGATCGGCACGTCCTCCTTGTTCACCTGGCCGTACACCTCGGAGGTGCTGCAGAGTTGGATCACAGGCGTGATCCCGGCCGATCGCACCGCTTCGAACAGGTTGGCCGTGCCCATGATGTTGTTGCTCAGGACGGCCAACGGCGTCGTGAAGCCGGCACGGACGTTTGCGTGCGACGCAAGATGGAAGATGACGTCCGGCCGCACCTCGGCGAGCACCCGCAAGACGGAACTGAAGTCCGTCAGATCACACTCGTGGACGCGGACCGCGCCCTGGATGGCCTCCAGATTCCGCTGGGCCGTCGTGCTGTGCCAACGGGTGATCCCGTGCACCTCGACGCCGGGCTGGTGCTCGACGATGTGCTCGGCCAGATAACTGCCGCCGGATCCAGATATGCCCGTGATGAGCGCCCGCGAAAAGCGTCTCGGCGCCTTCATGCCCCACCTCCCTCGGCACCGTTGTCCGCGACCGCTCGCAAGGTGATGACGGCCCGGGGCAAGGTAGTCGTCTGGTGATCCGGCGAGGATGCCCGCGACCTTCTGCACGTGGACGACCTCGTGCGATTCGTGGACCTCGTCGTGAACCGGCAACAGGATCGGTTCCTGCTCCTCAATTGTGGCGCGGGACGGGCGGTCGCGGCGAAGGATTTCGTCGCGGCCATGGTCCGCCTCTCGGGCCGTCCACTCGCCATCGAGCACGACCTGTCGCAGCCGACGATCAAGACCAGCCTCTGCCTGGACTGCGGCAAGGCGGAGCGGACGTTCGGCTGGACGCCGGACGTCGCCCTCGTCGACGGTATCCGGCAGACGCTGGCATGGTGCGCGACGACAGTGACGCTCGTCATGAGAGCCAAGGCCTTGGCGTTCATAGTTGCCGAGTGACCTCGCCTTCAGAGCGCATTGAGCAGGTCACACAGGCCGAGCACCCTGGACCGCTCCAAGTCTGGGTAATTACCGATGTAGTAGCCGAAGAAGTGCACGTGGTCGACCTGTGGATAGGCCTTAAAGGCATCGCCAAACCGCGGCCGGAGATACGGCTGCCGCAGCTGGTTACCACCGCCGGACGTGCCCCGCCGGTACTCGATGCCGTGCGATCGCAGCGCGGCCTCGACACGGTTCCGCAAGGTCTCGTCAGGCTCCCGCAGCACGAGCGTGAAGGCGTAGTTGCTGCTACCCTCACGGCGAAATTCGGTGCGATATTTGCCTGGATCGAGATGGTCGAGGAAGGCATGGAGGTTCGCCGTCCGGGACACGTTGTTGGCGTCGAGCCGCGGCAACTGGCTGCGGCCGATGACCGCGTTTATCTCGGTGCTGCGGACGTTGTAGGCCGGGAACGCGAAGATAAAGTCAGGATTGAGGTCAGGGTGTCGGCGGACGTAGTCCGCCTTAACCTCCGACGACGTGCTTTCGCGGACCATCCCATGCGCCCGGAGCATCCGCACGGCTTGGTAGACGTCCTCATCGTTGGTGCACACCATGCCCCCCTCGATCGTGCTCAGGTGGTGCGCGTAGTAAAAGGAGAAGTTCGATACCAGGCCGAACGTGCCGAGCCTGCGGCCCCCGTGCGTGGCGCCATGCGACTCGCAGACGTCCTCGACGAGCGGAACGCCCCGACGACGCACTTCCTCGAGGAAGGCGTCGGTGAAGGCGTCGTAGCCGAGGATGTGGGTCAGGAAGATCGCCCGCGTCCGCGGCGTGATGCTCCTCAGCACCTGGTCGAGATCCATGCCGAGCGTTCGCGGGTCGATATCCACAAACACCGGGTCGAACCCGCATTGGAGTACCGCGGCGATGTCCGACACCCACGTGAGCGTGGGGACGATCACCTCGCCGGGCCCGAACCGATGCTGCAGCGCGGCCATCGTCACGAGGTTGGCCGACGATCCGGAGTTGACGAATACGGAGTGCTTCACGCCGAGCCAGGCAGACCACTCGGCCTCGAAGGCGGCTACCTGCCGCGACTGCGTCAGGATCGGGTCGTCCGCGGCCAGGAACTGAATCACGGCGTCCAAGTCCGCGCGGGAGATGTTGTTCCGCATGAGGGGCCACGGCCCCAGGGCAAGAGCGGCGGCCTCACTTTTCATTATGGAAGTCCCCCCATTCGACGAGCAGCGTGCTGCGGCCGTCGGTCCGCTCGAGGGCGCGCCTGTAGGCGGGAAAAATCTGCTCCGGCTCGTCGAGCCTGATCACGTCGACGGTCGTGCACATCGACCGCACGGCCTCGGTGTAGTCGCCGACGTGCTGGTGCTGCGGATGCAGCGGCCGCTCTGAGCCGATTCCGGTGCGGATGATAGCCTTGGGCCGATAGCCGCCGTTCGACATGACGCCGAACTTGTCGAGGTGGTTTACCAGCTGGTTCATCGCCAGAATCAGGAAGTTCCAGCGTGGGAAGATCGAGACCGGCACCCGGCCCGCGATCGCCAAGCCGTTGGTCATGCCCATCTGCATCTCCTCGTCGACCGGCAGCTCGAGGAGTTTCCCGCGGGGCACTCCCGCCAGCGTGTTCGTCATGGCAGTGCCCGGGCAGGCGACCGCCTGGCCGAGAAACAGCACGCGCTCGTCCTGCGCGAGCATCTCCATCGACCGCTTCAGTTCCTCGAAGTATGCGCCCATGGTCAGTACTGGACCCGCTGGCCTGCCCCGGCATGGGGATATTTCGACTGGTACTTGTAGTACGTGACGTCCGGCGCCTGGCCGCCCTCGTGACTGAGGACCGGCATGTTCCACACCTGCCGCGTCTCGGTGCAGACCGACTTACCGTTGTCTTCGATGATCCAGTGCACCGGAAGGCCCCACTGGCGACAGTACTTCATGCACTCGTCGGCAACGCCGGTCTCGGCCGTCATCTCCCCCATGAAGCAATGCACTCGGTTGTCGCCGCCCTGTCGCTTGATCGCCAGCGCGATCCCCACAGCGATTGGCAGCACACCGGTGACGATCGCCGACGAGAGCACGCGATACTGCGGGAAACAGAGCGAGATCGATCGGCCCGCCATGATCTCCACCTTGAGCTCCGCCGGCGGCACGCCCTTGAGCAGGCACTGGTAGTGGCTGCGCCATGAGCATAGCACCCAGTCGTCGGGCTGCACGCGACGGAACACCTCGATGATTTGCTCCTCGTTGCCGCTGTAAAGATGCACCGGCGCGCGGATCCGGCCCTCGTTGAACTCGCGGGCGATATCGTCCTCGAATGCGACGAGATCCCGCGGTGTCAGCACCGGGAGCGGCGCCCGGCAATTACCGGCGGTCGTCACGCCGGCACGATCACTCATCGCCGCAGCTCCCCGCCTCGGACCGCGTTACGGCCGCCTCCCGGAATCGGGCAAGCTCGCGTCGGCCGTTGTCATCCGCAGCCGCCGAATAGTCAGGCTCCGGATCGTAGAAGATAACGCGGCTTCCGCCCCCCTCGAACGCGAATGGAACGTGCAGGAGTTCGTCGAGTGCCTCCCGCACGGCCGGCTGCCGCTCCGGGGGCACGAACAGGAGCAGGAAGCCTCCGCCGCCAGCGCCGGTGATCTTGCCGCCGAGGGCGCCGGCGGCCAACGCCGCGTCGTACATGGCGTCAATCTCGTCGCTGGACACGGCGTCGCTCAGCGACCGCTTGGCCATCCAGGCCTCGTGCAGCAGGGCGCCGAAATCGGCCAGCGGCGCGGAGCCGCAGAGAATTTCCAGTGCCTCGTCGACCATCTCCCGGATGAGCCGCAACTGCCGCTTTTTCTTGTCCAACGAGCAGACATACGTGTCGGCGACGTCGGCCGCAGTCCGCTTGATGCCGGTGTAGAAGAGCATCAGAGACGACCGCAGTTCCTCGACCCGCGACTGCGGGAGGATCACGGGACGAACGATGATCTCGCCCGACGTGGAGAACAGGATGTGATTGAAGCCGCCGTGCGCCGCGCACACCTGATCCTGGGAGCCGACGGTCTCGCGGAGGATGTCCTGCTCGATCCGAATGCTCTCGTCGGTGAGTTGCTCGCTGCCGACCATCCGTCCTTTAAGGGCATGGAGCGCTGCCAGCAGCCCAACCGTGAATGCTGAACTAGAGCCCATCCCGCTGCGGGCAGGAAGGTCACCATCGTGGTGAATTTCAACTCCTTCGCAAATATCGAGAAACCGCAGCACCTCGCGGACTGCGGGATGCCGGATTTCATCGATGTGCTGTCTGTCCTCGATCTGGGAGTAGACGACGCGGATGCGATGCTCGAAAAACGGCGGTAGCGTCCGGCAGGAGATGTAGCAGTACTTGTCAATCGTGGTTGCGAGCACCGCGCCGCCGTGCTGGCGATACCAGGCCGGGTCATCGGTGCCGCCGCCGAAGAACGAGAGCCGGAACGGAGTGCGGGTGATGATCATGCAGTGTTCGTCCAGTCCGAACGGGTTCCGACTCCGGCGATTGCTCGCAGAGTCAGCCACTGACTGATCAATCCTACCCGACCCGGCGCGAGATTCAGAGGGGCCGGGACTGGGTCGCGGACGAGCCCGCACAGACCATACCACCGTCAGCGTCTCCCCTCCGACAGCCCCGCAAAAACCGTTTCAGCCTTGGCGTAGGACTCGGGCCTGCCGACTTCGAGAAACGCCCCTCGACAGGGAAAGCCCCGAAGATCGTGCACCCACGCGGGAAACGCCTCCCGCTCGATCGACACAGGTCGAGCGGCCGGCAGGTCAAGCAGCCTCGCCCGGTCCAGCACGCAGATGCCGGCGTTGATCCAACCCGGCCCCGCCCCCTTCTGCTTCTCGTGGAAACCGAGGATCGATCCGTCCGGGCCACATACTACGCGGCCATACCGGCTCGTGTCGTCCTGGCGACTGAGCACGACGAGCGGTCGGCCCACGTTTGTCGCGTAATCCGCGAGCAGCGCCGCGATATCGACGTCGCAATACGAGTCCCCGTTCAATGCGAGCAAGACAGCGGCGGAGGTCCTCGTCACTGCCAGCCGCAGCGATCCCCGTTTTGAGCGGCGTCAACCCGCGCGAGCACTCGACGGCTATTCGGCCCCAGCGTTGACCGACCGCGGCGTGCACCTGCTCGGCGAGATACCCCGTGCTGACCACAGTCCGCCCGATACCGGCGGACTCCAGTTGGTCGAGCACGTACGCCGGAACGGTCGCTCGTTCACCTTAGCAAGCACCGTGGGCCGGTCACTGACTACGCTGCGGAGGCGCGTGCCGGCGCCGCCGGCTAGGATGACCGCCATGACGTCATCGCCTTGCAGCCGCGCCCCGTCAGCCACGCCCAGGGTCATACGTTGCCGTAGGGCGTCTTGCGGACCATCCGATACCCCTTGATGAGCTCGGCGATCCCGTCTTCGAGGCTGCGCCTCGCCTCGAACCAAGCCTCCCGAAGCCGCTGGTTTGAGACAATATAGTTCCCTTTGTCGGGGTCACTGCCGACCTCGGCGACGGTGGCCTCGTCACGCACGTCCCCGCAGACGATCTCAAACAGGTGGATTCACGCAGAAGTGGACGAGCGAGGTCTGCCCGAACATGAACTTGTCGAGCACGGTGACCGAATGCCCAACGTCGAGCAGGCGCTCACAAAGCACCGATCCAAGGTAGCCGGCTCCACAGGTGACGAGAATGCCCAGGCTCAACGGCACGATCCTTTCTGTTGTGGACTTTGCACGCCCGCCTGCCGGCACATGCTTGTTACCCGCAGTTCAACGTAGCAACTAGTATTCGCCTCTGCGGCGAGATCACGATCCCTTGGCACAGGCGCCCCGATGAAGGAGACTGGAGCGGTCAGTGTGCGGGAGCTTGCCGCGCAGGAGCAATCGCGATGACGTGCATGCTCTCACGACCCACATTCTCCATTCCCAGGGCTTGTAGACTCAAGGCAATCGCGGGCGGGATGACTGCGTGAAGGGGTTGGCCCCATTTCATGTGGACGCCGGGGCTTTTGCGGCAGGCCGGGCGGTGCCATGAAGATCTCGCTGATCATCCCGGCGCACAACGAGGAGGCACGGATCGGGTGGATGCTCGATGCGTACCTGCCGTTCTTCACGGAGCGCTACGGCGCCGACGTCGAGATCATCGTCGTCGTCAACGGCTCGACGGATGACACCGCGGCAGTGGTCGGCGGGTATGCGGAGCGATTTCCCCAACTCCGCTGCATCGTCGAACACGGGGCGATCGGCAAAGGCGGTGCCCTGATCCTCGGGTTCCGCGAGGCGCGGGGAGACCTCGTCGGATTCGTCGATGCCGACGGCTCGACGCCCCCCACGGCATTCCAGGATCTCATCGACCGCATCGGCGACGCGGACGTCGCGGTGGCGTCGCGCTGGTGCCGGGGCGCCACGGTCAGTCCTCCGCAGTCCCTCACCCGCCGGATCGCCTCGCGGGTTTTCAACCTGTTGACCCGGCTGTTCTTCGGCCTGCGGCTCACCGACACGCAGTGCGGTGCGAAACTCATGAAACGGGAGGCCCTGGTGCCGATCCTCGGCAGCCTCGGCATCACCCGCTGGGCGTTCGACGTGGACCTGCTTTTCCAGATGCATCGCGCCGGCCGCACCATTATCGAGATTCCCACCGAGTGGCACGACGTGGCCGGATCGAAGATCGACATCCTGCCGGCGTCCGCCGAGATGGCCGTGGCGATCGTCCGCCTGCGGTTGCTCTATTCACCGCTGCGGTGGATCGTCGGCCTCTACGACAGGCTCATCGGCCCGCTGCGCCAACCCAAAGGGCGG
>JBJTJO010000092.1:0-5059 GCA_046095965.1 Planctomycetaceae bacterium
GGTATGTGTCTTCCAACCAGACCTCCTTCACCCCGCCCAACCGCTCGGACTACGCCTATGTCACATATGTCCCGTGGTGGTGGGGCGGCAGCACGGAGTCTCACAGCGTGCCTCCAATGGAGTTCAAGGGCCCCACCGACAGCGGGGCACGAACGATCGAGGCGGCAGATTCGACCATGGAAAAACAATGTCTCGCGGCGGACGGGAAACCGGGAATGTAGTGGCCCTCGCGCGAAGCGGGCAAGTCCGCCGTGCCGCGATGCGGCCCCACCCTCGTCAGACGGTCTGGTCGGCGGCCCCCCCGGCGAAGCGACCGAGCAGATCGGCCCGCACCGCGGCGAACCGGCCGGCGAGAATGGCTTCGCGGAGTGTCCTGACAAGCCGCTGGTAGAAGGTGAGGTTGTGGATCGACGCCAGGATCGGGCCGAGCATCTCACCGGCGAGGAACAGGTGGCGGATGTAGCCCGTGGTGTGCCGGCAGGCGACGCACGGGCAGCCCTCCTCGAGGGGCCGGTCGTCGGCCGCGTGGATCGCGTTGCGGAGCCGCAGTGGCCCCGCGAACGTGTAGACGAGCGAGTTGCGGCCGCACCGCGTGGGCAGCACGCAGTCGAACATGTCGATGCCGGCCGCCACCGCGGCGACGATGTCCCACGGCTGGCCCACGCCCATGAGATACCGCGGCCGGTCGGCCGGCAGGTGCGGCACGGTGGCGTGGAGCGCGGCCACCATCTCCTCGGGCGCCTCGCCGACGGAGAGCCCCCCGACCGCGTAGCCCGGAAAGCCGATCTCGCGGAGCCGCGTCGCGCTCTCGGCCCGCAGGTCGCCGTCGAGCCCCCCCTGCACGATCCCGAACAGCGCCTGGTCGGGCCGGGTGTGCGCCGCGCGGCACCGCGCGGCCCAGCGGACGCTCCGCAGCATCGCGTCGGCCACCACCTCCCGGGGCGCGGGCAGCGCCACGACGTGGTCCATCTGCATCGCCACGTCGGCCCCGATCCGCTCCTGGATCCGCATCGAGTTCTCGGGTGTGAACGCGGCGGGCGTGCCGTCGATGTGCGAGCGGAAGAAGGCACCCTCCTCGGTGACCTTCACCTGCTTCGCGAGGCTGAACACCTGGAAGCCGCCCGAATCGGTGAGCGTGGGCCCCTGCCAGCCCATGAACGCCGCGAGGCCGCCGGCCCGCTCCACCGTCGCCTCGCCGGGCCGCAGGTGCAGGTGATACGCGTTGGAGAGGATCATCCCCGCCCCGGTCTCGCCCACGCGGCCGATGTCCACCCCCTTCACCGTCGCCGCGGTGGCCACGGGCATGAACAGCGGCGTCTGCACGCCGCCGTGCGGCGTCGTGAGCACCCCCGCCCGCGCGGCCCCGTCAGCGGCGTCGATCTGGAACGAAAACCCGGGTTGCATGGTTGCGAGTGTCGTGATGGAACAGGGTTACTCGCCCAACCGGCTCAGGACTGCCCACACCCTGTCGCCGGACGTTCGCTTTGGGCATCCCTGCAATCCTGGTCGGCGCGAATGGTGCAGCCTCTCCCTCTCCCCAAGGGCTGATCTTTACCCACATCTTGTTTTGCACCGTCGGATTTAGCGTCACCACAAGGGGGGTGTGACGACCGGTGTTCAGGCGCGATCAGTGGTAGATCGAGTAGGCGTACTCGATGTCGGTGAGGCGGGCCATCCCCCGCCACAGCACTTCGCTACCGGGCTCTCCATCTCCCTTGCGGCCGAGGTGGCCGCCGAGTTTTCCCAGCAGCCTGACGGCCTCGTTGAGACTCGGCGGCTGCGGAGGCGGATCTTTCTTGCGGCTCACGAACGTCGTGAGTGCCTTCCATTCGGAGTCGGTGAAGTACACGGTGCAGGCGACATCCGGCGTCTCCTGGCCGAGCATCGTCAGGTGGTGAATGCGCCAGGCGACCACCATGTCGATCGCCAGGCAGTTGGACAGTCGCACCGCCGTGGAGAGCTGCCGCTGTTCCACCCGGCAGCCACTTTTGAGGATCCGGTGATAGACCTCGATCGCCCAGCGCCTGGCATACCAATCGAGCCGCTCGAAGGCGTCGGCCTTGCTGTCCACCGGCACGGTGGACAGGAGCATCCACTCGATCGGCTCGGCCCCTTCTGGCGGCGCAGTTTCGCGGGCGAGCACTGCGTGAACCTCGACCGGCGGCAGATCAGGCTTGCGACGCGGCGGCACGAGCGTGACCGCCCGAGACCGCACCTCCAGCATCGCCAGGCGGGGAACGCGGTTGTCACCGGGCGGCACCAGCAGTTCACGCACGCCCACTACGGCCGCCGCCCCGACCGAGCTCCAGAGCAGCTCGTCGGGCTCGTCTCCGTCGGCCACCCGCCGGTTCCGGCCGCGATCAGCCCGGATGAGCAGATCGGCGGCATGCCTGTGCCTGCTCCGCTCGACGAACAGGTCGTGAATGTCACTCTCCCGGTCCGCCAGCACGACGAGCCTCGTCTTGCGGCACCGATCCTGCACCGCCGAGACCGCCCGATAGCTTTGCAGCCACTTGTCGCTCTCCTTCTCGCCAATCGGTCGCTCGTGCCGCTCGTGCCGCGTGCTCTTCTCCGGCCGCGCCCAGATTCGCGCGTCAAGAAGGCCCAGCGGCGTGCCCTGCGCCGAAAGCGCGATCGTGTCGTGCAGCATGAGACCGACGACCGATTCGCTCGAGTGCCCGATCTTGCCCAGGCCGGTCGTGGCCATGTGCGTGCTGTAGTTGAGGGCCGTCGTATCCTGCGGCACGAGAACGAGCGACTCCTCGCGAATGCGTTCCTCCGTGGCCTGGAAGTGCGGCTTCAGGATCGCCTCCCACTGCACCGCCTCGTTGTCGAGGAACCGGTAGGCGGCCTTGGCCTCAGCGGCCGAGCCGCAGGCCTGCGGGATGTTGGCCGTCGGCTTGTCGTAGAACCGGCCGGTCATCTCCAAGAGCCGCGCCGTCAGTCGTGCATCACCCAAGTCGGCACCTCCCAGTTCGGCCTCGATCCAGTCGCGGGGCGGGCGGCGGTCGAGCTGGTCACGGACCACGACCGTGCCGGCGGGCGTGCGGCACAGGGTCGCCTGCCAATCATCGACGAGCGGCTTCACGAACATCCGCTTGACGCTCGTCCCGGTGCCCTGTCGGCCCCGGGCCGCCGAAGTTCCCAGCAGACTCCACCCGGCCGCGCGGTAGCAAGTCCCGCTGAATCGCTCCTGCTCCACGTAGGTCTCCAGCAGCACTGGGCGGTAGGCGTAGGCCTGATTCCAGTCGTCCGCCAACTGCTTCTCGAGTCGCGACAACACGTGGGAGGCGAGGTTCGGCACCCGCACCGAGGGGGCGATCAAAAACCGGCTGTTGTTCACGACGAGATTGCGGTTGGCCGAAAGCGACTCCTCCGACCAGCCGATCCACGCATCCCGGCAGGCCACCCGCCGGGCGCTGGCGCTGTAACTTGCCCCGCCGACCCAGCCGGCCCGCTCACTCCGCACGAGATACCGCAACTGCGCTCCGCACAAGGGCCCGCTGCCGAGATAGTGGTGCGCATCCATCAGGCCCCGCCACAACGTCGAGAGCGATTGTGATCGAACCGGCACGATCTCGATCGCGCCGAGATCCTCGAGGTCGCCCGTGAAGGACGCGATCGCCGGCGCCGCGACAGCCGTTCGTGGTCCGTGGAATGCGAACCGCCGCGTCACCGCCGGCAACTGCACGAGCCCACGACGCTCGAGTTCGAGCAGCGCCTTGCGGCAACTCATCTCCTGAACCTTCCCGGCGGCATTTCGCCACTCGAGCCATTCGCAGACCTGCCGCGACAGGCCACGCCGCGAGAGAGTCGGCTGATCACGCGATGTCTGCGTGATTCGCGTGAGGACTTCGCTCGAGAAATGTCTGCCGCCAATGGTCACCATCCGGGGCAGCGTATACGGAGCCGTGCCGCGGTGTCCAGTGGAGTTTGCGGGTAAAGATCAGCCCCGAGGGAGAGGGTCGTGAGGCAGCCGCCTTCCTCGATCATTGCGGCCAGAGCGAGGGGGTGCCCGTTGCCCTCGAGCGAGCTATGGAAGCGAGCGCAGCCTGGAGGGCGAAGCGAAGCGGACATGCAGTGAGACGAGGCCTGGAGGGCCGAGTCGAACGTCCAGCGAGAGGGCTATGGGCATCCCCGAAGCCGGGTTGGGCCAACCGACCGCAGCACGCCACGGCGCCGGCCGCGCCCGCCGGCGAAACATCAGAACAACGCGTAGCGGACGACGAGGCCGGCGACCACCACGCTCACCATGCTCATGAGCTTCACGAGGATGTTGAGGCTCGGGCCGCTCGTGTCCTTGAACGGGTCGCCCACGGTGTCGCCGACGACCGCGGCCTTGTGGGCCTCGGTCCCCTTGCCACCGTGCACGCCGCTCTCGATGTGCTTCTTGGCGTTGTCCCAGGCGCCGCCGGCGTTGGCCATGAAGACGGCCACACAGAAGCCCGTCGTGAGGCCGCCCACGAGCAGCCCCATCACGCCGCCGACACCGAGCACGATCCCGACGGCGATCGGCACCGCCAGGGCCAGCAGCGACGGCAGGATCATCTCCTTTTGGGCCGCCTTCGTGCTGATGGCGACCGGCGCGGCGTAGTCGGGCGTGTCGGTGCCCTCCATGATGCCCGGCTTCTCGCGGAACTGGCGGCGGACCTCCTCCACCATGCCCTTCGCGGCCCGGCCCACGGCCTTCATCGTCAGCGCGCAGAACACGAACACGCTCATCGCCCCGATGAACATGCCCACGAGCACCTTCGGGTTCATGAGTGTGACGTCGTAGAACCGCATGTAGTCCTGCATGGTGGCCCGCTTCACGTCCACGATCCGGTTCTCGTTGATGAGCGTCTCGACGAGCTCGGCGGCCGGGGCCGCCGCGGCCACGGCGTTGCTCGCCTCGGCGGCGGCGAGGCCCTTCACGACGGGCTCGAGGACGAGCTTCCCGTCGCGGCCGGCCCGGGCGGGGCGCCCCGGCGGGGGGGGCGGGCGGGAAGGGGGGGTGGCCACGGGCGGGTGGCCCGCGGCGCGGCTGTTCCGGGGCGCGAGCGGCACCCCGTCGCCGGGC
>JBJTJO010000093.1:0-2997 GCA_046095965.1 Planctomycetaceae bacterium
CACTCCTCCGCGGCGAGTTCCCAGGCTTCGCGGTTCTGCAGGGCGGCCGCCGAGGCGTAGGCCGCCTTCGCGGCGTCGCTCGAAGGCGGATCCTCCGCCCGCAGCGGCAGGCAAAAGATGCCGGCGAGCACGACGACGGCGGTGAGCCGCAGCGGCAAGCCGGTCATGGGAAGCATCCTGTGGACGGAAGGGCTGGTCGGGCGACCGGTCGGCGGGTCCGTGGGCGGGGCGGCACCGGCCTCAATATAGCGGGCCGGATCGTCGGCCGGCGTTAGCGCACGAAAAAGCCGCACCGGCTCGACGCCGGTGCGGCCCTCGTTCGTTTCGTTCGTCGTTCGCGGGGCGGCCGCAACGTTTCAGGACCGCCGACGGCGGCGATTCATCACGGCCACGCCGAGGATGCCGAAGCCGGCGACGATGGCCGAGGACGGCTCGGGCACGGCCTCCATGCTCAGGCCCTCCGCGTCGGAGGCACTGGAAGAGTCCTCACCCGCGGCGTTGCTCCACGGGCCCCGGGGGATCGTCGGCGCGGGACTCGCCGCGGCCCGGGCGGACAGCCTGCCGAAGTCGCTGCGATCGGAGGGCGTCAGCCGGAGGCCCGCGCTGATCTGCCAGCTGCCGCTGCTCAACACCAGGGAGTAGACCGCGTTCGGATCCACCGTCGTGGCGTGCTTGTTCATGAACTTCTCGATCGCCTCGACGTTCGTGACGTCGGACGCATCGACCGGCGGGGTCTGCGAGGCATCCTGCGATGCGAAGAGCGCAGCCGAGAGCGGGATCGTGCCCGGATCGGTGTCGGCCACGCCGAGGGTCATCTCCCCCGCGGCCGACTGGCTCGGCATGCCGGCGGCGAAGCCGTGGGCCAGCCAATTCACTTTCACGTCTTCCTGCGACGCGGAATCGGTCGCGGACGTGTCGATCGGCGCGACGACCGCCGATTCGAGTTCTCCATACACCAACTCGGCCTGGGCGTTCAGCGAGCAGAACGCGACGACGGCGAGCGTGACCGCGGCCCCGAGGCCGCGAATGAACAGCGAACGAATGCTCTTCATGAGACAGTTCCTTTCAAAAAGTGCCCGGCCGGCCGAAGGCCGCCGGAGCGTGAAACGACGAACGAACGACGAACGAACGAGCGGGGACGAGCGCCCCCGAGAACGGTGGGTGCCGCCGGGCCGGCTTGGCCGGGCAGCGGACGGGCTGGGCGAGCAGCCAAAGCGGGGTCTTTCCCGGGAAAAACGCCGCCGCCGCCGCCCGAACGAGGTCGGTCACCAGGCTGGTGAGCGAATCACCAAAATAGTGAGACCGGAACCCGGCCGCGGACGGCCGGGCCGACTGGCCCAGGTGGTTTCTGAAGACGGCGAAAAACACGAACGACGCTCCCTGATGCCTGCGAAAATCCCGCCGAATCCGCCGCGACCTGTGGCAAACCCGCTCTGGGGCGCCCGCGGCCGCGACAATCGGCTTGAAGTCCGCTACCTTCCTTGCCTCGATGACCTTGCGGAGGCGACCACCGCTGGTCGTCTCCCGAACGGCTGTGAGGAAATGCAGCCGGCGTGCCAAAGCGGAAAAAATTTTCGACGCGGCCCGAAAGGGGCGGTTTTTCGGCGTTGAAGGCCGGGCGGTGGGGCCGCGGGACAGGAACCATGAACATCACCATTCTGGATGGCTGGACGACGAACCCCGGCGACCTCTCGTGGGAGCCGTTGGAGAGGCTCGGGGCGGTCGCCGCGCACGACCGCACCGCGGCGGCCGACGTGGTGGCACGGGCGGCGGCCGCCGACGTCGTGCTCACGAACAAGATGCCCCTCGATCGGGCCACGATCGCCGCGCTGCCGCGGCTGAAGTGCATCGGCGTGCTGGCCACCGGCTACAACATCGTCGACGTGGCCGCGGCCCGTGAGCGTGGCATCCCGGTGTGCAACGTGCCCGAGTACGGCACGCCGAACGTCGCCCAGGCGACGTTTGCGCTCCTGCTCGAATTGACCAACCACGTCGGCCGGCATGCGGAACTCGTCCGCGGGGGCCGGTGGACGGCCTGCCCCGACTTCTGCTTCTGGGAGGGCGACCTCGTGGAACTCTCCGGCCTCACGCTTGGCATCGTCGGCCACGGCCGGATCGGCCAAGCCGTGGCGGCGATCGGCCGGGCGTTCGGGATGCGGATCCTCGCCCACGGCCGGAGTCCCTCAGGCGGCGCGGGGCGGGTCGACCTCGACACGCTGCTGCGGGAGAGCGACGTGGTCAGCCTGCACTGCCCGCTGACGCCCGAGACCCGCGAGATCATCGCCGCCGCGAGCCTCTTGAAGATGAAGCCGACGGCATTCCTCCTCAACACGTCTCGGGGGCCGCTCGTGAACGAGGCCGACCTCGCGGCCGCGCTCGACGCCGGCCGGATCGCGGGCGCCGGCCTCGACGTGCTCGCGGTGGAGCCGCCGACCGCGGCGAACCCGTTGCTCCGGGCGCGGAACTGCATCGTCACGCCGCACATCGCCTGGGCCACGCGGGCGGCGCGGCGGCGGCTGATCGCGGTCACGGCGGAGAACCTGCGGGCCTTCGCCGCTGGGGCGCCGCAGAACGTCGTCAACCCGTAGCGGTCACGGGGCGGTGGCCGCGGCCTCGCCCTCCGGCTCCGCGGCCGCCTTCCCGCGGCGGGTGACGGTGACCGCCAGTGCGCCGCCCACGGGCCCCTCGCTCGCGCCCGCGACGATGGCCGCGGTGAGCGTCATGGAGACGGCATCGCCCTGCTCGCCGAGCCCGCCCTGCTCGAGCGGGCTGTCGAGGTAGGGCTTCACCGCGCCGCGGAGCGTCTTGTCGGTGGCGGGGCGCGAGGTGTCGCCGACGAAGTTCCGCAGGTCGCCGCCGGCGAGCAGGTAGCGGCCGTGACGGGCGTCGAAGAAGAGTTCGGGAAACGTGAAGGTGGCCGCCGTGGACCCGGTCGCCGCATCCTGGAGCACGACCCGCAGCCCGGCCTTGGCGGGCGGGATGAAGGAGTCGGGCATC
>JBJTJO010000094.1:0-10403 GCA_046095965.1 Planctomycetaceae bacterium
CCCCGCCGCCCGCGGGCCCCCCCCACGACTCCGCACACGCCGCCGTGTCCAGGCCGTACATCGCGCCCCGCTCGATCCGCTCGGCCGGGAAGCCGAGCCACGCCGCATATTCGGCCGCCCGCTCGCCCGGCACGATCGCGCCCGCGAACCGCCGCAGGTAGCGGCGGAGCACGACCGGCGCCAGAAATTTCCGCGGCGAGGGCGCCCACGTCATGTCGAAGGCGATCCACTTCGGCACCCGGGCGGTCGCGGGATGCTCCGCCGCGAACCGGCACATGGGGCTCCGCCAGCCGAGGATGACCATCGCGTCGGGCGCGGCGGCGGCGATCTGGCGCGCGAGCGCGGCCCGGTCGAGCGGGTGGCCGGCCCGATGCACGTGGACCGCGAGCCCCGCGAGCACGTCGTCGTGGCGATAGGCCGTGTCGGGCGCCGCGGGCAGTTCGGTGAACACGGTGAGCGACACGCCCTCCCGCGCGGCGAGCTCCCGCCAGCAGGCAGCCATCGGCCCGGTCACGCCCGTCCAGAAGATCGCGATCTTCATGAGGGCCTCGTGGCAGGACGGGTGAACGAGCGCACGCCCCTGATGACACCGAGCGCCGCGCCCGCGAGGGGCTGCACGACCCGTCGCCGCGCCACCCATGCGGCCATCGCCGCGGCCGCGCCGAGCCCGAGGCCGTCGAGCCGCAGTTCGCGCCACAACCGGTCCACGGCCACGAAGTTGCCCCAGTAGAACCGCTGGAGCACCGCCGTGCGGAGGTGCCGGCGGGCGTGGCCGATGAACGACGCCGGCCCCGCGCCCGACGTCGCGCGGCGCCGCAACTCGTCGGCCAGGAACCGGTGGTGGGCGAGGATCTCGAACCGCCGGCGATAGTCGCCGTTCCAGAACTCGATCGCCTGCCCCGGCACCGACGTGTCGTATTCCGCGAGCGGCTCCGGCGAGAGGACGACCGGGCCGTGCAGGGCGAGCCTGTCCCAGAACATGTGGTCCTCGCCATGCGCGACCCCATCGGGAAATCCCCCGACCTCGAGCGCCGCCGCCTTCGGCACCACGATGCTCGACGAATTGAAGACGGTGTCACGAGCCCGGGACGCGAACGAATCGACCGGGCCACCGCACGTTGGATCGCCCCCGATCTCGCGCGGCAGCGCGCCGTGCCGTGAGGCCTCGCGGCCGTCGCGGAGCGTGACGAACCCCGAACCGTAGAGCGCCCCCCCCGGATGCCGCGCGATGAGGTCGCGCATCCGGGCGAGAAATTCGGGCCGCCAGCGGTCGTCGGCGTCGAGGAACGCGACGAACGGCTGGCCGGCCGCCGCGATTCCGGCGTTGCGGGCGGCGCTCACGCCGCGGTTCGGCTGGTCGATCACCCGCACCCGTGGATCGGCCTGGGCCCTCGCGACCGCGTCGCCCCCGTCGGTTGAGCCGTCGTTGACGACCACGATCTCGGGCACCACGGCTGGCTCGATCGCCTGCGCATACACGGAGTCGAGGGCCCGCTGCAGGTAGGCCCGCTTCTCGAACAGCGGAATGACGACTGTGAACATGGACGGTGAGGGGCCCGCGCGGACCCGCTGCTGGCAACCGTTCTCTGGCGTACTCTAGAGTATCGTCCTGGTCCGACCGTTCGCCGAACCGTCCGGAGACGCCCGTGCCCGCCACCAATGTCGCCCTCGTCACGGGCATCACGGGCCAGGACGGCTCGTACCTCGCCGAGTTGCTGCTCGACAAGGGCTACGAGGTCCACGGCCTCATCCGCCGGTCGAGCACGTTCGGCACGCAGCGGATCGAGCACGTCTACCGTGACGTCCACGAGGCCGGCCCCAACCTCACGCTCCACTACGGCGACATGGCCGACGGCAATGGCCTCGCCCGCCTCGTCCGCGAAATCCGCCCCACCGAGGTCTACAACCTCGCGGCCCAGAGCCACGTCCGCGTGAGCTTCGACCAGCCCGCCTACACCGCCGACGTCACGGCCGTCGGCGCGCTCCGCCTCCTCGAGGCGGTCCGCGACCAGCAGGATGCCCTCGGCCGGCCGATCCGCTTCTACCAGGCGTCGAGTTCCGAGATGTTCGGCGACGTCACGGAGACGCCGCAGACGTAGCGGACTGCCTTCCATCCCCGGTCGCCCTACGGCGTGGCCAAGCTCTACGCCCACTGGATCACGGTCAACTACCGCGAGAGCTACGGCCTCCACGCCTCATGCGGCATCCTCTTCAACCACGAGAGCCCGCGGCGTGGCGAGACGTTCGTGACCCGCAAGATCACGCGGGCCGCCACCCGCATCAAGCTCGGCCTGCAGCGGAAGCTCTACCTCGGCAACCTCGACGCACGGCGCGACTGGGGCTTCGCGGGCGACTACGTCGAGGCGATGTGGCTCATGCTCCAACAGGACGAGCCCGACGACTACGTCGTCTCCAGCGACGAGATGTTCTCGGTCCGGGACTTCTGCGAGCGGTCGTTCGGCCGGCTCGGCCTCGACTACCGCGACTTCGTCGAGGTCGATCCCCGCTACTACCGGCCCGCCGAGGTGGATCTGCTGCTCGGCTGCTCGACCAAGGCGCGGCGCACGCTCGGCTGGAAGCCGCGGGTCTCGTTCGACGAGCTCGTGGCGATGATGGTCGATGCCGACCTGGAACTCGCCCGCCGCGAGCAGGTGCTCATCGAGGCGGGGCACGTCTCGGGGCTCCCGAGCCGCTGATCGCGGGGACGCGCCGCCCATGACCGACCTTGCCACACAGCGGATCGTGGTCACCGGGGGGGCCGGATTCCTCGGCACGGCGGTGTGCCGCGTGCTCCGCGGGCGCGGCGTGCCCGAGGACCGCATCACCGTGCCGCGGCGCCGCGACTTCGACCTCACCGTCGAGGCCGACGTCGCGCGGCTCTACGAGACCGCCCGGCCCGACGTGGTCATCCACCTGGCCGCCGAGGTCGGCGGCATCGGTGCCAACATGGCCCATCCCGGCCGCTTCTTCTACGCCAACATGGCGATGGGCCTGCACCTCGTGGAGCACGCCCGCAGGCGCGGGATCGCGAAGTTCGTCCACACCGGCACCGTCTGCGCCTACCCGAAGCACTCCCCGGTGCCGTTCCGCGAGGACGACCTCTGGAACGGCTACCCGGAGGAGACGAACGCCCCCTACGGCGTGGCCAAGAAGGCCTTGTTCGTGATGCTCGACGGGTACCGCCGCGAGTATGGCCTCGGGAGCGCCGTCGTCGTGCCGGTGAACCTCTACGGCCCCCGCGACAACTTCGACCCGGCCACGAGCCACGTGATCCCCGCGCTCATCCGCAAGTGCGAGGAGGCCCGTCTGGCCGGCGCCGACTCGATCACCTGCTGGGGCACAGGCTCGGCCACCCGCGAGTTCCTCCACGTGGACGACGCGGCCGAGGGCGTGGTGCGGGCCGCCGAGGTGATGGACGAACCGGTGCCGATCAACCTGGGCGGCGGCGTGGAGATCGCGATCCGCGATCTCGTCGCGAAGATCGCCGCGGCCTGCGACTTCCGCGGCCGCATCGAGTGGGACGCATCGAAGCCCGACGGCCAGCCCCGCCGCGGCCTCGACATCTCGCGTGCGAGGGACCTCCTCGGCTGGACGCCCAGGCAGGACTTCGACGCCGGCCTCGCCGCGACCGTCCGCTGGTGGCGGCAGCAGGGCGACGCCGCCCGCTTGACACACGAGTAAACTTTTGTACACTTGCATGGCACGTGGCGATTCACCAACCACCTGATCCGGAGACGCCGATGATCCTCGAGCACTTCCGCAGCGCGCTGCGAGCGCAGCCCTTCCGGCCGTTCGTGATGCACTTGGCCGACGGCCGCGCGATTCCGGTGAAACATCCGGAACTCGTCGTGGCCACCTCGACGGGGCGCACGACGGTCGTCGTTCAGCCCGACGACACGCTCAACATCGTCGATCTGCTGCTGGTCACGGAGCTCGAATACCGCGAACCGGCCGACGCCGCCTGAGCAGTGGGCCGATCCGGCGCCGCGCCCGCTCGCAACGCGCGGCCCTCCGGGTCGTGGCGGGGCTGTGCTAGCATCCCCGCATGCCCAGCCCGAAACCCGAGCCCCTCTCGCCGCCACTTTCCATCTGGCTGGTCAACCCGTTCGACGACATCCCCGGCGAGAACCTGCCGGCGATGCGCTACTGGTCGCTGGCCCGCGTGCTCGCGGCCCGCGGCCACGACGTCACCTGGTGGAGCGCCACCTGGAGCCACCGCCGCAAGGCCATCCGCTCGCTGCCGTCCGGCCTCCACGAGGACGAGAGTTTTTCGCTGCGACTCGTGGCGGTGAGGCCCTACGAGCGAAACGTCTCCTTCGCCCGGATCGGCAGCCACCGCGACTTCGGCCGCACGTTCGAGCGCCTGGCCTGCGAGTCGGTCGCCGCCGGCCAGCTCGAGCGGCCCGACCTGATCGTGGCCAGCCTCCCGCCGCTCGAGGCCCCGGAGGCCGCGCTCCGCGTCGCGCACCGGCTCGATGCCGCCGTCGTCGTGGACGTCCAGGACCTCTGGCCCGAGACGTTCGCGCGGCTCGTGCCGGGGCCCGCGTTCCTGCGTGGCCTGCTCGCGCCGTGGATCCTCCGCGGCATGCACGCCCGCCGCCGGGCCATCCTCGCGGCGGCCGCCGCCGTGAGCGCGACGGCGACGTCGCATCTCGAGGCGATCGCCGCCGAGATCCCGGCCGCCACGCCCCGCCACGTCTGCCCGCTGGGCGCCTACCCGCAGGAGTTTCCCGACACGCCGCGGGGTGTGAACCGCGTGCCGATGGCGGGCGGCGAGCCGCCGCCTCCCGCGCCGCTCGAATGCGTCTACGCGGGCTCGCTCGAGGCGGGGCAGGACCTCGAGACGCTCGTGGCCGCCGCGCGGCGGCTGTCCGCCGAGGGCGTGGCTGCGACGATCCACGTGGCCGGCACCGGATCGCTTGAACCCCTCGTCGAGCGGGCCGCCGCCCTGCCCGGCCCCTGCCGCCTCGTCCACCACGGGCTGCTCGGCCGCCGCGAGTACGTGCGGCTGCTCGCCGGCTGCGACGTCGGCCTCGTCTGCGTGCGGCCCGAGTCGCACGTCGTCCTGCCGAACAAGGCCTGCGACTACGCCGCGGCGGGCCTCGCGCTCGTCAACTCGCTGCCCGGTGAATTGGAGCGGCTCCTCGAGGCATTCGACGCCGGCGTACCCTACGCGGCCGGTGACGCGGGCTCGCTGGCCCGGGCGATCGCCGGCCTGGCCACGGATCGCCGCCGGCTCGCCGCCATGCGCCGCTCCGCGCGCCGGCTCGCCGCCGCCGAGTTCGACCGCGAGCGGCTCTACCCGGCCTTCGCCGACTGGCTGGAAACGATTTCCGCCTGAGGCGGCTCGGGGCCGCGTTTCATACGGCTTTTTGCCGCGGTATCTGCTGTTGTGACCTCCCGCCCCCCCCCTTCATCATTGGGGCCGCAGGACGCCATGGCAGATTCCCACCCCCACCCGACACAGCGCCCGACCGCGCGGCTCGCAGAGACGCTCCGCCACGAGCGCCGCGACGTCCTCACGGTGGTCCTGTTCGCGGTCGCAGTGGGCATCCTCTCGCTCGTCACGCCGGCGGCCATCGAGGCCCTCGTCAACACCGTCCAGTTCGGCGTGCAGCTCTGGCCGGTGCTCGTGCTCTCGGGCGTGATGCTCGGGTTTCTCGCCCTCTCGGCCACGCTCCGCGCCATGCAGCTGCTCGTCGTCGAGTGCCTCCAGCGCCGGCTCTTCGTGCGCACGGCCGACGCCTTTGCCGACCACTTCGCCCGGGCGGAGATCGGCGCCTTCGACGGCACCAATCCGACCGACATCGTCAACCGCTTCTTCGAGGTCGCAAGCGCGCAGAAGGCGCTGGCGACGCTCCTCGTGGACGGCGTTGGCATCGTCACGCTCACGGTCGTGGGCCTCGTGGTGCTCGCCTTCTACCACCCTTACCTGCTCACGTTCGCCATCGTCATCGCGGCGCTCATGGTGTTCCTGCTGTTCGTGCTCGGCCTCGGCGGCGTGCGGACGAGCATCGCGGAGAGCTACGCGAAGTTCGACGTGGCCGCGTGGCTCGAGGAGCTCGCCAAGTGCCCGCACACCTTTCGCTTCGGTCGCGGCGGCACGCTCGCCCACGAACGGGCCGACGCCCTGGCCGGCGCCTACGTGGACGCCCGCCGCCGCCACTACCGGTTGGGCTGGCGGAAGACGCTGTTCGCGCTGCTGCTCGAGGCCGTGGGCATGACCGTGCTCCTCGGCCTCGGCGGCTGGCTCGTCATCAACCGGCAGCTCACGATCGGCCAGCTCGTCGCCGGCGAGCTCATCGTGGCCCTCGTGCTCTCGTCGCTGTCGAAGATCGGCAAGTATTTGGAGACCTGGTACGACCTGCTGGCGTCGCTCGACAAGCTCGGCGTGCTCGACCGGCTGCCGCTCGAACGGGAGGGGGGCGAGACGCTGCCCGAGGCCGACCGGCCGATGGGCGTGGTCGCCGAGTTCACCCTCCGCGGCGGGCAGCGGCGGCTGGAGGTGAGGCCGGGCGAGCGGGTGGCCATCACCGGCCCGTCGGGCAGCGGCAAGACGTTCCTGCTCGAGACCCTCGGCCTGCTGCGGGTGCCCGACGCGGGGCTCCTCGAGTTCGACGGCCTCGACGCCCGATCGCTCGACCGGGCGAAGACGCGGCTGCAGCTCGCGTACGTCGGCCAGTCCGAGACGTTCGCCGACACCGTCGCCGAGAACATCCGCGTCGGGCGGGCGGAGCTGACGGCCGCCGACGTCCGCCGGGCGCTGGAGATGGTGGGGCTCGCCGACGAGGTCGCCCGGCTGCCCCAGGGAGTGGGCACGCCCCTGGGCTCCGACGGCCGGCCGCTCTCCGCGAACGCGATCGCCCGGCTGTCGATCGCCCGGGCACTCGCCGGCAAGCCGCGGCTGCTGCTCATCAACGGACTGCTCGACTCGCTCGACACCCGCGGCTGCCCCGAGTTGATCGAGTCGCTCTTCGACCCCGCCGCATCGTGGAGCCTCGTGATCGTCACGGCCCGGGACGACATCCGCGGCCGGTGCGACAAGACGGTGGAGTGGACATGACCACGCACGCGAACCCGACCGGTGATCCGCGCGGCCGCAGGTCGGCGCTCGCCGCCGCCGCCACGCCGCGGTCGGTCCGCATCCTCGCCCGCCTGCTCTTCCTGCTCTTCCTCGCCACCCCGTTCATCCTCGCCTTCGTGCCCTGGCAGCAGACCCTGAATTGCCGCGGCACGGTCGTCGCATTTTCCCCCGTCGAGCGGATGCAGGTGCTCACCGCGCGGGTGTCGGGGCAGGTCCGCACCTGGCACGTGGTCGAGGGAAGCCGCGTGAAGATGAACGATCCCGTGGTCGATATCGAAGACAACGACCCTGACCTCGCGACGCGTCTGGAGAATCAGCGCGAGTTTCTCGAAGGCCGCCTCGTGGCGGCGCGGGAGGAGGTGGCGGAACTGACCGCCGCGGCGCGGGCCCAGGAAGGGGCCCGCGACGCGGCCGTGAAGGCGGCGGAGGCGAATCGTGACGCGGCGAAGAAGGCGATCGAGGTGGCGGAGCAGGCGGGGGCCAACGCCCGCTTCGCCCGCGGCTTCGAGAAAACGCGGTTCGAGATGTTCGACGACCTGTTCACGAACCCGCAGTTCGGCGGGCTCGAGAGCCGGATCTCCCGCGACGAGGCCCAGATGCGGGCCGACCGCGCCCAGACCGACGTGGATCGCGCCGCCGCCGAGGTCCAGCGGGCCCAGGCCGCCCTGCTCACGCAGGAGTCGCTCGTGCTCCAGGCCGACGCCGCGGGGCTCTCGGCCATCGCCGTGGCCCGCAGCAATCTGCGCAAGGCCGAGCAAAACCTGTTCTCGATCGAGCGCGAACTGCAGGAGATCGCCAACCGCATCGAGCGCTTCAAGGCCCGCCACGTCGTGGCGCCCTGCGACGGCACCGTGTTCCGCGTGGCGGCCAACGTGGGACAGGGTGGCCAGTACGTGAAGGAAGGCGAGGAACTGTGCACGATCGTCCCCGACACCGCCGAACGGGTCGTCGAGCTCTTCCTCGACGGCGTGGATGCGCCCCTGGTGCGCGCCTACGCCGAACGGACCGGCCGGCCGCCCCACGTGCGGCTGCAGTTCGAGGGCTGGCCGGCGATCCAGTTCTCCGGGTGGCCGGAGCTCGCGATCGGCACGTTCGGCGGCAGCGTGATGGAGGTGGACCAGGATGGGCGGAAGATGCTGCAGATGGACTCCGCCGCCATGTCGAACGGCAAGTTCCGCGTGCTCGTGCAGCCGGAGCAGCGGCTGCAGGGGGATGTCTGGCCCGACGCCGAGTTCCTCCGGCAGGGCAACCAGGCCATCGGCTGGGTGTTCCTGAACCGCGTGACGCTCGGCTACGAGATCTGGCGGCGGCTGAACGGCTTCCCGCCGGTGCTCGCGCCCGCATCGAAGGGCCAGGACAAGGGGGACGACAAGGGCCCGAAGCCCCCCAAGATCAAGGTCGGCTGAGCGCGTGGCGGCGGGCCGCGGCCGTGGCCGCGATGCTCGCCGCGGTCCTCGCGGCCTGCCCGGCCCGCGGCCAGGACTTCGTGCCGCTCGCACCGGACCCGGGCGTCGTGAGCCTCCCGACCGTGGCCCCGCTTCCGGAGCCAATCGCGCCGCCACACCCGCTGCCAGTGCCGGCCCAGCAGCCCGCCCGGCGAACGGTGGACGATTTCGCCCGCACGCCGCTGCCCCCCTCCGCCTCCCTGCAGATCCCGGGCCTCGCGCTCGACGATCGGCCCGATCCGCTGACGCTCGGCGAGGTGCTCACGAGCGTGCTCGCGCACTACCCGCTGCTCCAGGCCGTCGAGCGGGAGCGGGGCGTCGCCGCCGGTCGCTACACGAGCGCCATGGGCGCCTTCGACACGAACGTGAACATGGCCGGCAACGCGCTGGCGCCCGGCACCTACGAGAACTACCGCTCCGACTTCGGGCTCTCGCAGCAGTTCATGACCGGCGGCGTCAGCGCCTTCGGTGGCTTCCGCGCTGGCTACGGCGACTTCCCCACCTACAACCTCGCGCAGAAGACGGCCAACGCCGGCGAGTGGCGCGGCGGCCTCAACATCCCCTTCGCCAAGAACCGCGAGATCGACCGGGCCCGCGCGACCCGCGCACAGGCCGAGCTCGACGTCGCGATCGCCGAGCCGGTGATCGAGCGCAGCCGGCTCGACTACATGCGGGCCGCCGCACGGTCGTACTGGACATGGCAGGGGAGCGGCGAGCGCTACGGCGCCAGCGAGCGGATCCTCGAGTACGCGATCGACCGTGACGAGCAGCTCGAACTCAAGGTGACCGCCGGCGCCGTCGCCAACATCGAGCGGGTGGACAACCGGCAGAACATCGCCCTGCGGAATGGCCTCGTGGTGCAGGCCGACCGGGCGGTGCAGCAGGCCGCGATCGACCTCTCGCTCTACCACCGCGACGCCTCGGGCCGGCCGCTCCTCGCCCGCCGGGCACGGATGCGGCCCCTGCCGCAGCCGGTGAAGCCGTCCACCGACATCTACGAGCAGGCACTCGGCCGGGCGCTCGCCGTGCGGCCGGAGTTCGCGCGGCTGTCGCTGCAGCGGGAGAAGCTGCTCGTGGAGCGGAGGTTCGCCGCCAACCAGACGCTGCCCGGCATCGACGGCCAGATCCTCGGCAACCAGGACGCGGGCTACGGCAAGAGCCCTCTCTCGGGCCCCCCGCGGCTCCACCGCCAGGTGCTCCAGGCAGCGGTCGGCTTGCAGATGCCGGCGCAGCGGCGCGATGCCCGCGGCAAGATGCAGTCGCTCGACTCGCAGATCGTGCAGCTCGACCGGCAGCTGCAGTGGGCGCAGGACCAGGTGCGTGCCGAGGTGCAGGATGCCTTCTCGGCGATCGAGCGGGCCTACGTGTTCCACGAGCAGGCGCTGCAGCGGCTGGAGCTGGCGCGGCTCGTCGCCGACGCGGAGCGGGAGCAGCTGCGGCTCGGCCGCAGCGACGTGCTCCGGGTGACGCTCCGCGAGCAGGCGAAGTTCGAGGCCGAGGTGCTGGAGATCAGCGCCCGGCAGGAGTTCTGGCGGTCGGCGAGCGACCTGCGGGCCGCCGACACGTCGCTGGGACCGGAACTGCCGGAGCTCCTCCCCGCGCCCGCGGGGCCCGCCCCGCGCTGACCCGCGGGAGTCGATGGTGTTCGGCACGACGGGAGCGTCGCTTGTTTCGCCTCTCCCTCTGGGAGAGGCCGGCCGTAGGCCGGGTGAGGGTGCAGGGACTTGCGGTTGGCCACCGAGGCACCCGCACCCCCGCCCTCTCCCAAAGGGGGGGGGCGTTGGGCAGGTGTTGGCCTCTCCCGCTGGGAGTGGGCGGCCGGAGGCCGGGTGTGGGTGCCGGCGCTGCGGCGCGGCGTCCCGGCCCCCGCACCC
>JBJTJO010000095.1:0-5756 GCA_046095965.1 Planctomycetaceae bacterium
GATCGGGAGCGCCGGGAAGCCGTTCGCCGCGGATACCGGCGCGGGGCGGGGCAGGGGGGCTTCGTCCGCGTCGGGAGACTCGCGCGGGGGGCCGAGGAGCACGAGCCGGGCCGTGGCCAGGAGGCCGCCGAGGGAGCCGAAGGTGGCCTCGACCGCCGCCGGCTCGTAGCCGCAGTGCACCATGCAGTTCGCGCACTTCGGGTTGCCGCTCGCGCGGCCGTAGCGGTCCCAGTCGGTCTCCTCCATGAGCTCGCGGAAGGTCTGCGCGTAGCCCTCGTCGAGGAGGTAGCAGGGCCGCTGCCAGCCGAAGAGGTTGTAGGTGGGCGTGCCCCAGGGGCGGCATTCGAGGTCCCACTCGCCTTTGAGGACCTCGAGGAACACCGGCGACTGGGTGAACGTCCAGCGGCGCGGCGCGTCGGCGAGGAGGCGGCGAAACAGGGTCTGGCTGCGACGCCGCGGCAGGAAGTGGTCCTGGTCGGGGGCCTTCGCGTAGGGATAGCCCGGCGAGATCATCATGCCCTCGACGCCGAGATCCATCACCTCGTCGAAGAACCGGCGGTGCCGCGCCGGGTCGGCGTCGGTGAACAGCGTCGAGTTCGTCGTCACGCGGAAGCCCGCGCGGCGGGCGGCGCGGATCGCCGACACGGCGACGTCGTAAACGCCCTCGCGGCAGACGGCGTGGTCGTGCTCCTCGCGGGGGCCGTCGAGGTGCACGGAGAACGCGAGGTAGGGGGACGGGCGGAATCGCGGCAGCATCTCCTCGAGCTTGAGCGCATTGGTGCAGAGGTAGAGATACTTCCGCCGGGCCACGATGCCCTCGACGATCTCCACGATCCGCGGATGGAGGAGCGGCTCGCCGCCGGGAATCGACACGATCGGGGCCCCGCACTCGTCCACGGCGGCGAGGCACCGCTCGGGCGACAGGTGCGACCGCAGCACGTCGGGTGGATGCTGGATCTTGCCGCAGCCACCGCAGGCGAGGTTGCAGCGGAACAGCGGTTCGAGCATGAGCACGAGCGGATAGCGGGCATTGCCGCGCAGCCGCTGCACGGCCACGTGCCGAAGCACCGCGAGCATCTGGCCGACCGGCACGCTCATGTGTCGCACTCCGTCGCCGCCGCGGCCCGGGCGAGCGCCACGAGCGGGAAGTAGATCGGGTACCAGTGGTAGCGGAGGTAGAAGACCTTGGGGAACCCGGTGCCGGTGAACTCCCGCTGCGCCCACGAGCCGTCGGCCTCCTGCCGCTCCACGAGCCAACGCACGCCGCGGCGGACGGCACGCGAGCCGCCGCGACCCGCGGCCACGAGCCCGGCCACGGCCCAGGCCGTCTGCGATGCGGTGACGGGCCCCGTGCCGGCGAGCGCCCGGTCGGCATAGCTCTCCGGCGTCTCGCCCCAGCCGCCATCGGCCTGCTGCCGCGCCACGAGCCAGTCGGCACCGGCGCGAATCGCCTCGTCGTCGGCCGGCACCCCGACGGCCCGCAGGCCCGCGAGCGCCTGCCACGTGCCGTAGACGTAGTTCACGCCCCAGCGGCCGAACCACGCACCATCGACCTCCTGCGAGCGCCGCAGGTAGGCCACGGCCCGGTCCACGGCGGGGTGGCCGACCCGCAGGCCCGACTTGCCGAAGGCCTCGAGCACGCGGCCGGCAAGATCCGGGGAACTCGGATCGATCATCGCGTTGTGGTCGGCGAAGGGCACCTTGCAGAGGAACTCGCAGTCGTTGTCGCGATCGAAGGCACCCCAGCCGCCGTCCGCGTTCTGCATCGCCACGAGCCAGGCGCGGGCCCGGGCGATCGCCGTGCCGACACGAGCGAGCCGGTCTGCCGCGCCCGGCGTGCGGCCGCGTGCGGCTCGCCGCCACGTGGCCAGCGCGATCACCACCATCGCCGTGTCGTCCACGTCGGGATAGAAGCGGTTGGCGTATTCGAAGCACCAGCCGGACGGCTCGGCCGACGTCCGCCGCGCCCAGTCGCCGGCCGTGCGAATCTCGTTGGCGAGGAGCCAGTCCACCGCGCGGTCGAGGTCGGCGACCGCGCCGGCCGGCTGCGGGCGCCCGCGCGAGGCCTCCTCGAGCGCGATGAGCGTGATCGCCGTGTCCCAGACGGGGGACCGGCAGGGCTCGAGCCGCGTCGTGCCGTCGGGCTCGCGCTCGACGAGCCGCTGCAGCTGGTCCCAGCACTCGCGGACCTCGGGCGCGTCGTCGGCGCAGCCCAGCGACTTCAGGCCGATGAAGCTCCACACGATCGGCGGGAAGATCGCCCCGAGGCCGTCGCTGCCCGCGAACCGCGCGAGCATCCAGCGGCGGCAGGCCTGGACCGCGCGGGCCCGCAACGGCACGAACCCCACGGCCTCGCAGCCCTTGAGGACGCGATCGATGGCGCGGAAGAAGACCGCCCAGCCCCCGCGGTCACCGGGCGCGGGCGGGCGGGCGCCGCCGGCCACGGCGAACAACTCCGCGATCCCACGGTCGGCCGGAATCCGCCGCACCGGCTTGAACGCCCACATGAGCGACAGGGGCACGATCATCGTTCGCGACCACGCCGAGACGCGGTGCAGGTTCACCGGGAACCAGTCGGGAAGGAGCACCATCTCGGGCGGCACGGCCGGGCACGCCGCGTAGGGCATCTGCCCGAGGAGCGCGAGATAGAACTTCGTGAAGCTGTTGACGGCCCAGGGCCCGCCCGCACCGGCGATCGCGTGCCGGGCCCGCACGAGGTCGGGGGAGGCGGGATCGTGGCCGAGGAGCTTGAGCGCGAGGTAGGCCTTCACGCTCGCGCTGACGTCGAGCGGCCCGTCGGGATGCAGCGCCCAGCCGCCGTCCGCCAGCTGCTGCTCGAGGATGCGGCGACCGCAGCCCGCCGCCTCGGGCGTGTCGAGCCTCCCGGCCCACGCGAGCAGGATGATGTATTCGCTCTCCAGGATCGTGTCGCCCTCGAGCGGCGCCCGCCAGTGGCCGTCGGCCGCCTGTCGGGCGGCGAGCCAGGCCGCCGTGCGGCTCGCGGCCGCTGCCAGCGCGGCCCGCTCGGCGGTGGGCGCGGCCAGGTCGAGTTCGCGACGGACCGCGGCGCGGGCCCGGTCTGGGCTCAATCGCTGCACGCTCGCACGGGCGAGGTGGCCGGGCACGAACGCCCGCCCCGGCGCGTCTTCCGCCATCTCCTCCTGGCCGGCGACGGCCGACACGGATTCGGATTCCGTGAACTTCATGCGCACATCCCTGCTGGCAAGCTGCCCCGGCATTCCATCGCCGGTCGAGCGGAACCGGCAAAAGATAGGGAAACCCCCGAAAGAGCGGCAAGGCCGGAGAGCGGCCGCGACTGGCGGGCTTGCCGGCGGCTGCGCCATACGGGGCACCCTGGGAAAGCTTTACCGCGCGTCCCCGGCCAACGGCAGCAGGAGGGAGACGCGGGTGCCCCTGCCGGGCCCGGAATCGACCGTGATCCGCCCTCCGTTGGCCTCGATGAGCCGCCAGGCCTTGGGCAGCCCCAGCCCGATGCCGCGCCCCGCCTCACGGCCGCTGAAGAACGGGTCGAACGCCCGCCGGAGCGTGTCGGCGGCCATGCCCGGACCGTCGTCGGCGACGACCACCTCGCACTGCGGTGGCGCGTCGTGGTCGTCGCGGCGATCGGCCGCGAGGGTCACGCGTCCCCCGGCAGCCACCGCCTCGAGGGCGTTCACCATGAGCAGCCGCAGGGCCTCGCCGACGTGCGCCGCATCCACCAGCACGGCCACCGGACGCGGCGGCGGACTGCACTCGAGCCTCGCCCCGCGCGCTGCCGCCAGCGGCTTCACGGCCTCGACCGCACCCGCGAGCATGGCGTCGATGGCGGTGGCGACGGGTGCCGGCTTCGGCGGCCGCGCGAACACCATCAGGCCGCCGATCATGTCGCGGCCGCGGAATGCCTGGTCCACGATCACCGCCAGCCGGCGCCGCCGCTCCGGTGACTGCTCCTCGACGAGCAGGGCCTGGGCCCGCGCGGCGATGTTGGCCAGGGGATTGTTGAGTTCGTGCCCCGCGCCGTAGGCGAACTCGCGCATGGCTTCGAGCCGGGCCGTGGACACCGCGGCGTCGAACCGCCCACGAGCCTCGCGCCCGGCGACCGCGGCCGTGACGGCAGCCGCCAGTGCGGCCGCCTCCGGCACCGCCGCAGCCGGCGGCATGCCGGCCACCACGAACCCCGCGGCCAACTGCCCGGCGACCTCGTCGCGGGCCGCCTCCGGGCCTTCAGCCATCCGGTCGATCGCCTCGAGCCACGCCACCACCGCCCGGTCGTCGCCACCGTGCCGCCGGAACTCTGCGGCCAGCCCGCCGGCTGCGGCACCATCCGCGCCGAGCACGGTCCGCACGAGCACCACGCACGCGGCGCGGGACAGCGCCGGCGGCCCCGCGCCACCGTCCGCCCGCCGTTCGACGACCGCGTCGCTCACGTCGCCCTCCGGCCGAACACCCGCGTCAGCCCGCCCGCAAACACGACCGCCCGCGCTCCGGGGAGCGCGGGCGGCCTTTGAACGTCACGGTCGCGATCCACGCCGCCCGGGCCTCACGACCCGGCCACGCCCGACTCGATCTCGAGCAGGCTGCAGATCCGATCGACGAGCACCTCAGCCTCGAAGGGCTTCTGCAGGAACTCGTTGGCGCCACTCGCCTTGAGGTCCTCGATCTTGTCGGGCTCACACATGCCCGAGATGCAGATGATCCGCACCTCGTCCATGGTCGAGTCGCTGCGGACCCGCTGGCAGACTTCCTTGCCGTTGATGTCGGGCAGCATGACATCGAGCACGATCAGGTCGGGACGGTAGTCCTTGACCATCATGCCGGCGTCGAAGCCGTTGTTGACGCTCCGCGTCTCGAAGCGGCCGTCCCGCTCGAGGACGTCGGTGATCAGCTCGACGAGATCCTGGTCGTCGTCCACGACGAGAATCTTCCGCCGCCCGCTCTCGAGCGCGTCGGTGGGAATCCCGTTGTCGCGCATGAAGAGAAACAACTGGTCACGCGGGATCCGGCGGAACCGGCTGCCCGGAACGCGAAACCCCTTGAGCTGACCGGAGTCGAAGCAGCGGATGATCGTCTGCTGACTCACCTTGCAGATCTTGGCGGCTTCGCCGGTCGTGTACACGGTCTTTTGCATGGACTCACCACCTCTCCCCAGCCGGCGGACGGCTGGTCAATACGGCGGACGGGGCGGGCCATCGTGCCGGTGCCCCGAATCGCCTAGGCCTCCTTGCTCCAAACCCATGACGCTGTCGCCGCAACAGTCGCCAACCGCGTCGCGCTCCGTCCCGACGCGTCTCCTCCGGAATCGCGAGGCCGCCCGAGCGGTCCCGAACCCGCGGACGAGGTGCCCGGAAGGGCAACAAGCGGGATATGCGAGGGGCAGGACTCCAATTCCTGCGATCGCCTCCGTGCTTGCCATCCTTGCCAGACGACCCAACTCTACAGGTGTCGCGCGCGGCGAGTCAATATCGAAGGACTGGGCATAAATCCTTGACTCGCAAGGGCTTCCACGGCTCGCCGCAAAACCGCGAAATTTTCCTGGCCGCCGATCCCGCGCAGGTGGCCGCGCTCACCCGGCCGCGGCGATTTCCAGGAGATCGATCGCCGGTCGGCCCGCGATCGCGATCGTGGCCACGCGGCCGAACGTGGGCCGCGGCCCGACGAGCCGGGCGAGGTGCGGCCCCGGAACCACCTCGAGCAGGCGGACGTCGCCGACCTCGCAGAGCGCGCCCGCCTCCACGAGGATGCGACCGAGCGGCGCC